>JASGGS010000129.1:0-11766 GCA_047602685.1 Sphingobium sp.
ACCGACCGGCAGGCCGAGGCGATCCTCAACATGCGCCTGCGCAGCTTGCGCAAGCTGGAGGAGATGGAACTGCGCCGAGAGCATGACGAACTGCTCAAGGAGAAGGAGGAGCTGGAAAAGCTCATCGAGAATCCCGGCCGCCAGCGCACCCGCCTGAAGCGCGATCTGACCGCGCTGCGCAAGCGCTACGACCCGGATGCCGAAAATGGCATCGGCCGGCGCCGGACCCTGGTGGAGGAGGCTGCGCCCACGCGCGAAATTCCGCTGGAAGCCATGATCGAGCGCGAACCGATCACCGTCATTCTGTCCCAGCGCGGCTGGATTCGCGCGATGAAGGGGCATGCCGACCTGTCCGCCACCGACACGCTGAAATTCAAGGAAGGGGACGGCCCCGCCTTCGCCCTCCATGCGCAGACCACGGACAAGCTGCTGCTCGCTACGTCCGACGGCCGCTTCTTCACCCTGGGCGCGGACAAGCTGCCGGGTGGACGCGGTTTTGGCGAGCCGGTGCGCCTGATGGCCGATGTGGCCAATGAATCGCAGATCGTCGCGTTGTTTCCCGCCCGCGCGGACGGGCGCCTGCTGCTGGCCTCTACCGACGGGCGCGGCTTCGTCGCCGAAATGGAGGAGATATTGGCCGAGACGCGCAAGGGGCGGCAGGTCGTGAACCTCAAGGCCGGTCAGGCGCTGAAGGTCGTGCGTCCCGTCCGGCTGGGCGCGGATAGCGTCGCCGTCATCGGCAGCAACCGCAAGCTGGTGATCTTCGCCCTCGCCGAGGTGCCGGTGCTGGGCCGGGGGCAGGGCGTGCAGCTACAGCGCTATCGGGAAGGCGCGCTGTCCGACGCCACGACCTTCACGCTGGCGGACGGATTGAGCTGGGCCATGGGCGGGGAAAGCGGTCGGGTCCGCACGGAAACGGACCTTCTGGCCTGGCGCGCGGCGCGCGGCGCGGCGGGCCGGATGCCGCCGCAGGGTTTCCGCCGCGACAACCGCTTCGACTGATCGCGGAAGCGAGGCTCAACTAGTTTAAATCGCGGAATTCCCTGCCGAATCGGCCGGATGATTTAATCTTCATTTACTATCTGTCGTCTATGGCAACTGCCATGACCGTTCGTGATGCGCGCCTCAAACAAAGCCCCAAGGCTTCGTCGCGCCATGCTGATTCTTCGCTGGATCCGCATGAAATCGAACATATGCGCGCCGTGGTGGATGCGATCATGCACCCTGCGGCGATCCTCCGGGCCAATGGCGAATCGATAGAATTCGTCAGCACCAACAGCCGGTTCGAGCAGTTTCTGAAGGAACGCGACGCGGAGCCGGTCGAGGGGCAGGAAGGCCATGGCGCCTGGCTGTCCCGCATGCGGGCCGTTGCCGCCGGGCGGGAGGAAGCCTTTCAGTTCAACCTCGACTATGCCAGCGCCCTTGGCCCCCGGACCTACAGCGCCTCCATCGCGCGAATCGCCTCGCCGACCTCCGCCGCGCCGCTTGCCCTCTTCACCGCCATCGACCGTTCGGACGCCAGCCGCATCGAGAAGGTGCTGCGCCGCGAACTGCTGACCGACATGCTGACCGCGCTGCCCAACCGGGCGGGTTTCCTCGAGCAGGTGGAAGGGCGTGAAGGGACGGCGGAAAGCGGACATGCGATCATCGCGGTCGATCTCGTCCGTTTCAGCCGCATCAACGAATCGCTCGGCTCCATCGCGGGCGACGAGATCATCATCACCGTGGCCCGCCGCATCAAGTCGATCCTGCGCGCGACCGATGTGCTCGGCCGGGTCGGCGGCAATGAATTCGCCATCCACTCCGTCGCGGTGAAGGGGATGGATGATGTTCTCCAGATCGCCAAGCGCATCCGTACCGCGCTCGAAACCCCGATCCGCATTTCCTCCTATCTCATCAATGTCGAGGCGGCCGTGGGCTGCGCCGTCGCCACGGGCGAGGAGGAAGAGGCCGAGGAGCTGTTCCGCCGCGCGCAGGTGGCGGTGAAGCGCTCCAAGCAGAGCGGCGTCTTTGAAATCTACCGTCCCAGCGCCCTGATCGAGGCGCAGGAGCGTTTCACCCTGGAAAGCCGCCTGCGCGACGCGCTGGCCCAGGACGCCCTCTATCTCGATTTCCAGCCCTTCGTCTCGCTGTCGAGCGGGGAAGTGGTCGGCTTCGAGGCGCTCGCGCGCTGGAACGATGCGGAACTTGGCTTCGTCTCGCCCGTGAAATTCATTCCCGTCGCGGAGGAATCCGGCCTGATCCTGCCGCTCGGCCGCTGGGCGCTGCGGCAGGCGATGGCGCATCTGGCGAAATGGGATGCCGCATTCGGCGCGCGCGTGCCCCTGACCCTCAACATCAACGTTTCGCCGGTGCAGATCGCGCGGGACGACGTGGCGGAGGCGGTTCGGGATGCGCTGGAGGGTAGCGGCGTCGACGGCGCGCGCGTCACCGTGGAAATGACGGAAAGCGCGCTGGTCGCGGATATCCACAAGACCCGTACATTGCTGGGCGCGCTCAAGGAGATGGACCTGACCATCGCCATGGACGATTTCGGCACCGGCTTCTCGAATCTCGCCAATCTCCAGATGCTGCCCATCGACGTACTGAAGATCGACCGCAGCTTCGTGAACGGCATGGTCGGCGACCGCGACAAGAAGGCGATCGTGCGTGCCATATTGTCCCTTGCCGGGGCGTTGGGCATGCGCACCGTGGCCGAAGGCATAGAGACGGCCGAGGTCGGGCAGGCGCTGGCCGAACTGGGCTGCGACCGGGGTCAGGGCTATTATTATGCGCGGCCCATGTCGGCCGACGACGCCTTTGCCTTCTGGCGCGCGCGCTACCGTTCCAACAGCTGATCCGCCAATTCCAGCGTGTGCTCGCGGCCGGGATAGCCCGCCGCAATCCATTTCTCTTCCAACGCTCTCAGCGTCCGCGCCACTTCCGGCCCTGCCGGCAGCCCGCGCGCGATCAGGTCGCCGCCCCCCACGGGCAGGCGCGGTACCGCCCACTCCGCCAGCAGCCTCGCATCGCCCGGTGAAAGCGCGCGGCCCAGCGCGATCCGGTCAAGCGCGCCGCGCGTGCCCAATCTATAGGCAAGCAGGCGCGCATCCCCGTCGATCGCTTCCCCCAATGCCGTGGCGATCCGCGCCCGCGCCTTGTTCGACAGCTTGAGGCGCGCGGCCACCTTGTCCGCCACGGCCGGATCGGTGGGCAGCAGGGCCGTGAGCCGCAACAGGCCGTCCGGCGCCTCGCCCATGGCGCGCTCGCGCAGGATCAATGCCGCAACCCTGTCCACGCCGTCCGTCATGGCTTCCGGCACGATGGGAACGAAGATCCCGCCATCGATCATCAGCCGCAGGGCGGGCACGGGATCGGCGGTGCCGAGCAGCTTGAGCAGTTCGTCCGCCACCCGCTCGCGCGATAGCGCCATCAGGGTCGCGGCCTTGTCGACGCAGGCGGCATAGTCGCGCGATGCGGCATCGGCGTGGCCGAAGCGGGCCAGGAAGCGGAAATAGCGAAGGATGCGTAGATGATCCTCGTCGATCCGGGTTCCGGCATCGCCGATGAAGCGCACGCGCGCGGCGGAGAGATCGGCGCGGCCGTCGAAATAGTCGTGGATCGCGCCCGTCTCCGGATCGGCATAGAGCGCGTTCATCGTGAAATCGCGCCGCGCCGCATCCTGCTGCCAGTCGGAGGCGAAGGCGACCGTCGCATGGCGCCCGTCCGTGGCGACGTCATGGCGCAGGGTGGTGATCTCGACCGGCCCGGCAGGCAGGATCGCCGTGACCGTGCCATGGGCCATGCCGGTGGGCACCGCGCGTATGCCAGCCGCCTTCAGCCGCTCCATGACCGCCTCGGGCCGGTGGACGGTGGCAATGTCGACGTCCTTCACCGCCATGCCGAGCAGGCTGTCGCGTACCGCTCCCCCCACGAAGCGCGCGGCCTCACCCCCGCCCAGGGCCGTGCACAGGCGCGTCAGTCCGGCATCGTCGCGCCATCCGCCGGGCGGCAGCGTTTCGGGCAGGGAAGTCTCCGTCATCGCCCCGCGCTTAGGGCGCGCAGGGCCGCGGGATCAAGCCGGTAGGAGAGGTTCACCAGCATCCCGGCCGTGACGCCCCATATCCGCCGGTCCTTCCAGAGGATCTCATGATAGTTGCGCGTGCGTCCCTCGAACTCCGTGAACACGACATTGCGCCGCGTGGGGTCGAGCGCATAATCGAGCGGGACCTCGAAAATGGCGGATACCTCGTCCGGAGCGGCGGTGAAGTCGATATCGGGGGGGATCACCGCCACGACGGGCACGATCAGATAGCCGGTATGAGTACGGAACGGGTCGGTCATGCCGATGACGTCGACCATGGCGGGCGCCAGGCCGATCTCCTCCTGCGCTTCGCGAAGGGCTGCGGCGACGATCCCCGAATCTTCCGGATCGACCCGCCCGCCGGGGAAGGCCACCTGTCCAGGATGCTTGCGCAGATGCTCCGACCTCTGGGTCAGGATCAGGCCGGGTTGCGGCCGGTCGGTGATCGCGATGAGGACGGCCGAGGGCAGATGCTCGCCCTCCGGTGTCTCGTCATAATCGGCGCCCAGGATGATGTCGGGATGCTCACGCGCATGGCCCTGGGCCAGGATGTCCGCAATCTCGTCACGCAGGGGCATGGGCGCCGTCCGGCTCTGGTCCGTCGAGGCGGAAGAAATGGCCGTGGCTCCACAGTCCGTCGGCATCCTCCGCAATGGCGATGTTGGCCAGTTCATAATAGACGCTGCGCGCGATCCGCGCCTCCATGCCGCCGCGCACGACGACATAGGGCAGGGGACCGCTCTCGTCCGCGCGCACGATCAGCGGATGCTCGCCGTCGAGCAGCACGAGGTCGCCCGTGTTCAGGGAAAAGGCGATCCGCCGGTCCCGGCCCGCGCCCTGCACCTGCATCTCCGTGGCGATGAAGGGCGCATCCTCGACATCGATGTCCAGCTTCTCTACCGGGGTGACGAGGACATGGCTGCCGTCCGCCTCGCGGCGCAGCACGGTGGAGAAGAGGCGCACCATCTCCTTGCGGCCGATGGGGCTGCCTTCATGGAACCAGGTTCCGTCGCGCGCGATTCGCATGCCGCTATGGCCGCAATGCGCGGGATTCCATTTCTCCACCGGCGGCAATTTGCGTTCGGCGGCGAGCTTCGCGATTTCGGCGAGCGAGAGTTTCGACAGGTCGGGGGGCGGGTCCATGGGCATAGCCGGACTGAGATAGGACGCCCCCTCCGCCTCCGTAAAGGGGGGACGGGTCAGGCCGTGGCGAGCGCAACCTGACGCGGACCCAGCATGCCGTCGCGCGGAATGGCATGGCCTTCGGGCCGGGACAGGCGGGCCAGCAGGCGATGGCGCTCGAACGGGCCGGGGGCCTGCCACTCGCCCGTGCCGTCCGCCGAAAAGCCCCAGAAGCGCTGATAATAGCCCGGATCGCCGATCATCATCAGCGGATCGTCGGTGATCTGCGCGGCCGCCTCGACCAGCCTGTCCATCAGCGCGCGGCCATGGCCGCCGCCCTGCGCGTCGGGCATGACGGCGACGGGGCCGATCATGATGAGCGGCGTTTGCATCCCGTCCGGCCCGTGCAGCGCCACCGGCCAGCTCTGGAGCAGCCCGGCCAGGCGGCCGTCGCTCTCGTCCACGGCGGCGAAGGAGAGGTCGGTGAGCCAGGCCATGCCCCGCCGGATCGCATAGGCGGTGCGCGCGCGCCTGTCCGTGCCGAACGCGGCGTCGAGCAGTCCGTCAATGGCATCGGCGCTATGGCGCGCGAGGGGTTCCAACCGCATCACGTCTTGCTGTTCCGGCTCATCGCGGGCAATAGCGCCCGGAGCGGCGCGCTTTAACGGCTCCGCGCGAAATGGAAAGCGCGAATCATCATGAATTTCACCGGGGGATCGGCCCCGTCCCATCTGAACGGCGAAGATTATCTGGTCCTTGAAGTCGACGATCTCGACATCGATGTCCTGACCGGCATCTATTCGGAGGAGACGCATCTGCCGCAGCCGCTGCGCATCAGCGTGCGCGCGCTGCTGGCCGTGGCCGATCATTATGATCCCGACACGCCCCTCTCCGCGTCCAAGAACTATATGGACCTGAAGCATGCGGCGACGACGGCCCTGCCGCCCGACCGGCATTTCACCCTGATCGAGGCGGTGGCCGACCATATCATCGATACGGTGCTGCTCCAGGACGAGAAGGTGCGGCATGTGAGCGTGAAGATCGTCAAGCTCCTCCTGACCGAACGCAAGGAGCAGATCGGCATCACCCTGTCCCGTTGGCGCAAATGACGGGCTGCGGGGCGGACGCGGCATGAGCGACGCGCCCTGGGACGTGGCCGTCGCCGGCGGCGGCCTCGCGGGCGGCCTGATCGCGCTGGCGCTCGCCGGCAGGCGGCCGGGGCTGCGGGTCGCTCTGGTCGAGAGCGAGGATCGCTTCGGCGGCAATCATGTGTGGTCCTGTTTCGGCAGCGACATCGCGCCGGAGCATCGCTGGTTGGTCGCCCCCCTCGTCTCTCATGCCTGGGACGGGCATGAAGTCCGGTTCGAGGGGTTCGGGCGCGTCCTTCCGCAGGGCTATCAGAGCATAGAGAGCGAGCGGCTCGATACGGCCCTGCGCGCGGCCCTTCCCGCCGACGCGTTGCTGACCGGCACGGCCGTCGATCTCGTGACCCCGACAGCGATCCGGCTGGCGGACGGACGGACCATAGCGGCCGGAGGTGTCATCGATGCGCGCGGTCCGGGCGACCTCTCGCCCCTCCGCCTCGGCTATCAGAAATTCCTGGGGCAGCGGCTGGAACTCTCCGCCCCCCACGGCCTGACCCGCCCTATCATCATGGATGCGACGGTCGACCAGTCGGACGGCTACCGCTTCGTCTATGTCCTGCCCTTCGGCCCGTGCTCCCTCTTTGTGGAGGACACCTATTACAGCACGGACGCGGCGCTGGACGCCGCCCTGCTGAAGCGCCGCATAGCCGATTATGCCGCCGCGCGCGGCTGGACGGTGGAGACGACCGGCCGTACGGAGACCGGCGTCCTCCCCGTCTGCGCGGGCGGCGATTTCGAGGCCTATTGGCGCGGGGATGCGCCCGGCGTCGCGAAGGCGGGGCTGCGCGGCGGCTTCTTCCACGCCATGACCGGCTATTCGCTGGTCGATGCGGTGCGCGTGGCGATGGCGGTCGCGGCGCTGGACGATCTCTCCGGCCCTGCCCTCCATGGCGCGCTGCACCGGCTGGCACGGGCGCACTGGCGCGGGCAGTCCTATTACCGCCTGCTCGCGCGTCTTCTCTTCGACGCGGCCGACCCGCCGGAGCGGCATCGCGTGCTCGCCCGCTTCTACCGGCTTGACCCCGGACTCATCGACCGCTTTTATGCGGGCCGGTCCACGGCTTATGACAAGCTCAGGATCATGATGGGCAAGCCTCCGGTCCCGCTGGGCCGGGCCATTGCCGCACTGGGAGCACGGGATAAGTGAAAACGGCCGTCGTGATCGGTGCCGGCTTCGGCGGCCTTGCGCTCGCCATCCGCCTCCAGGCGGCGGGCGTCTCGACGACCGTGCTGGAGGCGCGCGACCGGGCGGGCGGGCGCGCCTATGTCTGGCATCGGGAGGGGCATGTCTTCGACGCCGGGCCGACGGTCATCACCGATCCGGAGTGCCTGGCGCAGCTCTGGCGCCTGACGGGGCACGACATGGCGCAGGACGTCACCCTGCTGCCGGTCATGCCCTTCTACCGGCTCAACTGGCCCGACGGCACCCATTTCGACTATAGCAACGACGATGCCGCCCTCCATGCGGAGATCGCCCGGCTCGATCCCTCGGATGTGGAGGGCTATCGCAAGTTCCTCGATTATTCGGCGGGCGTCTATCGGGAGGGCTATCAGAAGCTCGGCCATGTCGCCTTCCTCGACTTCAAGTCGATGCTGAAGGCAGCGCCGTCACTCGCCCAATATCAGGCATGGCGGTCCGTCTATTCGGTGGTCGCGGGCTTCGTGAAGAACGAGAAGCTGCGCCAGGCCCTGTCCTTCCACACGCTGCTGGTCGGCGGCAATCCGATGACGACCAGTTCCATCTACGCCCTCATCCACAAGCTGGAGAAGGATGGCGGCGTCTGGTTCGCCAAGGGCGGCACCAATGCGCTGGTCAGCGGCATGGTCCGCCATTTCGAGCGGCTGGGCGGCACGCTGCGCCTCGGCGATCCGGTCGCGCGGATAGAAACGCTGGGGGACCGGGCGACGGCCGTCTCCACCGTCACGGGCTTTCATATCGAGACGGATGCGGTGGCCAGCAATGCGGACCTCCACCACAGCTATGGCACGCTGATCCAGGGCCATCCGCGCGGCCTGGCCCAGGCGGAGAAGCTGGCCCGCAAGCACTGGTCGCCCAGCCTGTTCGTCCTCCATTTCGGCGTGAAGGGTGGCTGGCAGGGCATTCCCCAGCACATGATCCTGTTCGGCCCGCGCTATCGCGGCCTGCTGAAGGATATTTTCGAGCATGGCGTGCTGCCGGAGGATTTCTCGCTCTACCTCCATCATCCGACCGTGACGGACCCCAGCCTGGCGCCCGAAGGCCATTCGACCTTCTATGCGCTCGCGCCCGTGCCGCATCTGGGCAAGCTGCCGATCGACTGGGAAGAGGTCGGGCCGCGCTTCGCCGACCGCATCCTGGCGGAGGTGGAGCGGCGCCTGATCCCGGACCTGCGCAGCCGGATCACCGTGCGGTTCCACTATACGCCGCGCGATTTCCAGCATGATCTCGGCGCCTATAACGGCAATGCCTTCAGCCTGGAGCCGCTGCTGACGCAGAGCGCCTTCTTCCGGGCGCACAACCGGGACGACATCATCTCCAACCTCTATTTCGTGGGCGCGGGCACGCATCCGGGCGCGGGCATTCCCGGCGTGGTGGGCAGCGCGCGGGCAACCGCCGACCTCATGCTGGGTAATGCGGGATGAACGTCCTCCGCCAGATTGCCGTCTATTGCGGATCGGCGACGCCTCCGGACCCGGCCTATATCGCCCTGGCGCGGCAGGTGGGGGACGCGCTGGCCCGGCGGGGCATCGGCATCGTCTATGGCGGCGGCCATCGCGGCCTCATGGGCGCGCTCGCGGACGGCGCGCTGGCGGCCGGGGGCGAGGTGACGGGCGTCATCCCGCGCGCCCTCGTCAGCGCGGAACTGGCCCATAGCGGCCTCACCCGGCTGGAAATCGTCGAGACCATGCATGAGCGCAAGCAGCGCTTCACCGACCTGTCGGACGGCTTCATCACCCTGCCGGGCGGGGTGGGGACCATGGATGAGTTGTGGGAGGCGATGAGCTGGGCGCAACTCGGTTATCATGCCAGGCCGGTCGGCCTGCTCAACGCCTTCGGCTTCTATGACGGGTTGCTCGCCTTCAACCGGCACATGATCGACACGGGCTTCGTCCGGGCCGAGCATGCCCATATACTGGTCGCGCGCGACAGGCTGGACGCCTTGCTGGACGCGATGGCCGCCCATGTCCCCCACAAGGCCATATTCGCGATGAAGGCGGAGGATCTCTGATGGCCTCGCGCGACATATTGGTCGCGCATGCCCGCGCCAGCATCGCGCGCGGGTCAAGGAGCTTCGCCGCCGCATCGCGCCTGTTCGCGCCGGTCATGCGGGACAATGTGTGGCTCCTCTATGCCTGGTGCCGCGCCTGCGACGACATCATCGACGGGCAGGATCATGGCGGCGCGCTCACCGGTGTCGCGGACCTGGACGCCCGGCTGACGCGCGTGGAAGCACTGACCGACGCCGCACTGGCGGGGGAGGAGACAGGGGAGGCCGCCTTCGACTGCCTCGGCCTCGTCGCGCGGGAATGCCGCCTGCCGCGCCGCTACATCGACGATCTGACGGAGGGCTTCGCGCTGGATGCGGAGGGCTGGCGGCCGGAAACGGCCGACGATCTCTTCGCCTATTGCTATCATGTGGCGGGCGCGGTCGGCTGCCTGATGGCCATCATCATGGGCGTGGCGCCGGATGACGACGCGGTGCTGGACAGAGCCTGCGATCTCGGCCTCGCCTTCCAGCTCGCCAATGTCGCGCGCGATGTGATCGAGGATGCGCGGGGCGGCCGATGCTATCTGCCGCGGCAATGGCTGGGGGAGATGGGGCTGGAGGAGGATGGCCTTCTCGCCCTTTCGGCCCGCCCCGGTCTTGCCCGGCTGACCGGCCGTCTTGCCGCCCTCGCCGGCCGTTATGAGGCGAGCGCCCGCCTCGGCACGCCCGCGCTTCCCTTCCGCGCGTCGTGGGCGGTGCTGGCGGCGGCGGGCATCTATGGCGGCATCGGCCGGAAAGTCGCGGCGGCGGGGCAGGGTGCGCTCGAAAGGCGCGTCGTCACCGGCAGGCTGGAGAAGCTGGGCTGGCTGGTCCGCGCGGGCTGGCAGGGCGCGCGGCGGGGGCGGCTCTATCCGATGGCGCCGCGCGAGGGGGATTTGTGGCGGCGGCCGAGGGTTGGGTATCCGGCGGGGTGTTGAGGGGCCTACCCCACTCCGTTCGTCCTGAGCCTGTCGAAGGACCGTACTTGTTCTTGGGGGCGCGTGAGAAAGAGAACGGTCCTTCGACAGGCTCAGGACGAACGGTGGAGAGGGCGCGCTCCCATGCCCCCCGACCCCCGATCGCTCTAACCCTTCCCCTATGTTCAACGACCGCTCCACCCCGCTCTCGCTCCTCACCACCCGCCGCAGCGGCAAGCCGCGCGCCATGGTCGCCCCCGGTCCGACGGACGAGCAGTTGCGCGCCATCCTGTCCGTCGGCATGCGCACGCCCGATCATGGCAAGCTGGCGCCCTGGCGCTTCGTCATCGTGCCGCGGGACCGGCGCGATGCCTTTGAGGCGGTGCTGGCGGAGGCGACGGGCCGCGCCCATGGCAAGGGGCCTGTCGAACTGGCCGCCAACCGCGAGTTCGCGCAGCAGGCGCCGGTCCTCGTCGTCGTGCTGTCGAAACCGGCCCGTGAGGTAAAGATCCCCGTCTGGGAACAGGAACTGTCCGCTGGCGCCGCCTGTATGAACATCGGCCATGCCGCCCATGCGCTGGGCTTTGTCGCGGGCTGGCTGACCGGCTGGGCGGCCTATGACGACCATGTCCGCGACGCTTTTGGCGGCCCGGGGGAAAAGATCGCCGGTTTCATCTATATCGGCACGGCCGGCGCGGCGCTGGAGGAACGGCCCCGGCCCGAATATGACGCCATCGTCTCCGTCTGGCGATGATGCCCCGGGCGGCTCGCTTGCGCGCGTCGCTGTATTATGGCACTGATGCAGTAATGGCCGAGGATACCCGACCCGTCTATCTGCGTCTCCGGGACATCATCACCGCATCCATATTGGACGGCACCTATGATGATGGCGCCATGCTGCCCTCCGTGCGTGCCTTTGCCGTGGCGCAGGGGGCCAATCCCCTGACGGTGGCCAGGGCGTATCAGAGTTTCCAGGACGACGGGCTGATCTTGGTGCGGCGCGGGGTCGGGCTGTTTCTGGCGGAAGGCGCCGCCGCCCGGGTGCGGGATGCGGAGCGGGCGCGTTTCCTCGGCAGCGTGTGGCCTCCTGTGGCGGCGCAGATGCGGCGGCTGGGCCTGACCGCCGCCGATCTGCCGCAACAGGATGCCGTCCCCCATCTTGCCTGAAAATCGCGTTCAGGCGTTCAGGTCATAAGTTTTCATGAGGTCATAGAGCGTCGGCCGGCTGATCCCCAGCAGCTTGGCCGCGCCGGAAATATTGCCGTCCGCGCGTGACAACGCCTGCCGGATCG
>JASGGS010000130.1:0-11756 GCA_047602685.1 Sphingobium sp.
AAGGGCTTCGAACTCTTGCACGCCGGAAAAAGCATCCGATCCGTCGTCCTGTTCTGACGGGCTTTCACGAGAAGGAGAAACCATGTTCAGCCATGTCATGCTGGGGGCCAACGACCTCGACGCATCGAAGAAATTCTATGATGCCGTTCTCGGCACCATCGGCGTCACGCAGAGCTTTCAGGACCCCAAGGGCCGCTGGTTCTGGGTGACGCCTGCGGGCAATTTCGCGATCACCCGTCCCATTGACGGGGAACCGGCGTCCAGCGGCAACGGCTCCACCATCGGCTTCGGCTGCACGTCCCCGGCGGAGGTCGATGCCTGGCACGCGGCGGGCATCGCGGCGGGCGGCACGCCGATCGAGGACGCGCCGGGTGTGCGCAATGCGGGACAGCCCAATGCCATGTACCTCGCCTATCTGCGCGATCCGTCCGGCAACAAGCTGTGCGCGCTGCATTTCATCGGGGCCTCGGCCTGAGGATTTCCGTCCGGCGGGCGCCGATGCCCGCCGGACCTCGCTAATGCCGCCACCGCATCATTGCGCTTTTCCCCATCCGCGATACTGTCGTCCCATGACAGGGGGCCTTCAGCAACAGCATGGCGATGCGCGGCATCGTCTTCGTTCCATCATCGGCGGATCGCTGGGCAATCTGGTCGAATGGTATGACTGGTATGCCTATGCCGCCTTCTCTCTCTATTTCGCGCCGGTCTTCTTTCCGAAGGGCAACGCCACCGCGCAGCTTCTCAGCACCGCCGCCATTTTCGGCGTGGGTTTCCTCATGCGGCCCATCGGCGCGTGGATCATGGGCATTTATTGCGACCGGCACGGGCGAAAGGCGGGCCTCACCCTCTCCGTCCTGATGATGGGCGGCGGCTCGCTCTTGATCGCGGTGACGCCGGGCCATGACGCCATCGGCCTCGCCGCGCCCGCCCTGCTGCTCCTTGCGCGGCTCCTTCAGGGGCTCAGTATCGGCGGCGAATATGGGGCGAGCGCCACCTATCTCTCCGAAATGGCGACGCGCGGCAGCCGGGGCTTCTACTCCAGTTTCCAATATGTCACGCTGATCGCCGGACAACTGGTCGCGCTCGCCGTGCAGGTCTCCCTGCAAGCCGTCATCAGCGAGGCGGCGATGGAGCAATGGGGCTGGCGCATCCCCTTCTTCATCGGCGCCATTCTGGCGGTCAGCGTCTTCCTCATCCGCCGCGGCCTTGCCGAGACGCAGGACTTCGCATCCCGTGCGAAGGACAAGGCGTCCTCCGCCTTCGCCCTGTTCCGCGAGCATCCGGGCACCGCGCTGCTCGTCATCGCGCTCACGGCGGGCGGCACGCTCGCCTTCTATGCCTACACCACTTACATGCAGAAATATCTCGTTAATTCAGCGGAATATGATCGGGAGACGACGGCGCGCATCATGACCGCGGCGCTATTCCTCTACATGATCCTGCAACCCGTGGTGGGCGGCCTGTCCGACCGGATCGGGCGAAAGCCGCTGCTCATCGCCTTCGGCGTCGGGGCGACCTTGTTCACCGTGCCCCTGTTCACGCTGATCGGCCAGGGCGGCTCGCCGCTGCGCGCCTTCTTCCTCGTGCTGGCGGGACTGGTGATCGTCAGCGGCTATACGGCGATCAACGCCATCGTGAAGGCGGAACTCTTCCCGCCCCATATCCGCGCCCTGGGCGTCGCCCTTCCCTATGCCATCGCCAACGCCCTGTTCGGCGGCTCGGCCGAATATGCCGCCCTCTGGCTGAAAAGCGTCGGACAGGAATCGCTTTTCTTCTGGTATGTCAGCGGGATGGCGGCGCTGTCGCTCATCGCCTATCTGGTCATGCGGGACACCCGCCAGCATGGCACGATGCGGGATTAGCGCGTTGATATCGGGGCCGCGCCAGTGCCGTTCCCGCGAATCAGCCGAACAATATCCCGTGAACGTCCGCGATCAGGCTGCTTTCCTCCAGCGGGATGATCTGCGTCATGAAGATCAGGATCAGGCCGGATGCGGGCGTCACCCTGTACCAGGTGGAAAACAGCCCGCCCCAGTTGAACCCGCCCGCGGGCCAGGGCTGCATCGCGCCCGGCAGGGAGACGCCGATGCCGAGGCCGTGGCCGCTGTCATAATAGGCCTCGCCGGAGAATTTGGAGATCGACATCGCCCCGATGCTCCCTCCGCCGGGCAGGTGGTTGCGCGTCATGTCCTCCACCGTCTCCGGCCGCAGCAGCCTCTCCCCGTCCAGCGCGCCCCGGCCCAGCAGCATGCGGCAGAAGCGATGATAGTCCGCGACGGTGGAGAGCAGCCCCCCGCCGCCCGACGGAAAGCGCTTGGGATCAGTCCACAGCCCGCCCTCGGCCGGATCGTAGAGATAGCGGCCCAGCCGGGGATGGATTGCCCAGGCATCCGTATGGCGCTCCCGCTGGCCGGGCCGCAGCGCAAAGCCCGTATCCGTCATGCCCAGCGGCGCGAAGATGCGCTCCGCGAGGAAATCGTCGAGCGGCCGGTCCGCCAGCCGCTCGACGATCAGGCCGATCAGGTCGGTCGCGATGGAATAGGTGAAGCGCGCGCCGGGATCGTGCAGCAAGGGCAGTCCCGCCAGCGCCGCCAGCATGGCCTCCCGCGTGATCGGTGCCTTGAAATTATCGATTCCCCTTGTCCAGTAAAGTTGATCTATTGGACTAACATTCTGAAAACTATAGGTAAAACCGGCAACATGGGTCAGCAGGTCCAGCATGACCGGCTGCCTCGCCGCCGATCGGGTCGGGAAGCCTGTGATCTTTTCACCGGAATAGACTTGCAAATCAGACAGTTCCGGCAGCACGGATGCGACGGAATCCTTCAGCCCGACCCGCCCCTGCTCCACCAGCATCAGGAAGGCGACGGCCGTCACCGCCTTGGTCATGGACGCGATGCGATAGAGCGCGTCCGGCCGCAGCGCCCGCCCGTCCTCGCGCGCCGGCCCGGCGTGGAAGGCATGCAGCACCTCCCCGTCCCGCGCCGCCAGGAACTGCCCGTGCGGCAGCGCCTGCCTGTCGACCAGATCGCGGATATGGGCCTCGACGGCTTCGAAACGGTGCGGGGAAAGCGGGGGAGTCGCGGCCATGCGCGTTCTTCCCCGCTGACAGCCGCGCGCGCAAGGGCTAGAGAGCGGGCATGACGACACTTTTCGCCTATAAGCTGCTCGACCATCCCGCCTTCCGGGCGTGGAAGGAAAGCGGCGTCTATACCGGCTCGCCCGACGATGTGCGCGACGGCTTCATCCACCTCTCCACCGCCGCGCAGACGGCGGAGACGGCCGCCCGCTATTTCAGCGCCGTCGACCCGCTGGTCGTCGCGATGATAGACCTTGCCGCCGTGCGCGATGCGCTGCGCTGGGAGCCGTCGCGCGGCGGCGACCTCTTCCCCCATGTCTACAGCGACATACCCTATGCCGCCGTGGCCGGGCACAGCGTCCTGCGCGTCGGCCCGGACGGGCGCCATGTCTTCCCGCAGGGCTTCTGACCCATGGGCGGCGGCATCCACATCATCGGCGGCGGCCTCGCGGGGTCGGAGGCGGCGTGGCAACTGGCCGAGGCGGGGCACAAGGTGCGCCTGTCCGAAATGCGCGGCGGCGGCGGGTCCACGCCCGCGCACGAGACGGACGCGCTGGCGGAGATGGTCTGCTCGAACAGCTTCCGCTCGGACGATCCGAACAGCAACGCCGTCGGCCTCCTCCACCAGGAGATGCGGCGCCTCGGCTCGCTCATCATCCGGGAGGCGGACAAGGCAAGGGTGCCGGCAGGCTCCGCCCTCGCCGTGGACCGCGAACGCTTCGCACGGGGCGTGACCGGCGCGATCACCGCCCATCCCAACATCGCCCTCGTCCGGGAGCGGATCGACAGCCTGCCGGACAGCGGCCTGGCGATCATCGCCACCGGCCCCCTCACCGCCGCGCCGCTGGCGGAGGACATTCGGGGGGCGACGGGCAGCGACCAGCTCGCCTTCTTCGACGCCATCGCCCCCATCGTTCATGTCGACAGCATCGACATGGACATTTGCTGGAAGGCGAGCCGCTGGGACAAGGGGTCGCCCGACGGCGACGGGCGCGACTATATCAACTGCCCCATGGACCGGGATCAATATGAGGCCTTCGTCCAGGGCCTCCTCGAAGGCGAGAAGACCGAGTTCAAGCAGTGGGAGAAGGACACGCCCTATTTCGAGGGGTGCATGCCCATAGAGGTGATGGCGGAGCGCGGCCCCGGCACCTTGCGCTTCGGACCGATGAAGCCCGTCGGCCTCGACGATCCGCGCACGGGCCGCTGGCCCTATGCCGTGGTGCAATTGCGGCAGGACAATGCGCTGGGCACGCTCTGGAACATGGTCGGCTTCCAGACCAAGCTGAAGCATGCCGCGCAGGTGGACCTGTTCCGCACCATACCGGGCCTCGCCAATGCGCGGTTCGCACGGCTCGGCGGCCTGCACCGCAACACCTTCATCCGCAGCCCGGAATTGCTGGACGGGGAACTGCGCCTGCGCACCCGTCCCCATATCCGCTTCGCGGGCCAGATCACGGGCTGCGAGGGATATGTGGAAAGCGCCGCGGTCGGCCTGCTCGCGGGCCTCTTCGCCTCGGCCGAACTGGATGGACGCGCCATGGGCGGGCCGCCGGGCGACACCGCGCTCGGCGCCCTTCTCTCCCATATCACCGGCGGTGCGGATGCGGCCAGCTACCAGCCGATGAACGTCAATTTCGGCCTTTTCCCGCCGGTGGCGGAGGATGTACGCAAGAAGCAGCGCAAGCAGGCCTATACCGACCGCGCCCGCCTGTCCCTCTCCGGCTGGCTCACCTCGCTCGGACTATGCGAAACCGCCTGGGCTCTGTCTCAAAAGGCTTAGCATTTGCACTTGGCGGGCGGCTTGGGCTTGGGCGCGGTGGTCGCGAATTCGGCGCGGGTCAGCCGCCCGTCCTTGTTGGCGTCCGCCCCCTCGAACCTGTCGATGGTGTGGACCGCCCATTCCTCGAAGGAGAGGAGGTTGTTGCCGTCCTTGTCCAGCTTGCGGAAATCCCGCACCCGGCTCGCCAGCATCTCGTTGCGGGCGATCACGCCGTCCCGGTCCCGGTCATAGCGGTCGAACCGCTTTTCCTCGCGCGTGCGCGCCGTCGCGGTCGGCAGGTCGGGCGGCGCCTCGCCCATGGCGTTGGCGTCCCCTTCGGGCAGGCTGTCCTCCAGCGGCGGGGGCGGCTCGCGGCGCGCCTCGACCGCGACGGACTCGCGGGATGCCTGGCCCTGCCACCAGAACAGGCCAGCCGCCACCAGCAGCAAAGCCGCGATCGATCCTGCCAGGAAGCGCCCCATGGGCCGCTATCCTATGGAGCCGTTCCGATCCTGCCAAGCCATCACTGAAAAATCGCCCGTCCGACCATCCGGAGATACTGGCGCAGGGAAAATTCGGGAACGGGCATCACCCGCGCCCGCACATCGTCCGCCGCCATCGCGGCGGCAAGCTGGAGCGGGCGAGGCGTGACGCGGGACGGCGCGCCCTCTTCCTCCAGCAGGGCGATGGCGGCGGCGAAGGCGCCCTCGGCCCGCTGCCGGTCGGGATCGTGCCGCGCGGCGTTCCACAAGGCCCAGAGCGCCCCCGCCCGCCGCCGCCGGTCCGTATCGGCCCCGCGCGCGATCAGCGCGAAGAGCGCCGCCCGCCCCTCGCCAAAGCCGCGCCAGTCCTTTTCCGTCATCTCGGCGGGGTCGAGCAGCATGCGCCATGCCGCCGCCAGCGCATGGACCCGCTCCTTGTCCCGCTCGCCCGGCCGAAAGCCATGCCAGCGCTCCAGCATGGGTTCGCCCTTGCCCTTGGTCCCGTCGGACGCCAGCGCCTCCTCCCACCAGGCGAGACGGATGGCGGCGACGGCGCCCTCCTTCTTGCCGAAGACGATGCGGGCCATGCGCTCGTCAATATCCCAGCATAGCCGGTGCCAGTCCCGGTCGCGCCCCTTCGCATGCGCGATCAGGAGCGGCAGGGGCTGGGGCAGGTCGGACTGTTCAGACATGGGACACCGTGGCGGCCGTTCGGGCGCCGGGGCAGCGCCCGGCTTCGGCCTTTGTTAACTGCTATGCCGATATGAGGCGCTTTGCTTGGGGGCGCATCAATGGCTTGGCAGCCCCGATATACGAACAGAACGACTGGGCAAAGCGTGGCATGAGCGAAGGATCGAAAAGCGGGGCCGGACGGCGCGGTTTCCTGATGCGCCTGCGGCACGATGCGCGGGGCAACACGCTCGCCATCATGGCGGCGTTCCTGATCCCGCTGATGACCTTCGCGGGCTGCGCCATCGACGGCGCGCGCCTCTATGCCGCGAAAGCCCGCCTGCAACAGGCCTGCGACGCGGGCGTGCTGGCCGGGCGCAAGGCCATGACCGACGCCACGGTCGGCAACACCACGCTCGACGAGACGGCCACGTCGCAGGCCAACAGCTTCTTCGCCAATAATTTCCGCAGCGGCTGGCTCCAGGTCAGCGCCGTCAGCTTCACGCCGTCCAAGACCAGCGACGCGCAGGTCGCGGGCACGGCACGCGCGACCGTGCCGATGACCATCCTGACCTTCTTCGGCATGCCGTCGCGGACGATCAGCGTTCAGTGCCAGGCGCGCTTCGACATCGCGGATACCGACATCATCTTCGTGCTGGACACAACCGGATCGATGGCATGCCTGCCGTCCGACAGCACATCGACCTGCAACAGCTATGTCAACGACCAGATCAGCAAAATCATATCCTATTCCCGTCCGACCGACGCGGCGAGCGGCAATAAGAGCATGGCGGGCTATGCCGGCAGCACCGGCTATTATGTGCCGGAAAAAACCGGGTCGCGCATCGCCGCCCTTCGCTCGGCGGTTCTCGATTTCTACGACACCATGGCCGCCAATGTGGATAGCGAGACCCATGTCCGCTACGGCTTCGTGACCTATACGTCGACGGTGAACGCGGGCCGGGCCATTGTCGATGTCTCGCCGACCTTCATGGTGGGCGGCGCGGGCAATGGCACGACGCAATGGACCTATCAGTCGCGCCGTCAGGATGGCGACGCGACGTCGACCAGCACGAAAACCTATAACGATGTGACGAAGGCCACCTGCGACGGCTATAATGCGGACAAGAGCTATTCCTCGTCCGGGACCGGCACGGGGGCGACGACCAGCTGGACCGCGGCATCGGGCAGCACCAAGAGCAAATGCGTCGTGACCACGACCACCTATACGCCGAAATGGATATACCAGCCGGTCGCGCTCGACGTGTCGGCCTATGTCACCGGCGCCTCCGTCACCGATCCGACCAAGGTGACGGGCGCGACGACGAGCTGGCTTGGCTGCATCGAGGAGCGGGACACGACCGCCGGCGCGACGAGCTTCACGACCAGCAGCCTGCCCTTCGACCTCGACTCCAGCCTCACCCCGACGGCGGACGCATCCCGCTGGCGTCCGATGTGGCCGGAAGTCATCTACATGCGCAACGGCTTCGGCACCACGAATACCAGCACCGCCACTTCGACAGGCGACAGTACAGACCACCCCCCACTGGCCACGTCCTATTATTATTCCCGGGGCTGGATTTCCTGCGGCAAGCCCGTCCAGCGCCTGAAAGAAATGACACGCGCGGAGGTGTCCACCTATGTCAATGCGACCGATTTCCGGCCGGTCGGCGGCACCTATCATGACACGGGCATGATCTGGGGCACCCGCCTTCTGGACCCCACGGGCATCTTTGCCGCCGACACCAGCGCCTGGACCGGCCGCACCGCCCCGAACCGGGTGATCGTGTTCCTGACCGACGGCGACATGGCGCCCAGTGCCTGGATCTATGGCATGTACGGGGTGGAAGCCTATGACAAGCGCGTGTCGGGCGGAAGCTTCTCCGACAGCGCCACCTACAAGAACTTCCACAACAAGCGCTTCCTCGCGGAATGCTCCAAGGCGAAGTCGTTGAAGATCGACGTCTGGACCGTCACCATCGGGTCGAGCGCGACGACAGAGATGCAGTCCTGCGCCACGGTCAGCACCCAGGCGCTCTACACCACCACCGGCTCCGGCCTGTCCACGACCTTCGCGACCATCGCCAAGCAGGTCGCCATGCTCAGGCTCGTTCAGTGATGCGCCGCCGCATCCTGAAACGGGTCGCAGGCGACGAGCGCGGCGCGACCTTGCTCGAATTCGCACTGGTGGCGCCGATCATGCTGCTGCTCATCCTGGGCCTCGGCGAACTGACCTATGAAATCTATGTGAAGGCCGTGCTGACGGGCAGCATGCAGAAGGCGGGCCGCGATTCCGCCATCGAGACCGCGAATACGACGACCATCGACGACCGGGTGCTGGCCCAGGTGCGCTCCGTCGCGCCCTCCGCGCAGATGATCGACAATAGCGGCGGCAAGCCCCGCCGATCCTCCTATGCGACCTTCGGCTATATCCAGCCCGAACCCTATACCGATACGAACCGCAACAATGTGCGGGACAGCGGGGAATGCTTCACCGACTATAACGGCAATGGCGTGTGGGATGCCGATCCGGGCATTTCGGGCCAGGGCGGGGCGAGCGATTATGTCGTCTATACCGTCACCATCAGCTATCGCAGGCTCTTCCCGCTGGTCTTCATGGGCATGTCGAACCTCGCGACCACGACGGCATCCACGATCATCAAGAATCAGCCCTATTCCAACCAGGTCGTGCCGACACCGGCGACGGTATGCACATGAGCGGCAGGACGCGGACCATGCGCTTTTCCGCCCTTCGCCGGTTTGCGCGCGCCCTGCGCCACGACGTGCGCGGCCTCGCCATGACGGAACTGGCGCTGGCGGCCCCCCTCGTGCTGACCATTGGCGGCTTCGGCATCGAGATATCGAACCTGGCGCTGGCGAACATGAAGGTGAACCAGGTCGCGCTCAACCTCGCCGACAATGCCTCGCGCGTGGGCCTGACCAGCACGCTTGCCGAAACACGGCTTCGCGAATCCGACATCAACGACATTCTGATCGGCGCACGCTTGCAGGGGGCCAGCATCGGCCTGACCACCAATGGCCGCATCGTCCTGTCCAGCCTCGAAAATGTGCAGCAAAGCTACGATACGGCGTCCGTGCAGCGCATCCACTGGCAACGATGCATCGGCGCGATAACCGGATATAATTCGAGCTACGGGACCACGACGACCACGGCCGGGAGCACCGCGACGCTGGCCAATGCGGGGACGACCGTCACGGGCATGGGGGAAACGGGAAGCCAGGTCACGGCGCCTCAAGGATATGGCGTGATGTTCGTGGAAGTGAACTATCGCTACCAGGGATTGTTCGGATCGCTCTTCATTGCTCCCCGCATGATCCGCTACACCGCCTCCTTCGTGGTGCGCGACAAGCGGGATTATTCGCAAATATATAATCCGTCGCCAGCAGCGACCGCCTCGACCTGCGATCTCTATACCGCATGACGGCGGGGGCGCGGATGCGGATGCGCCCCCGGCCGATCCTTATTTGTAGCTGACCTTCTTGACAGCCTCGACCACGCGGGCCGCATCGATCAGTGCCGCCTTTTCGAGGTTCGCGGCATAGGGGAGCGGCACATCCTCGTTCGTCACGCGCAGGACCGGCGCGTCGAGATCGTCGAATGCCTGCTCCATGGCCACGGCCGCCAGTTCGGACGCGATGGAGCAGACCGGCCAGCCTTCCTCCACCACGACCATGCGGTTGGTCTTCTTCAGGCTCTCGATCACCGTCGCCGTGTCGAGCGGACGCAGGGTACGCAGGTCGATGACCTCCGCATCGATGCCTTCCTTCGCCAATGCCTCTGCCGCTTCCAGCGCGACGCCGACACCGATGGAATAGCTGACGACGGTCGCATCCTTGCCGGGACGGACGATGCGCGCCTTGCCGATCGGCAGGACATAATCGTCAATCGCGGGCACATCGAAGCTGCGGCCATAGACCAGCTCATTCTCCAGGAAGACAACCGGGTCCTCGCTGCGGATCGCGGCCTTGAGCAGGCCCTTGCTGTCCGCGGCATCATAGGGCGCGATCACGACCAGGCCGGGGACGGCCGCGTACCAGGGCGCGAAATTCTGGCTGTGCTGGGCCGCCACGCGGCTCGCCGCGCCGTTCGGACCCCGGAACACGACCGGACAACGCATCTGGCCGCCGGACATATAATTGGTCTTGGCCGCCGAGTTGATGATGTGGTCGATCGCCTGCATGGCGAAGTTGAACGTCATGAACTCGACAATGGGCTTGAGTCCGCCCATGGCCGCGCCGGTGCCGACACCGGCAAAGCCATATTCGGTGATCGGCGTATCGATGACGCGCGCGTCGCCAAATTCCTCCAGCAGGCCCTGGGTGACCTTGTAGGCGCCCTGATATTGCGCCACTTCCTCTCCCATGACGAAAACGCGGTCGTCGCGGCGCATTTCCTCCGCCATCGCATCGCGCAGCGCCTCGCGCACCGTGGTCTTCACGAACTCCGTGCCTTCGGGGACGGTCGGGTCGGCGGCGGGAGCGGGCGTGACCAGCTTGGCGGTGCCGCTCTCCGCCTTCTTGGGCGCCTCGGCCTCCCCGGCCTTCTTCTCGGCGGGGGGCGTGCTCTCGGCGGCCTTCGCCTCGGCGGCCGGTTTCTCGGCGGCGGGGGCAGGCGCCGCGCTCTCCTCGCCTTCGCCCGCGATCGTCGCGATGACGGTGCCGACCTTCACATTCTCGGTTCCGGCGGCGACCAGTATCTTCTCGACCACGCCTTCATCGACGGCCTCGAACTCCATGGTCGCCTTGTCCGTCTCGATCTCGGCCATGATGTCGCCGGAGGAGACCGTATCGCCTTCCTTGATCAGCCACTTGGAAAGCGTCCCCTCCTCCATGGTGGGGGAAAGCGCGGGCATCTTGATCTCCACGGCCATCAGTAGCGCTCCACCAATATGTCGGTGTACAGTTCGGGCGCTTCCGGCTCCGGCGAATTTTCAGCGAAATCGGCGGCTTCCCCGACGATCTTCTTGATCTGCTGGTCGATGGTCTTGATCTCGGCCTCGGTCACGCCGGCGCTCTCCAGATGCTTCTTCACCCCTTCAATGGGGTCGGACTTCTCGCGGACGGACTGGACCTCCTCACGCGAACGATATTTGGCTGGGTCGGACATGGAGTGGCCGCGATAGCGATAGGTCTTCATCTCCAGGATGATCGGGCCATTGCCGCCCTGCACCCATTTCAGCGCTTCCTCGGTCGCGCCGCGCACGGCCAGCACGTCCATGCCGTTGACCTGGATGCCGGGGATGCGGAAGCTCTCGCCACGGCGATAGAGCTGGTCCTCCGCCGACGAGCGGTTGACGCTGGTGCCCATGGCATATTGGTTGTTCTCGATCACGAAGATGATCGGCAGCTTCCACAGCTCGGCCATGTTGAAGCTCTCATAGACCTGGCCCTGATTGGATGCGCCGTCGCCGAAATAGGCGATGCACACGCCTCCATCCTTGCGATATTTATGCGCGAAGCCCAGGCCCGTGCCGAGCGACACCTGCGCGCCGACGATGCCGTGGCCGCCGAAGAATTTATGCTCGACGCTGAACATGTGCATCGAACCGCCCTTGCCACGGGAGATGCCGGCGGCGCGGCCGGTCAGTTCGGCCATGATGAGATTGGGGTCGATGCCATAGGCGAGCATGTGGCCATGGTCGCGATAGCCCGTTATCACGCTGTCCTTGCCGGGGGTCAGGGCGGACTGGATGCCGACCGCGACCGCTTCCTGGCCGATATAGAGATGGCAGAAACCGCCGAT
>JASGGS010000014.1:0-37158 GCA_047602685.1 Sphingobium sp.
TGCTTCCTTGCCCGGGGCTGCGGCTGAAACGGTGGCGCATGCCTGTCTCGCCATCCTGTCCACGGCGGAGCCGCGCGACAAGCTGATGCTGGCGCGCCGGGTCGCGCGCGACTGGCGCGCGGGCCGGCTGGAGCACCGCTTCGACGTCGCCATGCCGGATTATCCCGCGCGTCCGGCGCGTCCGGCCCTGCTGCCGCCGAATCGCATGCCGAAACGCGGCAAGGCGGGGTCGGAGGCGAGCCGGATCGCGCTTCTCCACGCGCTCGCCCATATCGAATTTTCCGCTATCGACCTGGCTTTCGACCTCATAGGGCGGTTCGGCGGCGGCCTGCCGCCCGCCTTTGTCGATGACTGGATGAGGGTCGGCGCGGAGGAGGCCCTGCATTTCGCCTTGCTCGACCGGCGCCTGAGGCAGATGGGCAGCCATTATGGCGCCCTGCCCGCGCATGAGGGGCTATGGGATGCCGCGCACGAGACCCGGCACGACATCGCGGCCCGCCTCGCGGTCGTGCCTCTGGTGCTCGAAGCGCGTGGTCTCGATGTGACGCCGCAGACGATTGAGCGGTTGCGGCGGGCGGGCGACGATGTGTCGTCGCGCATTCTGGCGCGCATCGCGTCCGACGAAGTGCGCCATGTCGCGGCGGGGATTCGATGGTTCGAAGAAATCGCGATTCAGCGCAATTTCAACGCTCATTCGACCTTTCAGCTTCTTGTCCACCGTCATTTTCGAGGCGCCGTTAAGCCTCCGTTCAACGACTCAGCGCGTCGACAGGCCGGTTTGACCCAAGAATATTATACCGCGCTTGCTCATTAACCGAATGTCCGCTGAACACTGTGATCGACAGCACATTCAGAGGCTGCGCGGGATGGTCCCGGGCGGGACGGGACTGGAAATTACGGGGTTCGCATGTCCTTTACGACTGAGAAGAACGAAGCGCGTCGCACTATGTTCCGTGCAACCGTCACCGGCCTGTTCGCCGTTCTGACCATGGCCGCCGCTCCGGCCCAGGCTGCTGGCGATGCGCAATTCTCCTCGCTGTTCAATGCCTGGAGCAAGCTGGACGGCCCCTCCGCAAGCGTGACGCAGACCGCCGCCATCCCCTCGCGCAAGCCCGTCGACGATATCCGCCTCACCAGCAATTTCGGCGTCCGCAACGATCCCTTCAACGGCAGCCACCGCATGCATCAGGGCATCGATATTCCGGGCGCGATCGGCACGCCGATCTACGCGACCGCCGATGGCGTCATTTCCCGCGCCGAATGGGCAGGCGGCTATGGCAACCTCGTCGAGATCAACCATGGCAATGGCCTCCAGACGCGCTACGGCCATATGTCGAAGCTCATTGCCCAGCCCAACCAGCGCGTTGTTCGCGGCCAGCTCATCGGCTTGATGGGCTCCACCGGCCGCTCCACCGGCAGCCACCTTCATTATGAAGTCCGCATCGCCGGTGCCGCCGTCAACCCTGTCCCTTATCTCGAAGGCACCAATTACGAGGTCGCCCTCGCCGCCGCCAAGTCGCACCAGGTCGCCATGGGTGGTCCCGAAGCGCGCAGCCGCACCGACAACGAATAATCGCACAGCATAACGACTCCGGCGGGAGGATCAGGGCGGCGGCACGACAGGTGCTTGCCGCCCTTGTGCTTCGTCCCTATCTTCAGGCCCATGACGCTCACCCAAGATCAGGTCGGCCTGACCGCCTCCGCCGCAGCCCGCGTCGCGCAGATCGCCCAGCGCACCGGCAAGCCCGCCATATTGCGCCTGTCGGTCGAGGGTGGGGGTTGCTCCGGTTTCCAATATCGCTTCGGCCTGGCGGAGAGCGTGGACGGCGAGGATATGCGTGTCGAGCTGGACGGGGTGACGCTGGTCGTCGATCCGATCAGCCTCGATCTCGTGCGCGGCGGTGTGGTCGATTATGTCGAGAATCTCGGCGGTGCCGCGTTCAAGGTCGAAAATCCCAATGCCGTGGCGGGCTGCGGTTGCGGATCGAGCTTCGCCATCTGATCCAAGAAGCCGATCGACGGGGAACAGTCGGGCGGCCTATGGTCGTTCGGCGCTTTCCTCCGGCGCCGCCACCCGCTAGGCATCGGCCATGCGGATCGCGACATTCAACATCAACGGCATCAAGGCGCGTCTGCCGCGCCTCGTCGAATGGCTGGAGGAAACCCGGCCGGACGTCGCCTGCCTCCAGGAAATCAAGACAGCGGACGAGGGCTTTCCCGCCGATGTGCTGGAAAAGGCGGGCTATGGCGCCATCTGGCACGGGCAGAAGGGCTTTAACGGCGTCGCCATCCTGGCGCGCGGGGAAAAGCCGCGGGAGGTCGCGCGCGGCCTCGCGGGCGAGACGGAGGACGAGCATAGCCGCTATATGGAGGCGGATGTGGGCGGCGTGCGCATCGCGTCCATCTACCTGCCGAACGGCAATCCGGTGCCCGGCCCGAAATTCGACTATAAGCTGCGCTGGATGAAGCGGCTGCGCGCCCGCGCGACGGAGATCTGGGCCAGCGAGCGGCCCGCCGTGCTCGCGGGCGACTATAATGTCATCCCCTATGATCGCGACGTCTGGTCGCCGCCCGCCATGGCGAGCGATGCCCTGATGCAGCCGGAAAGCCGCGCCGCCTATCGCACTCTCCTCGGCGACGGCTGGACGGATGCGCTGGAAATGCGCCATCCGGCGGGCGGCATATGGACCTTCTGGGACTATCAGGCAGGCGCCTGGCAACGCGATATGGGCTTCCGGATCGATCATCTCCTCCTGTCGCCCGCCGCCGCCGACCGGCTGGTGGACGCGCAGGTCGACAAGCCCTATCGCGGGCGCGAGAAGGCCAGCGATCATGCGCCGGTCTGGGTGGAATTGCGCGACTGAAGCGATTCCAAGCCAGCCGGACTTGGCTGACGGCTCGGAAATCGGGGAATTCAGAGCGGGACTTGCTTCAATCGAGGCAAAACCCGCTCCGATCTGCGCTGGAGCGCGCAGCGGCCCGTCAGCAGCCCTTCTTCTGCGGAAACCAGAATTTGCCGTCGGCGCCCGGCGTCTGCGTGCGCGCATTGGTTCGTTCGACGCAGGGCCTGGCAGCGGCCTGCCGCTCCTCCTCTTCCTTGCGCGCGGCGGACGCGCCCGCGGGCAGGCTGCCGCCCCTGCCCTTGTGGCCCAGATTGGCGTCGAAGAATTTCACGATCTCGTCATAGGCGTCGCGTGCCTCCGGCAGACGCGCCTGGTAGATATAGCAATGGCCCATGCCCTCCCCCACGATGAGCTGGCTGCGCACATTGGCCTTGAGCAGCTGGCTATGCGTGTAGACGGCGGGACTCATGTCCATCGCCCGCGTGCCCGTGATGATGAGCGTGGGCGGGAATTTCGCCGCGACTTCCGGATGGGCGGCGGGCGAGACGAGCGGATCGTCCATCTTCACGGTGCGGAAATAGGGGATCGGGAATGTCTCTCCATTCGGTCCCGGCGGGGGGAAGGAAGCGTCGATATAGCCGGTGACATAGGCTGAATCGCCCGCCCCGAAGCGTATGCCGCCCGCCCCGAAAATCCCGACGGCGCCCGGCATCGGGATTTTCTTGTCCGCGAACCATGCGACCGACTGCGCCGTCAGCGCGCCGCCCGCCGAACAGCCATAGATGCCGATATTCTCCGGCCGGTAGCTTTTGAGCAGTTCCTGATAGACGGAGGCGACATCCTCCGACGCGGCGGGAAAGGCATTTTCCGGTCCCTGCCGGTAATCGACGGTGACGACGCGGAAACGGCCGATGGCCGATATGGGAATGGATTCCGCCAGGGCGCAGCCCTCCGCGCACATCATGAATCCTCCGCCATGCAGGTTGATGAGCACGCGGTTCCGGTCCGCCTCCCCGGCCTTGGGCGTGACGATGCGCGTGCGCACGCCCCTGATGCGCTGCTCGGCAATGTCCACGGCATAGCGCCGGTGCATTTCCGCGACGGAGGGGGCCATCATCCGTTCGACATTGGCGCGCCGCTCCTCGATCGTGCCGGCGAACATATGATCGACGAGAGGCATGCGCGCGCGGGCTTTCTGGGATTCCAGCGCCTCCGGACTCAACAAGGAAGAAGGCGGCAGGTCGAAGGCGGGGACATGGACGATGCCGTCCGGGGTAAAGCTGGGCTGCGCGGCCGCGGGGGGTGCCTTCTGCTGCGCCGGCAGGCCCACGGAAAGTCCGGCCATCATCGATGCGGCAAGGCCCAGAGCAAGCGTCTTCTGCATATATAATCCCCTCCTTTTGTCGTCTTGTCAGGGCTGCTCCACTGTCTCGTCGCTGCCCAGTTCGCCATATTTTCCGAGATTGACCCGTGTGCGCCGTATTTCGGTGACGAGGACGGCGCTCGCCGTGTCCGCGTCCCGCCGCTCCACCGCGTGGAGGAGCAGGCTGTGCTCTGCCAGCATGATGCGCGCGCCGCCCGGCAGGGCCAGCGCGGCGAAGGCGCGGCGATAGCTTTGCGTCGTATCCCACAGCCGTTCGATGATCTGGTGGAGTTGCGGCGCGCGATGGCGGCGATAGGCCGTCCAGTGGAACTGCCGGTCCAGCGCCAGGAAAATCTCCACGTCCCGCGTCGTCTCCAGTTGCTCGCGCACCAGATGCATCTCGCTGATGTCCCGGTCCGTCAGGTTGGGCACGCTGTCGGCCAGCAGCAGCGGCTCGATCCGCTCGCGAATCTCATAGGATATTTCCAAGTCCCGCAATGTCATGCTGGCGACGCGCGCGCCCGCATTGGCACGCAGGGTCACCAGCCCGCGCGCCTCCAGGATGCGCAGGGCGTCGCGCACCGGAATGCGGCTGGTATTCAGTTCCTCGGCCAGTTCGTCCTGCTTGATCCGTGCGCCGGGCGGAATCCGGCCGGACAGGATGCGGTCCGCCAATATGTCCGCGACGCGCTGGCTTGCGACGGGCTGTCCTGCGCCGGCGGATCGCGCCGGGCCTCGCAGGGCGGCGGGCAGGGTGGAGCGTGCGATCGTCATTCTGTCCTGTTCTGGCGATACGGCGTGCATGAAGGAATCGCATCAGGACATGGACGCGTCAATGGTGGGGCGTGCTGATTGCGATTGCGGAACGAAACGGTGCTTTTGCGTCGATAGGGGCTTTCGCTTCCGCGCTTTTGGTGCATTAATGCTGCGGTGCGGCATAGACGGGATATCCGGCCCGAAGGCCGCTTCCAATGGCGTTATTCCTGTCCTTTCAGGGCAGGCAGCCCGATGACAAGCCTTACATGAGGAGGTCGAGGAGATGCAGAATTTGACGGTCGCCCTGCCCGTGCCGCAGCCGCGCCTGACCGATCCCGACTCGCTCGCCGCGGAGATTGTCGAACGCCTCACCCATCGTATCGGCAAGAATCCGCAGGCAGCGAAACCGCATGACTGGCTTGCCGCGACCATCGCCGCCATACGCGACGTAGTGATCGACCGCTGGATCGCCTCCACGACCAAGACCTATGAGGAAGGCGGCAAGCGGGTCTATTATCTCAGCCTGGAATTCCTGATCGGCCGCCTCATGCGCGACGCCATATCCAATCTCGGCATCATGGGCGAGGTGACGGCGGCGCTGGAGAAGCTGGGCGTGAGCTTCGACATGGTGAAGGAACTGGAGCCGGACGCGGCGCTCGGCAATGGCGGTCTCGGCCGCCTCGCCGCCTGCTTCATGGAATCCATGGCGACCGTCGACGTGCCCGCCTATGGCTATGGCATACGTTATGTGAACGGCATGTTCCGGCAGGAAATCCATGACGGCTGGCAGGTCGAGCTGCCGGAGACATGGCTGGCCCACGGCAATCCCTGGGAATTCGAACGGCGCGAGGCGAGCTATGAGGTCGGCTTCGGCGGTCTTGTCGAGCCGCTGGCGGCGGACGGCAGCGGCGACGATGCCCGCTCCTGGAAACCCAGCGAGCGCGTGATCGCCACGCCCTATGACACGCCGGTCGTCGGCTGGCGGGGGGAGCGGGTGAACACGCTGCGCCTGTGGACCGCCGTTCCCATCGACCCGATACTTCTCGACGCCTTCAACGCGGGCGATCATATCGGCGCGCTGCGCGAATCGAACAAGGCGGACAGCCTGACGCGCGTCCTCTACCCGGCAGACAGCCATATTGCGGGGCAGGAACTGCGCCTGCGCCAGGAATATTTCTTCTCCTCCGCCTCGTTGCAGGACATTGTGCGCCGCCACGTCCAATATTTCGGCGACATCCGCACGCTGCCGGACAAGGCGGCGATCCAGCTCAACGACACTCACCCCGCCGTCTCCGTGGCGGAACTCATGCGCCTCCTCATCGACGCGCACGATCTCGGCTTTGACGAGGCGTGGGACGTCACCCGCCGCACCTTCGCCTATACCAACCACACGCTTCTGCCGGAGGCGCTGGAAACCTGGCCGCTGCCGCTGTTCGAGCGGCTGCTGCCCCGGCACATGCAGATCATCTATGCCATCAACGCCAGGATATTGATCGAGGCGCGCAAGGACCGGGGTTTCGACGGCGAAGCGATCAGCGCCATCTCGCTGATCGGAGAGGGCGGGGAGCGGCGCGTGCGCATGGCCAATCTCGCCTTTGTCGGTTCGCAGAGCGTGAACGGGGTCGCCGCGCTGCATACGGAATTGATGAAGGAGACGGTCTTCGCCGACCTTCACCGCATGTATCCCGACCGCATCAACAACAAGACCAACGGCGTCACCCCCCGCCGCTGGCTGATGCAATGCAATCCCGCGTTGACCGAACTCGCGCGCGAAGCGATCGGCGACGCCTTCCTCGACGATACGGAGGCGCTCGCCGCCCTCGCCCCCCTGGCCGAGGATGCCGCCTTCCGCGAGAAGTTCCGCGCCGTGAAGCAGGCGAACAAGGCAGCGCTGTCCAACCTCCTCCGGGAGCGCATGGGCCTGCGCATCGATCCCGCCGCGCTGTTCGACGTGCAGATCAAGCGCATCCACGAATATAAGCGGCAATTGCTCAACATCGTGGAGGCCGTCGCCCTCTACGACCAGATACGCTCCCATCCGGAGCGCGACTGGCAGCCGCGCGTCAAGCTGTTCGGCGGCAAGGCGGCGCCCAGCTATCATAATGCCAAGCTGATCATCAAACTCATCAACGACGTGGCGCGGGTGGTGAATCACGATCCGGCGGTGCAGAGCCTGCTCAAGATCGCCTTCGTCCCCAATTACAATGTCAGCCTGGCGGAAGTGATGATCCCCGCCGCCGACCTGTCCGAGCAGATTTCGACGGCGGGCATGGAGGCGTCCGGCACGGGCAATATGAAGTTCGCCCTCAACGGGGCCCTCACCATCGGCACGCTGGACGGCGCCAATATCGAGATCATGGAGCATGTCGGGCGGGAGAATATCAAGATATTCGGCCTGACCGCACAGGAGGTGGCGGAGCGGCGCGCCGGCGGATACGCCCCGCGCGCCGTGATCGACGGGTCGCGCGAACTGGCGCAGGCGCTGTCGGCCATCAAGTCGGGCGTCTTCTCCCCCGACGATCCGGACCGCTATCGCGACCTCGTGAACGGTATCTACGATCATGACTGGTTCATGATCGCGGCCGATTTCGACAGCTATCATGGCGCGCAGCGGGAACTGGACGATCTGTGGGGCGACAAGGCGGCATGGGATGCGCAGGCGGTACGGAACACCGCGCGCGTCGGCTGGTTCTCGTCGGACCGGACGATCCGCCAATATGCGCGGGAAATCTGGAAAATCCTCTAGGACGGCCGGTTCCCGACGGGATCGTCCGTTCTTCATCCGCCGAAGGCCTGAAATGATAATCGCGCACAGCCCGCAAAGGGCGCAGAGGGACAGGAATGGACGTGCCCCGCACCCGATGGGCCTCCGCGTCCCCTGCGGGCCTTGCGCGAACCGTATCCGGAGGCCGCTTCGCGGTGCGGTCGCATGAAGGCCGCGGAGGCGGACGCCCTCGTCGCCGGCACCCATGCCGACCCCTTCGCCGTGCTGGGCGTGCACCGGGACGGCAAGGATTTCGTCGCGCGCTGCGTCATCCCGCATGCGGAACGCGTCACCGCCTATCGCCGCGACGGCAAGGGTGAGGGCGCCCCCCTCGCCCGCATCCATGACGGCGGCCTGTTCGAGGGCAGGCTGAAGCTCAAAAAGGCCCGGCCGCTGCGCTATCTTGCCGCCAATGACGGGGGCGAATGGTGGGTGGAGGACCCGTACAGCTATGGCCCGGTGCTGGGCCCGATGGACGATTATTACATGGCGGAGGGGTCGCATCTGCGCCTCTTCGACAAGATGGGCGCGCATATCCTCACCCATGAGGGCGCTGAGGGCGTGCATTTCGCGGTCTGGGCGCCCAATGCCCGGCGCGTCTCGGTGGTGGGCCTGTTCAACCATTGGGACGGGCGCCGCCATGTCATGCGCCACCGCCGGGACGCGGGGCTGTGGGAGATATTCGTCCCCGGCCTCGGCCCCGACGAACCCTATAAATATGAGATCATCGGCCCGGACGGCGCCACCCTGCCCCTCAAGGCCGACCCCTTCGCCTTTCGCAGCGAGATGCGGCCCGCCACCGCCTCCGTTACCGCGCGCCCGCTTGCCCATGACTGGGGCGACGCGGCGCATCGCGCATTCTGGGCAGGGGCGGATGCGCGCCGCCAGCCCATTTCCATCTATGAGGTGCATGCCGGGTCGTGGCGTCGGGACGGGAACGGTCATTTCTACAGCTGGGACCGGCTGGCCGACGAGCTTATCCCCTATGTGGTCGACATGGGCTTCACCCATATCGAGTTCCTGCCGATCACCGAGCATCCCTATGACCCGAGCTGGGGCTATCAGACCACCGGCCTCTACGCCCCAACCGCCCGCTTCGGCGAGCCGGAGGGCTTTGCCCGCTTCGTGGACGGCGCGCACCGCGCGGGGATCGGCGTCATCCTCGACTGGGTGCCCGCCCATTTTCCGACCGACGCCCATGGTCTCGCCCGGTTCGACGGCACCGCGCTCTACGAGCATGCCGATCCGCGCAAGGGCTTCCACCCCGACTGGAACACGGCCATCTTCAACTTCGGGCGACGGGAGGTGGTATCCTACCTCGTCAACAATGCTCTCTTCTGGACCGGCCGCTATCATCTCGACGGGCTGCGCGTCGATGCGGTGGCTTCCATGCTCTACCTCGACTATTCCCGCAAGGAGGGAGAGTGGATTCCCAATGAGCATGGCGGGCGCGAGAATCTGGAGGCGGTCGGCTTCCTCCGGCAGATGAACCGCGCCGTCTACGGCGCCGCGCCCGGCCATGGACAGGGCGGGGGCGGGGTAATGACCATCGCGGAGGAATCGACGAGCTGGCCCGGTGTCTCCCATCCGGTGCATGAGGGCGGCCTCGGCTTCGGGTTCAAGTGGAACATGGGCTTCATGCACGACACGCTGCGCTACATGGCGCGCGACGCGGTGCATCGCCGCTACCATCATGACGACCTGACCTTCGGCCTCGTCTACGCATTCGGCGAGAATTACGTCCTGCCGCTCAGCCATGACGAGGTGGTGCATGGCAAGGGGTCGCTGCTGGCCAAGATGTCGGGCGACGAGTGGCAGAAATTCGCGACCCTGCGCGCCTATTACGGCTTCATGTGGGGCTATCCGGGCAAGAAGCTGCTGTTCATGGGGCAGGAATTCGCGCAACGCGGCGAATGGGCGGAAAGCCGTTCGCTGGACTGGCACGAGGCGGACCTGCCCAGCCATGGCGGCGTCGCCCGCGCCCTGCGCGACCTCAACCGTCTCTATCGCACCCGCCCCGCGCTCCATGCCCGCGATTGCGAGGGTGACGGGTTCCAATGGCTGGTCGTGGACGATGCGGCGGGCAGCGTGTTCGCATGGGTCCGGCACGGCCCGGACGCGGACGGGCACTGGCGCGAGGCGGTGGTGATTTCCCATTTCACGCCCGCCCCGCGCGCGGGCTATCGCCTTCGTCTGCCGGGCGGCGGCCCATGGCGCGAGATATTCAACAGCGACGCCGCGATCTATGGCGGCAGCGGCGCGGGCAATGGCGGAGTCGTGGAGGCGGATGGCGAGGGATGGGCGACGCTCACCCTGCCGCCGCTCGCCACCCTCTATCTCGAACGCGATGCAGGAGTGGAGAAGGACAAGGCATGACCAACGGCAGTTACAGGCGCTCGTCCGCCCCCCTCGCGCGCGATGCCATGGCCTATGTGCTGGCGGGCGGCCGCGGCAGCCGCCTGTTCGAGATGACGGACGTGCGCGCCAAGCCCGCCGTCTATTTCGGCGGCAAGGCGCGGATCATCGACTTCGCCCTCTCCAACGCGATCAATTCCGGCATCCGCCGCATCGGCGTCGCGACCCAGTACAAGGCGCATTCGCTGATCCGCCACCTCCAGCGCGGCTGGAACTTCCTGCGGCCGGAACGCAATGAGAGCTTCGACATATTGCCCGCCTCGCAGCGCGTGTCGGAAACCCAATGGTATCTGGGCACGGCCGACGCCGTGTACCAGAATATCGACATCATCCAGTCCTATGCGCCCGAATGGATGATCATCCTGGCGGGCGACCATGTGTACAAGATGGACTATGAGCTGATGCTCCGCCAGCATGTCGACACGGGCGCGGACGTCACCGTCGGCTGCCTGGAGGTGCCCCGCATGGAGGCGACCGGCTTCGGCGTGATGCATGTGGACGAGAAGGACGTCATCACCGCCTTCGTCGAAAAGCCCAAGGACCCGCCCGGCATCCCCGCCCAGCCCGAACTGGCGTTGGCCTCCATGGGCATCTATGTCTTCAAGACCAGCTACCTCATCGAACTGCTGATCCGCGACGCGGCGGACCCCGATTCCCGGCATGATTTCGGCGGCGACCTGATCCCCTATGTCGTGAAGCACGGCAAGGCGGTGGCGCACCGCTTCTCCCAGTCCTGCGTGCGCGGCGAGGCGGAGCCGGAGTCCTATTGGCGCGATGTCGGCACGATCGACGCCTATTGGGAGGCGAATATCGACCTCACCGATGTCGTCCCCCATCTCGACCTCTACGACCGCAACTGGCCGCTGTGGAGCTATGCGGAGGTGACGCCCCCCGCCAAGTTCGTGCATGACGACGAATATCGGCGCGGCGCGGCCATCTCCTCGCTCGTCTCCGGCGGCTGCATCATCTCCGGCTCGTCGCTTCACCGCGCGCTGATCTTCACGGGCGTCCATGCCCACAGCTATTCCTCCGTCACCAATTCGGTGATCCTGCCCAATTGCCGCATCGGCCGGGGCGCCCGTCTGGACAAGGTGGTGATCGATGCGGGCGTGCGCATTCCGGAAGGGTTGATCGTCGGCGAGAATCCGGACCTGGACGCGCTGCGTTTCCGCCGCAGCGACAAGGGGATATGCCTTATCACGCAAAAGATGATCGACGCGCTGGGCCAGGAATGATCGCGTGAAGGCTCTTGCCATAGCTTCCGAAATCTACCCGCTCATCAAGACGGGCGGGCTGGCCGATGTGGTGGGCGCCCTGCCCGCCGCGCTGGCGCGCCATGGCTGGCAGGTGACGACGCTGATCCCCGGCTATCCCGCCGTGATGCGCCGCGTGGCGCCCGGCGGCACCGCTTCCCTGCGCACGGCCCGGCGCTATCCCGCCCTCTTCGGCGCCAATGCCCGCGTCGTCCGCGTCCAGCATGAGGGGCTGGACCTCCTCATCCTCGACGCGCCCGCCCTGTTCGACCGGGAGGGCGGCCCCTATCTCGACATGAGCGGGCATGACTGGCCCGACAACTGGCGCCGCTATGCCGCGCTCTCGGCGGTGGGCGCGGACCTCGCCGCCGGCAGCCTGCGCCATTTCCGGCCCGATATCGTCCATGTCCATGACTGGCAGGCGGCGCTCGCCCTCGCCTATATCCGCCATGGCCGGGCGCCCCACATTCCGGGCGTCCTCACCATCCACAACCTCGCCTTTCAGGGGCGGTTCGACGCGCATCTCTTCGGCGCCCTCGGCTTGCCGGAGGCGGCATGGGCGGTGGATGGCGTCGAATATTATGGGGGGGTCGGCTATCTGAAGGCGGGCCTCCAATATGCCGACGCCATCACCACCGTCAGCCCCAGCTATGCGCGGGAGATCATGACGGGCGAATGGGGCATGGGCCTCGACGGGCTGCTGCGGCTGCGCGGCGGCGTGCTGCACGGCATCGTCAACGGGATCGACGTGGACGAATGGAATCCCGCCACCGACCCGGCGCTCGATACCCCCTTCACCGCGGACAGCCTGGCGGGCCGCGCGCGCAACCGCGTCGCCGTGGAGCAGGGCTTCGGCCTCGACAGCGACGATTCCCTCCTGGTGACCATCGTCAGCCGTCTGACCTGGCAGAAGGGCATGGACATTCTCGCGGGCCGCATCGACGCGATAGCCGATATGGGCATCAGGCTCGCCATATTGGGATCTGGCGATGCCGGGCTGGAAGGGCAGTTCCTCGCCGCCGCCTCGCGCCATCGCGGGCGCATCGGCGTGCGCCTCGCCTATGACGAACCGGCCGCGCACCTGCTCCAGGGCGGGGCGGACGCGATCATCATACCGTCCCGCACGGAGCCTTGCGGGCTGACCCAGCTCTACGGCCTGCGCTATGGCTGCGTCCCCATCGTCGCGCGCACCGGCGGACTGGCCGACACGGTGATCGACGCGAACGAGGCGGCCATCGGCGCGGGCGTGGCGACCGGCCTGCAATTCGGGCCGCTGAACCCCGACAGCCTGCTGGACGTGCTGGCCCGCGCGCAGGCGCTCCATCGCGACCGGTCGGTATGGCAGGCGATGCAGCGCGCGGGCATGGCCGCCGACTTTTCCTGGCAGCGCAGCGCCGCCCGCTATGCCGCGCTCTTCGCGGAACTGGTGGCGGCGCGGCGCGCAAGGGCCGCGCCGGAATTGCCAGAGGCGCGGGATATCGCCGCCCAATGATCGACCCGGCCCTTCCGCTCGGCGCGCGGGTGACGGGGGACGGCGTGTCCTTCGCGGTCTGGGGGCCGGATGCGGACCGGCTGGACCTGATCCTCTTCGACGGCGGGCACGAACGGTCCCTGCCCTTTCCGCGCGGCGCGGACGGGCTGCACCATCTGCACGTGCCGGGCATCGGGCCGGGGCAGGCCTATGCGCTGGAAAGCGGCGGGCAGCGCCTGGTCGATCCCTATGCGCTGGCGCTCGACCGGCCCTATGGCGGCGGCGAACCGCCCCGCGCCCTCGTGACGGTGCCGAGGCCCGTGCCCCCGCACAAGCCGGGCTTCCGGGCGGGGGGCTTCATCTACGAGCTGGCGGTCAGGCCCTTCACCATGGTGCATCTGGACGTGCCGGAGGGCGATCGCGGCACGCTGCGTGCCCTCGCCCATCCCGCCATCATCGACCATCTGACGCGTATCGGGGTCGATGCGGTGGAACTCATGCCCGTCATCGCCTGGATCGACGAACGGCACCTGCCGTCCCTCGGCCTCACCAATGGCTGGGGCTATAATCCCGTCACCTTCATGCCCGTCGATCCCCGTCTGGGCACGCTGGACGACCTCGCCGCCGCGGCACGGGCCTTTCACGTGGCGGGGATCGACCTGATCCTCGACATGGTTTTCAACCATACGGGCGAAAGCGACATATTCGGCCGGACGCTCAGCTTCAGGGGGTTGGGAAACCAGGGACTCTATCGCCACGCGCCCGACGGCTCGCTGGTCAACGATACGGGGTGCGGCAACACGGTCGCCTGCGACCATCCCATGGTGCGCCGCATGATCCTCGACACGCTCCGCCATTTCGTCCTCCATGCCGGAGTGGACGGCTTCCGCTTCGACCTCGCCCCCATATTGGGCCGGACGGCGGAGGGCTTTTCCGCCCATGCGGCCCTGCTGGAGGAGATGCGCGCCGACCCGCTGATCGCCGACCGCATCCTGATCGCGGAGCCGTGGGACATCGGCCCCGGCGGCTATCAGCTCGGCCGGTTCGGCGAACCCTTCCTCGAATGGAACGACCGCTACCGCGACGACGTGCGGCGCTTCTGGCGGGGCGATGCCGGGACGGTCGGCGCGCTCGCCACCCGGCTCGCCGGCTCCTCGGACATATTCGCGGGCGCGCGCAGCCGCACCGTCAATTTCCTGGCCGCGCATGACGGTTTCACGCTCGCCGATCTCGTCGCCCATGAGACGCGCCACAACGAAGCCAATGGCGAGCAGAACCGCGACGGCCATGGCGAGAATTTCTCCTGGAACAACGGCGCGGAGGGCGCGACGGACGATCCCGCCATCCTCGCCGCCCGGCGGCGCGACATCAGGGCGCTCCTCGCCACCCTCTTCGCCTCGCGCGGCACGATCATGCTGACGGCGGGCGACGAGTTCGGCCGGAGCCAGCGCGGCAACAACAATGCCTATTGCCAGGACAATGCCATCACCTGGGTGGACTGGTCCGCGCGGGACGAGGAACTGGAGGCCTTCGTCGCGGACCTCGCCCGCCTGCGCCGCGCGCATCTCGAACTGGCCGATCCCGCCTTCCTGCGGGACGGCGACGTCGCCTGGCTGACCGAGGCAGGCGAGCCCATGACCGTCGCCGACTGGGAGCAGCCGGATCGCGCCACCCTCGAAATGCGAATCGGCCGGATGCGGGTGCTGTTCAACCGCTCCGCCGCTGCCGTCACCTTCGCCGATGGGGCGGATGTCCCGCCCCGCTCCGTCCGCCTCTTGCCCATCCCACAGGAGACCCGTTCATGACCGATGCCGACTGGTGGCGGGGCGCCGTCATCTATCAGGTCTATCCACGCTCCTTCCAGGACAGCAATGGCGACGGCGTGGGCGACCTCGACGGGATCACCCGGCGCCTGCCGCACATCGCTTCGCTGGGCGTGGACGCGGTGTGGATCTCGCCCTTCTTCAAATCGCCCATGGCGGACATGGGCTATGACGTGTCCGACTATCGCGACGTCGATCCGCTGTTCGGCACGCTTGCCGATTTCGACCGGCTGATCGAGACCGCCCACGGGCTGGGCCTGCGCATCGTCATCGACCAGGTGCTGTCCCACACATCGGACCGGCATGCATGGTTCGTGGAAAGCCGCGCGGGCAGGGGCCATCCGAAATCCGACTGGTATGTCTGGTCCGATCCGAAATCGGACGGCACGCCGCCCAATAACTGGCTGTCCGTCTTCGGCGGCCCCGCCTGGGAGTGGGACGGGGTGCGGATGCAATATTATATGCACAGCTTCCTCGCCTCCCAGCCCGACCTCAACCTGCACAACCCGGCGGTGCAGGACGAACTGCTCGATACCATCCGCTTCTGGCTGGACCGGGGCGTGGACGGCTTCCGGCTCGATGCGTGCAACCATTATTTCCACGATCTCCGGTTGCGCGACAATCCGCCCGCCGCCGCCCATGGCGACAAGGGGAGCGTGCAGGCGACCAATCCTTATGGGTTCCAGGACCATCTCTACGACAAGTCGCAGCCGGAGAACCTGAAGTTCCTCCAGCGTCTGCGCGCGCTTCTGGCCGGCTATCCCGGCGCCATAGCGCTGGGCGAGGTGGGCGACGAGGAGCGCTCGCCCGCCACGGTTCAGGCTTATACCTCCGGCGACGGGCATCTCCATTGCAGCTATACTTTCGACCTGTTCGGCACCGCCTTCGACCCCGCCCATTTCCGCAGGATATTCGAGGCGTTCGGGAGCGCGTCGGACGGCGGCGCGGTCTGCTGGTCCATCTCCAACCATGACGTGATGCGCTATGTCAGCCGCTGGACGAAGCCGGGCGACGATCCGGCGGCCATCGCGCGGCTCGCCATCAACCTCCTCGTCTCGCTGCGCGGTCCCGTCTGCCTCTATCAGGGCGAGGAACTGGGCCTGCCGGAGGCGGAACTGGCGTTCGAGGATCTGCGCGATCCCTATGGCATACGCTTCTGGCCCGCCTTCAAGGGGCGCGACGGATGCCGCACGCCCATGCCATGGGAAGCGGATGCGGCGCATGCCGGTTTCTCCACCGCCCGGCCCTGGCTCCCCGTGCCCGACGCGCATCTCCCCCTCGCCGTCGACCGGCAGGAGGGCGATGCGGCCAGCGTCCTCGCCCTGTATCGCGAGGCCATAGGCGCGCGGAAACGCCACCCCGCCCTTGCCCTCGGCACGCTGACCTTCCTCGATTCGGGCGATGAGGACGTGCTCGCCTTCATCCGCGTGCAGGGGAAGGAGCGGCTGCTCTGCCTGTTCAACTTCGCGCGGGAGAACCGCCTGTGGCAGGGGGAAGGCGGCCCGATCGAACTGCCTCCCCTCGGCTTCGCGCGGATGGCGGCGCTGCTCTAGGCTTTCTCGAAAAGCGTTGGGCACGAAGTGGTAAGCCTCGCCATGCTACATCCCGGCCATGACGCGCGCGCTCATCACCATCGACACGGAACTCTCCGCCGGGAGGCAGGCCCGTGGCCTCGATCCGCGGGAGAATTGGCGCCTGTCCATCGCGGGCGAGACGGCGGCGGGCGGCTTCGGCATCCACTGGCTGATGGACCGGATGGAGGAGCGCGGATTCAGGGGCGTGTTCTTCGTCGATCCCATGCCCGCCCTCGTCCATGGCCCCGGCATCGTCGCGCGCATCGTGGAGCCGATCGTCGCGCGCGGGCATGAGGTGCAGGTTCATGTCCACACCGAATGGCTGGAATGGGCGAAGGACTCGCCGGTCGAGGGGCGACGCGGCGGGCAGATCGGCGATTTCACGCTCGCGGACCAGATCGCGCTCATCGGCTGGGCGCGCGATGCGCTGGCGGCGGCGGGCGCGCCCGCGCCCAATGCCTTCCGCGCCGGCAATTATGGCGCCAATGACGATACGCTGCGCGCGCTGGCCCGGCTCGGGCTGGTCTGGGACAGCAGCTATAATGCCGATTATGCAGGCCGCCCCTGCCGCATCGCCCTGTCGCCGGACATTATCGATCCCGTCCCGGCAGAGGGAATATTCGAGGCGCCCGTGGCAGGCATATGGGATCGCCCCGGCCATTTCCGGCCCGCGCAGGTCTGCGCCCTCTCGGCGGCGGAGATGCGCGGCGGCCTCGCCCATGCGGCGGCGGGCGGCGCGCACAGCTTCATCGTGGTCAGCCATAGTTTCGAGATGCTGACCCGCGACAGGCAGCGGCCCAACCGCCTCGTCATGCGGCGGTTCGAGGCGTTGTGCGACGCCATTGCGGCGGACGAACGCGTGACGGGCGGCGGCTTTGCCGACCTGCCCTTGCCAAAGGCCATGGCGGTTCGCGACCGCCTGCGCCCCGGCCGCCTGCGTACCGCCTGGCGCATGGCGGAGCAGGCATTCGCAACGCTCGCCTATGAGAAGGGCCTGTTGCCCGCATGACGTCGATGTCCCTTCCTCCCGCCGTCGTGCTGGGCGTCGACAGCCCTATCGGCCTCACGGTCGTGCGTGAACTGGGGCGCCATGGCGTGCCTGTTATCGCGGTGGGCAAGTCGGATCGCGCCCTCGGCCGCTATTCGCGCCATGCACGGCGCTTCGTGCAGCGGCCCGAGGAACGCGCCCTCGGCGACTGGCTCCCCGAACTGATCCGGGAGACGCAGGCCGCCGTGCTGCTGGCGGTGAGCGAAGGCGACCTCCTCACCCTCTCCCTCCTGCCGGAACTGATGGAGGGATGCCGCATCCTCACGCCGCGCGCGGAACCGCTGGCCATCGTGCTGGACAAGGTGCGCACCCTGGAAGCGGCCGCTCGCGTCGGCATCGACGGGCCGCCCGGCTGGCAACCCCTGCCGGGCGAGGATTTCGCGGAACGCGCGCGCGCCCTCCCCTATCCCGCCGTCCTCAAATGGAGCGATCCGCCCGCCATATGGGCGCGGCTGGAGGCGGCCGGGCTGCCCTTCGAGAAGACCGGCTATGCCACCGGCCCCGACGATCTTCTGGCGCGGCTCGCCCGCTATGACGCGCTCGGCCAGTGGCCGCTCGTTCAGGGATGGTGCGGCGGCCATGGCTTCGGCCAGATGCTGATGATGGCGGGCGGCAAGGCGCGCCTGCGTTTCCAGCACCGGCGCCTGCGCGAATTTCCCGCGAGCGGCGGCGTCTCCACCCTCTGCGCCTCCGTGCCCCTTGCCGAACATGCGGCGCAGATGGAAAAGTCGGAGGCGCTGCTGCGCGAAATCGGGTGGGAAGGTCCCGCCATGGTCGAATATCGCCATGATCCCGCGACGGGCCGCTACTGGCTGATGGAGGTGAACGGGCGCTTCTGGGGCAGCTTGCCGCTGGCATCGCGGGCGGGCGCGCATTTCGCCTGGGAGCAATATCGCGCCGCCGTGCCGGAGGCGGCGCGGTCGCGGCCGCCCTCCCCCTATCGCGCCCGCCGCGCCCGCTACGCCATTCCCGATACGAAGCGCCTGGTGGAGATACTCCGCTCCCCCGCCGCCGCCGCCGCTCCGGGCCAGAAGGTGCCGAGCCGCTGGAGGGAGGCGCTCGCTTATGGCGCCGACTTCCTGAACCCCGCGACCGGCTATTATGTATGGGACTGGCGCGACCCCATGCCGCTCTTCGGCGACCTGATCGGGATCGTCAGGCGCGGGCGTTAGGGAAGGCGGCCCGCAGCACGGGCACCGCCGTCTCGATCCGCGCAAGGCAGGCATCCATATAGGCGTCGCTCAGCGAATAGGGGTCGTGCAGATGCGGCATGACCGGCCTGACATAGAGGCCGAGCAGGCTGCGCGGCAAATGGCGGAGGCGCGGATCGGCCGCGATACGGCGGAGCTGGCGTGTCTCCATGGCGAGCAGCAGGTCGCCCTCGCGCGGCTCATAATGCGGCAGGGCGGTCGCGCGGTGGGCGCTCATGTCGTGGCCGAGGCGCAAGGCCGCCTCAATCGCGGGACCATGAGCCGGCTTGCCATGGTCCGTGGACAGGCCGAAGGAGGCGACGGAAAGGCCCGCCCGGCGCGCGATGACATCGGCAAAGGCGCTGCGGCAGATATTGCCGTGGCAGAGGAAGACGAGGCGCCTGACCGCCCGCGGATCGCCCGGCCTTACCCCGCCCCGTCCCACAGCCAGTTCCGCATGGGAAAGGAGGAGGCGGACAAGCCCGCGGACCGTGCCGAAACGCGCGGCGATCACAGGCCCGGCTCCGGCGCGGCGCCCATGGGCTGGCGGGCGCGCAGCCGCTTCCACCGCGCGGTCAGCCAGTGCGCCGCCGGACGCTCGACCAGGCGATTGATCGCATAGCCGAGGGCGAAGGCGGCCGCCACCGCCATCGCATAGCTGGTCAGCGGGTCGATCCCCGCCGCCTCCGCATTCAGCATGATGGTGAAGCCGATATGCTGGTGGACGAGATAGAGGGAATAGCTGATCTGCCCGACCCAGATCAGCGGGGGCAGGCATATCCAGCCCAGCCGCCCCTCCACCATCGCCCAGAAGGCGGCGATGATAAGCAGGCTGACGGCCCATATATCGGGCGTCTCGCTCAGCATGATGCAGAGGAGCGCGCCCGCCAGCACGGGGAACTGCTCCCGCCACCGCCGCTCGCCCGCCCAGACGCGCCAGCTTGCCATGCCGATCGCGAAAAAGGGCACGTAGCGCAGGATGAACAGCATCACCAGCCGCTCCGGCATGTCCGTCCACACAAGGTCGAACAGCAGCTTCAGCGCCAGCCAGCCGAGCAGGATGCGTTCGACATGGCGCATGCGGAACGCCAGCCACAGGCCGAGTATGCAGGCGTAGAAGGCGATCTCCACCGTCAGCGTCCAATAGGCGCCGTCGACGGCGGGCAGGAAGAAGAAGCCCTGGAGCATCGTCACGTTCATCAGCGTGGCGAGCGGCGGGATGTAGAGCATGGTCATATGGCCCAGATGCTCGATCACCAGCGTCACCAGCATCGCCGCCCAATAGGCGGGCAGCAGGCGCGTCGCGCGATTGACGATGAAATCCCGGCCGGACTGCAGCTTCGCCGTGGAGAAGAAGATGGCGAAGCCGGATATGGCGAAGAACAGCAGCACGCGATATTCGCCGCCGCCGATATGGAAGGGCACATGCGGCGCCTTCGGGAAAATCTCGTGGAAGCGCGTCGAATAATGGAAGTTGAGGACGAGGATCGCGCCGAGCCCGCGCAAGGCGTCCAGCTCGCGGAGGCGTCCCCGTTTCAACGCACCCGCATTCATGCGGCGGCGTCCCCGGTCTCGCCCGGCTCCCCGATCTCGCCCAGCCCCCCGATCTCGCCCAGTCCCTTGCCGGAGATGAGGCCGATCAGTTCCCGCACCGTGTCGCGCGCCAGGACGAGCAGCAGCCCGCCATAGCTCGCCGCGCCGATGGCGACGAGCATGCCGAGTCGGATGCCGGGGAGCAGGCCGCTTGGCAGGAGGAGATGGTCGGCCGCCGCGACCATCGCCGCCATCGCCGCCGCCGCCAGTATGCCGGGCATCACCGCGCGGAGCAGCGGGCCGAAGGTCAGGCCGATCAGCCGTCCCGCCAGATGGGCGGTGGACAGGGCGAAGACCGGATAGCCGAGCAGCCAGGCCCAGGCGAGGCCGATGGCGCCGAAATTTATGCCGATGAGGAAGGCGGCGAGCATGATCCCCGCGCCGATCATGGCGATGCGCGCGCCCTGCCCCGGTCGGCCGATGGCGTTGCACATGGGCGGGAACATGACCTGCAAGGTCAGGAACGGCATGGCGAGCGCCAGCAGCGAGACGAAGCTCGCCATCTCCGCCCATTTGTCGCCCAATATGGTCAGGACCAGCGGCTCGGCCGTGACCGCCATGCCGAGATAGATCGGGCAGGCGACCAGCATGACCAGCTTGATCGCCTTGCACAGGGCGGCGGCGACGCGCGTCCTGTCCGCCTGCATGCGGGCATAGATGGGGAAGGTGACTTCGTTGATCGGGGGCACGAACTTGCTGACGAAGATCTGCGTCAGGAACAGCGCCTCCGCATAGAGGCCCAGCGCATGCGGATCGAGCACGCGGCCGCCGATGAACACGTCCGCCTGGCTCTGCACGAGGAAGGCGAGCTGGCTGCCGAGCAGGGAGATGGCGAACAGGATGGTCGGGCCGGCCCCCCGGAAATCGAAGCTCGGCCAGATGAAGAAGCGCGTGACGATCAGATAGCCGATCGCCTTGACATAGAAGCCCGCGATCGGCGCCCAGACCAGTGTCCACACTCCCCATCCCGCCAGCGCGCCGCCAATGGCGACGCCCGCCGCGACGATGCCGGACAGGAAGGTGACATAGGCCGCCTTGCGGAAGTCCAGGCTGCGCCCCATCAGCACCTCGGGCAGGGTGATGAAAGGGGTGGAGAGATAGATGACCGCCTGGACGCGCAGCATGTTCGCGACCATGGGCTGGCCGTAATAATCGGCGGCATAAGGGGCGAGGATCAGTTGCGCGACCGCCAGTCCCCCGTTGAGGAGGAGCATGAGGCCGAAGGCCTGCCGCAGCCTGTGCGTGTCGATGGTCTCCGACGCGACCAGCGCGCTCACCAGCCCATAGCCGTTGAGGAAGGTCAGGAAGGCTATGACCGCCTGGCACATCGCGAACAGGCCGTAATCGGCCGGATTCAATATGCGGATGACCATCAGCGTCGAGGTCCAGCTCAGAAGCTGGGTCACGATCTGCGCGCCCGACCGCCATATGAGCGCGCTGCGGACTCTCGCGCCAAAGCCCGCCGCCGTCGCGTCCACGTCGCCCGCGGCGATGCGGTCGACGGGCGGGATGACGGGCGTGGAGGTGCTGGAGCCGCTCATGCGCCCCGTCATAGCCGCAAATCTCAAGAAAACTCTAAATGCGGGGCGATTCGAATGGCATTCCTGCGCGATGCGGGGCCTGGCCTGCGGACAGGCTGCGGTGCCATCGTATCGGGGAAGACATGCACGCCCACCGCCGCGCCTTCGTCGCGGACGGGGGTTCGGGTCAGCCCTGGAGGACGAAGGGGATTTCGACCAGCCCCTTCACCATGACCGGCTGCCCGTTGCGGACAATCGGTTCCCAGCGCCATTTGCGCACGGCGTCGAGGGCCGCATCGTCGAGGCGGGCAAAGCCGCTGCTCTGGTTGACGGCGATGCTGGAAACCTTGCCGTCGACGCCCAGGATCAGCATCAGCACGACCGTGCCCTGCTCATGCTTGCGGCGGCTTTCGACGGGATAGCGTGGCGGCTTGCCGGAGACCATGCGGCTGCCGAGGTCGCTTGCCTGCATGATGCTGGGCGGCGCGGGCGGGGCCGGGGGCGCGCTGACGGCGGAGGGCGGCGCGGGCGGCAGGGCAACGGGTTGCGGCGTCGGGTCCGGCGTGGTCTGCATCATCGTCACCGGCGGCACGGGCGTGCGCACGATGGGACGGGGCGCCACGACGACCGGCTTGGTCTGCGGCTGCTCCGGCTCGGATGGCGGCGGCGGCGCGGTCGGCGTCAGGTTCATGACCGTCAGCTTCGTCTCGCGCTTGTGGACGAAATGGTCGCGGACCATGAACAGGGCCGCGACCAGCACGATATGCAGCGCGATGGTGAGGGTCATGGCGGGGGAATTGAGGCGCTTGCCCTCGCCGTAGCGATTCGCGGGCCGGGCGATGGCGGCGCCGCCGGCCGGGCGCGCCGATGCATAAGCGGGCACCAGTTCGATCCTGTCCAAGCCGATACTGTCAGCCTCTCGCAACATGCCGACGAAGCCCCCTGTTTGCCTCCGAGTCTCGGGCATCCCCCTATCGCAAACCGTAATGCGAATCAATCGCAGGAATTACGCATTGCAAATCGCTCGCAGCATCATCGCCAAGGCGGCATCGGCTGCCGTGGCCGCCCATGAAAAGCCCCGCCGGACGCACGGACCGGCGGGGCTTCAGGTCCCGACCGGACGGCGGCGCGGGAAGGGCGTTGCCGTCCGGTCCGGGCGGGATCCGGGTCGGATCAGAAGGTGCCGACGATGCTGAACACGGCCTGGCGCGTGGGTCCGGGCTGGGCCCAGCTGCTGGCGATCGCATTGCGCACGGTGGTCACATATTTCTCGTTCCAGAGATTCTGCACGTTCACCTGCGCCTTCACATGGTCATTGATCGTGTAGGAGACCATCAGGCGATGCAGCGTGTAGCTCGGCACCTTGTAGATCGGCGTCGTCGGGTTCGCGGCACTATACTGGTTCAGGAAGAAGCTGCCCTGATAGTTGATGCCGTAGCCGACCTCCAGGCCGAAGGGCAGGCGATAGGTGGTGAAGATGCTGCCCGAATGTTCCGGCGCATTGTTGAGCGGCGAACCCACCAGCGGATCGAACACGCCCAGTTCGCGCGCCCGGTTGGAGATGCTCTGGCGCACGAAGGCGTCCAGATACATGTAGTTGGCCGAAATGGTCCAGTTGGACGTGATGTTGCCCGATGCACCGACCGAGACGCCCTGCGAACGCTGCGACCCTTCGGACACCTGATCCGCCGATACGGCGTCGGCGGCGGGCGTCACCAGATAATTGCGGTCGTTGCGGAACAGCGCGGCGGTCAGCAGCAACTGCTTGTCGAACAGCTCCGCCTTGGCACCGATCTCGTAATTCTTGGTGATTTGCGGGCTGGTGTTGCAGGTCGGATTGTTGGTGCCGCTGCTGGCCGTGCAGCTATCGTTCACCGACGACTGCGACGGCAGCTTGGCATTGCCATGCGCGACATAGAGGCTGACATTGGACAGGGGCTTGAACACCAGGCCGACGCGATAGGAGAACAGGTCGTTGGAGATGCGCGACGGGGTGTTGGCCGCATTGGCCGTCGCCGCCGTCACCTGACCCAGGGTCGCGCCCGGCGTGGTCGTATAGCTGAACGTATAATTCTCGCCGATCACATGCTCGAAGCGGATGCCGCCATTGATCTGGAGCCAGTCGGTGATCTTGGCCGTGTCGAACAGATAGGCGGCGAAGGATTCCTGGAAGCCGTTATTCTGGCTGGCACGGATGAAGTTGATCGGGCCGTTATAATAGCTCGACGGATTGCCCACGCTGTCCAGCGGATAATAGATGCCGAGGCTGGCGCCCGCATTATAGAGCGGGTTGGCGCCCGTGCTGGTGAACGGCGCGGCATAGGGATCGTAGCCCGCCGCCGTGCGCAGGATATTGCCCGTGTCCTGGCGGTATTTCTGCCACAGATAGGACGCACCCAGCACGAAGCTATGCTCGATGCCGCCGGTCTTGGCCGTGCCGATCAGGTCGAACTGGTTATAGGCCGTCTCGTTGCGGATATAGCGCTGGTTGCCGCGGCCGCCGGTCGGCAGGTAGGAACCCGCCGGGATGGTCAGCGCCGTGCCCGTGGTGGACGTCGGATAGATGGTCGCCGTGCACGCGCCGCCCGCCGGATTGGTGCCGTTGGGCAGGCAGAAGGTGCCTGCCGGCTGGCTCGTCACCGTATCCTGGTGAATATCCTCATAGCGGCTGAGATTGCGGATGCGCAGCGTGTCGCTGAATTCGTGGCTGAAGATCGCCTGGAGCGAATCCGTGTCCGAATTCTGGTGATCGACGTTGCGGAAGCCATAATAGCCCTCGCGGTCGAAACCGGGCGCGAAGCCGCCCAGCGCCGGGAAATAGCGCAGGCCATATTGCGGCATGGCATGGTCGGTCAGATGCTCATATTGCACCGTCAGGTTGGTCGGGCTGTCAATGCCGATGGTGATGGACGGCGCCACGCCCCAGCGGTCATAATATTCGACCTTGCGGCCCGGCACGTCATTCTGGTGATAGACGGCATTGAGGCGAACGGCGATCAGGTCGTTGACGCGATAATTGGCGTCCAGCGTGCCGCGATAATAATTGTCCGTTCCGATGCCCGCATTGGCGATGATGCGCGTGTCGGCCAGCGGACGCTTGGTGACGAGGTTGATCGTGCCGGCGACAGAGCCGCCGCCGCTATAGACCGAACCGGCGCCGGTGCTGACCTCGACCTGTTCGATATTGTAGGTTTCGTTGCGGTTCATCACCGCGCCCGAGCGCACCCCGTCGACGGTCACGTCATTCTTGGCGTCCTGGCCCAGCAGGGTGATGCGGTCGCCATAGCCGAAGCCGCCCTCGCCCGCGCCGAAGGTGATGCCGGGAACGGTGCTGAGCACTTCGCGCAGGGTGAGAAGATTCTGCTGCTCGATGCTGGCGCGCGAAATGACCGTGATGGTCTGCGGCGTGTCGACGAGCGGCGCGGTATATTTGGGCGATTCAAGCCGCTCCGCCTTTACCTTGGGCGCGTTGTCCAAGGCGCTGTCGGTGACGGTGACGCCGCCCAGCTTGCGGGGCTGCTCGCCCTCCTGCGCGTGTGACGCGGTTGCAAAGGCAATGGCGCCGACGCAGCTCAACGCCACGAAAGATGGTGAATGGGTAGATTTGGACATGATCGTGAAACCCCCTGTTGTTTCAGGAGGGGCGACTATTGCGAGTCGTTATTACTGTCAACGATATTGAGAGTCATTCTTAAATATGACGAAATATTGCCGGGCCGTATTGCCTCCCGCGGCATTTCACCCGGTCCCGGCACGATTTCGATCGGCCAGCAGCCAGCATCGCAGGACGCTGGCGAGATTGGCCGTGCTTCCCGCGTCCACGCGCTGCGCGTCGATCCGGGCGACAAGGGCGTTGAGGGGAATGTTGCGCCGCCGCGCGGCGCCCTCCAGCGCGGCCCAGAAGGGCGGCTCCAGGCTGATGGAGCTTTGATGGCCGGCAATGGTCATGCTGCGTTTGACGGGGCCGGAATAGATGTCCGGCCCCCCCTGGCCGGGATCGGCCTCCTCCGGCGGGGGCGTGATCCCGGTCATCGTCTCAATACATATGCTGCCCGCCGTTGATCGAGAGGGTCGACCCGGTGACGAAGCCCGCCTCCTCGCTGGTCAGGAAGGCGACGCCGCGCGCGATCTCGTCCGCATGGCCCAGGCGTCCGACCGGGATCTTGGCCACGATCTTCTCCAGCACCGGGGCGGGCACGGCGGCGACCATCTCCGTGTCGATATAGCCCGGCGCGATGGCGTTCACCGTGATCCCGAACCTCGCGCCTTCCTGCGCCAGCGCCTTGGTGAAGCCATGGATGCCGGACTTGGCGGCGGCATAGTTGACCTGGCCATATTGGCCGGCCTGCCCGTTGATCGATCCGATATTGATGATCCGGCCCCAGCCGCGCTCGCGCATGCCGCCGAAGGTCGCCTTGGCCATGTTGAAGCAGCCGCCCAGATTGACGCGCATCACCTCGTTCCAGTCGTCGAAGCTCATCTTGGCCAGCACGCCGTCGCGGGTGATGCCCGCATTGTTGACAACGATGTCGACGGGGCCGACCTCTTCCTCGATCCGGGCAATATTGTCCAGGCAGGCATGATGGTCGCCGACGTCCCATTTGTAGGAGGGTATGCCCGTCGCGGCGGTGAAGGCGGCGGCTTTTTCGGCATTGCCGCCATAATTGGCGACCACGGTCACGCCCGTATTCCTGAGCGCAAGGCTGATGGCTTCACCGATGCCGCGCGTTCCGCCCGTTACGATCGCAATTCTGCCCATGCGCATCCTCCCTGAAATGGCGACGGGCATGCATGCCGGCCGCTTAAGATTGAAGCTGGTCCACCCATCCCGCCAGTTCGCGCGAGATCAGATGCCCATAAAGACGAATAGCGTCCGGATCGGCGTTGAGACAGCGCAAAAGTGCGAAATTCCGTCCTCCCGCGCCCAGAAACACTTCCTTACCCCTGAGGCCGATTTCCTCCAGCGTCTCCAGGCAGTCGGCCGCGAAGCCGGGCGTGATGACGGCCACGTCCCGCACGCCGCCCGCGGCCAGACCGCGCAAGGTCGTTTCGGTTTCCGGCTCTAGCCATTTCGCGCGTCCGAATCGCGACTGGAAGCTGATCTCCACGGGCCGTCCCAGCGCCTCGCCCAGCAGCCGCGCGGTCTTCAGGCACTGGCAATGATAGGGATCGCCCAGCTTCAATGTCCGTTCCGGCATGCCGTGGAAGCTGGCAACGATCCGTTCCGGTTCGAAGCCGGTCTCGCGAAGTTGCGAAGTGGCCGACCGGGCCAGCGCGCCGATATAGGCCGGATCGTCATGATAGGGCGGCAGGGTCCGGATCGCGGGCTGGCGCCGCATGTCCGCCAGCGCCCGGCCGGCCGCATCCATGACGCTTGCCGTCGTGGCGCCCGAATATTGCGGATAGAGCGGCGCGACGAGGATGCGGTCGCAGCCCTGCGCCGTCAGCGCCTCCAGCCGCGCGGCGATGGCGGGATTGCCGTATCGCATCGCCCAGTCCACCTGCACGCGCCCGCCCCATTGCCCCGCCAGCGCCTCCGCCACGGCGCGGGTGTGGACGGCGAGCGGCGATCCCTCCTCCGTCCACACGGCGCGATAGGCATGGGCGGACCTGGCGGGCCGGGTATTGAGGATGATGCCGCGCAATATCGGCTGCCAGACGATGGGCGGGATCTCCACCACGCGCGGATCGGACAGGAATTCACGCAGATAGCGTTTCACCGCCCCCGCCTCCGGCGCGTCCGGCGTGCCCAGATTGACGATCAGCACGCCGATGCGGCCCTGGGCGATATCGGGGTGGCCGGCGGGAGGAGGAGCGGTCATGCGGCGTCTTTCGTGAAGGGGAGGCGGCGCCAGCGGCGGCCGGTCAGGCTGTGCAGCGCCCCGGCCAGCGCGGGGGCGACGGCGGGCACGCCGATCTCGCCCACGCCCGCCTGGTCGGCGCGGCTGGCGATCAGTTCGATGGTGATGGCGCCGATATCCGCCATGCGCGGCAGGTTCATCTCGCCCAGTTGCAGCTTCGTCGGCATGCCGCCCCGATATTCGCCCGCCCCGCCCAGCGCCGCCGCCACGCCGAAGATCAGGCCGCCCTCTATCTGCTGGCGCACGATGTCGGGATTGACCGGCGCGCCGCAATCCACGGCGGCGAGGATGCGCGGCACGCGGATGCGCCCGCCCGCCAGCGCGGCGGTCACGATCACCGCGATCGCGGCCTCGCCCATGACATGGCAGGCAATGCCCTGCCCGCTGCCCGGCAGTCCGCCCTGCCATTCGCCCAGCGCCGCGACGGTGGTGAGGCAATGGGCGAGGCGCGGATGGCCGCCCAGCATCTGGATGCGGAACGACATCGGTTCGACATGCGCGATCTCCGCCAGTTCGTTGACGAAGCTTTCCCGGAAGAAGGCGCCATAATGATCGGCATTGGACCGCCAGCGGCCGGTGGGCAGGTCGATGCGCGCGGGATGATGGTCCACGGCATAGTTGGCGATGCTATAAGGCGTGTCGAGGCCCGACACGGCCAGCCGGTCCGCCATGGTTGCCGTCGCCTCTATGGCGGTTCGCGCATCCTCGCCATGGCCGATGCGGCGCCAGAGCTGCGCGAGGGCGGGGGGCGCCGCCACCTTGGCCTGCATCCCCTCGATCAGGCCGCCGCGCCCCATTTTCGCGATCATCCTGCCCAAGGCGGGCGCGCGCGGCCGGTCATGGATGGTGTCCTCCGACCGCGACCATTGCAGCTGCACCGGCGCCTTCATCCGCCGCGCGATCAGCGCCGCCTGCACCGCCGCGTCCGCCTCCATCTTCCGCCCGAAGGAGCCGCCCGCGAACAGCGGATAGAGCGTCACATCCTTCTCCGCCACGCCCAGCGCATCGGCCACCGCGCCGATGGCGAGGCCCGGCGCCTGGCTCGGCATCCACAATTCCACGCCGCCATCGCCGACCCGCGCCGTCACCGCCATCGGCTCCAGCGCGAGGTGGAGGGCGGGCGCCGCCTCATAGGTCGCGCTATGGACGCGCGCCTTGTCGAACACCGGGCCGAGATCGCCGCGCGAGAAGAAGCGTTCCCCCTCCCCGCCGTCCAGCGCCGCCCTGAGCGACCGCGCGATGGCCGCGTCGCTCAGCGGCTGCGCCGCCGTCTCGAACACGGGGTCGAGGCGGCCCAGCCCCTGATTGGCCGCCCACCAGTTCGTCCCCGTGACCGCGACCCAATTGTCGGCGGCGATCACCTCCAGCACGCCCGGCACCTTGCGCGCGGCCTTCTCGTCATGGCTTTTGAGCCGCAGCGCGCCGACCGGCCCCTGCCGGATGGAGGCGAATATCATGTCGGGCAGGCGGATGTCGGCGGCGAAATTGGCGGACCCGTCGATCTTGGCGGGCAGGTCGACGCGTGGGGCGTCCGTGCCGATCAGGCGGCCCTGCTCGCCTTCCGCCTCGCTTGCCCTGTCCTGCCTCAGCGGCAACAGGCTCGGCACGTCGAAGCCGACCGCCTCGTCCACCAGCTCGCCGATCCGCAAGGTGCGCGTCCCGTCGGTGACCAGTCCGTCGAGAATGTCGCAGCTTTCCCACGGCACGTCCCAGCGCGCGGCCGCCGCCTTGCAGAGCAGGACCCGCGCGGCCGCCCCCGCCTCCCGATAGGCGCGGCGGAACATGGCGAGCGAGGTGGAGCCGCCCGTCAGGACGAGGCCGCGGCGTCGCGCATATTCATCGACCAGATGATCGGCAAGCGCGCCGCCCGCGCGCAGCATCGTTCCTTCCAGCCATTCGCGCGCCAGCACCATATTGGCATAGAGCGGTCCCGGCATGGCGGGCTGTACCGCGACGGTGCGCCAGTCCGCGCCCAGCTCGTCGGCCAGTATCTGCGGCAGGACGGTATAGACGCCCTGCCCCATTTCCGCCTGCGGCACGAGCGCGATGACCTGCCCCGCATGGTCGATCTTGAGGAAGGCGTTGAAGCCCTGCTCGCCGGGGGCGAGGTCGAGGCGGGGAGCATAGCGGCGCGGCCAGATCGCCCAGCCTATCGCGAGGCCGCCCGCCGCCGCGGCGCCGATGAAGAAGCTGCGGCGGGAAAGCTGGATGCCTTTCGGGCTTTGGCCCGCGCCGATCTGCCGCACTCTCATCGAAGGGGGTTTAGCCGGGCGGAGAGCCGGTGGGAAGGCGATACTGCCATTGCACCGCCCGCTATCGTCACCCCGGGGCCGCGATGCCGAGGCGCGGTATCTCTATGGCCGGGCAATGGTCCATCACCACGTCCAGCCCGGCCGCTTCCGCGCGGGCGGCGGCCGCCTCGTTGATGACGCCGAGCTGGAGCCACACCGATTTCGCGCCGATCGCGATCGCCTCGTCCACCACGCCGCCCGCCGCCTCGCTCTCCCGGAAGATGTCGACCATGTCGACCGGCTCTTCCAGATCCGCCAGGCTGCCGACCACGGTCTGCCCATGTATCCGCTTCCCGGCCAGGCCCGGATTGACGGGGATGACATGATAGCCATGGTCGAGGAGGAACAGCAGCACGCGGTTGCTGGGCCGTTCCGGCTTGTGGGATGCGCCGACCAGCGCGATGGTGCGGGTCGTCTCCAAGAGGCGGGCGATATCGGCGTCCTGGGTCAGGGGCATGGGCTTTTCCTTCCGGATGGCATGTGGTGCGCCTTCAACGCGCCGTCACCCCTTTCGGAGCCATGCCGCGACCCGCGCCGCGATGGCGAGGAAGGGTTCCGATTCCGGGCCGGTGCCCGATGCGGGCGGCGTGCCCCTGTCCGACGCGCGGCGTATGCCGATCTCCAGCGGGACGCGGCCGAGGAAATCGATGTCCATGTCCCGTGCCGCGTCCTCCGCCCCGCCATGGCCGAAGGGGTCGCTGATCTCCCCGCAATGGGGGCAGGCATAGCCGGACATGTTCTCGACCAGCCCGATGATCGGCACGCCCGCCTGGTTGAACAGGCTGATCGCGCGGGTCGCGTCGATCAGGGCCAGGTCCTGCGGCGTGGAGACGATCACCGCGCCCGCCGGCCTGTGCTTCTGGATCATGGTAAGCTGGATGTCGCCCGTGCCCGGCGGCAGGTCGACGACCAGTATCTCGATCCCCTGCCAGTGCGCGTCGAGCAGCTGGCCCAGCGCGTTGCCCGCCATCGGCCCGCGCCAGGCGATGGCCTGGCCCGGCTCGATCAGATGGCCCATGGACAGCATGGGCACGCCATGGTCGTTGGCGACGGGGATCATGCGGCTGTCCTGCGCGCGGGGCTTCACCCCCTCGCTGGACAGGAGGCGCGGCAGGGAGGGGCCATGGATGTCCGCGTCCACCATGCCGACCTTGAAGCCCAGGCGGGAAAGGGCGACGGCGAGGTTGACCGAAAGGGTCGACTTGCCCACCCCGCCCTTGCCCGAACCGACCGCGATGATGCGCGGTCCGGCGGTCTTTTCGGCGGTCATGGCGATGCGCACGTCCGTCACGCCCTCCATCCCCGACGCGGCGTCGCGCACCTTCCGCTCCAACAGGGGCCGGTCGTCCGGCGCGAGGCCGCCCACGTCGAGGACCAGCGTCAGAACCCCGCCGCGCAACCGGGCGGAGCCTGCCCGTCCTCCGCTCGCGGCGGTCAGCAATAGCTGGATTTCGGGGGAAACGGGTTCGGGCCTGTCAGTCATGGCGGCGGGTCTTACCTTCCCCTTGGCGGGGCGGGAAACAGTTTATCACGCCGAAAATGACCCTGGCACCTGTTCTTGAGGCGAAGCGGTCCCTATAGTGGGTCCATGACGCTTGTGGAATGCTGGCGGCGCGGAGCGCGCATGCTGATGAACGAGAACAGTCCCTGGGGCGGATCGGGAGGCTCTGACGGAGGGTCGGGCGGCGGCCGTGGCAATGGCGGCGGCGGCGGTCCCCGCAATCCGTGGAGCCGTCCACCCGGCGGCGGCGGGGGCGGCGACGAGCCGCCCGGCAAGGACCCGCGCGGCCCCTCCGCGGTCGAGGAACTGATGCGCCGGGCGCGCACCACCTTCGGCGACGGCCTGCCCGGCGGCCCGGATGGACGGGCCATCTGGCTCTATGCGGTCATCGGCATCGTCGCCATCTGGCTGGCGACCACCTGCATCCATCGCATCGGCCCGCAGGAGCGCGGCATCGTCACCCTGTTCGGCAGCTTCAGCCGCACGCTCGGCCCCGGCATCGGCCTCACCCTGCCGGAGCCGCTGGAAAGCGTGCAGCGCGTCGACGTGGAGGAAATCCGCACCGTCGACATCGGGTCGAGCGGCGATTCGGCCAAGCTGGTGCTGACCGGCGACCAGAATATCGTCGACCTCGCCTATTCGGTGCGCTGGAACATCCGCAGTCCGGAGCTGTTCGCCTTCCAGATCGCCGATCCCGAGCGGACCATCAGCGAGGTGGCCGAATCGGCGATGCGCGCGGTCCTCGCCACCACCACCCTCAACGAGGCGCTGGGCGCGGGCCGCACGGGCATAGAGGAGGGCGTGCGCGAGCGCATGCAGGGCATTCTCGACGCCTATGGTTCCGGGGTGCGGGTGCAGGGCGTGGCGATCAAGCAGGCCGATCCGCCGGAAGCGGTCAACGACGCCTTCAAGGACGTCTCCGCCGCGCAGCAGGCCGCGCAGACCTATCTCAACGAGGCGCGGGCCTATGCGCAGCAGCTCACCGCGCGGGCGCAGGGCGAGGCGGCGTCGTTCGACAAGGTTTATGCCCAGTACAAGCTGGCGCCGGAGGTGACGCGCAAGCGCATGTATTATGAGACGATGGAACAGGTCCTGTCGGGCATCGACAAGACCATCGTGGAGGCCAATGGCGTGACCTCCTATCTGCCGCTGTCCGAAGTGGCCAGGCGCCCGGCGCGACGGGCCGAGGCACAGGCCCAGGCCGCGGAGGCCGCGCAATGAACGGTTTCATGCCCCGCAACGCCATCGCGCTCGCCATCTTCGCCATCGTCCTGCTGATCCTCCTCGGCTCGACCTTCTCCATCGTGCCGGAGACGAAGCAGGCGGTCGTCGTCCGCTTCGGCGAGCCGGTGGCGATCTACAATCCCTACAAGACCGGCGAGAATTTCGGCCGCACCGGTGCAGGCCTCAAGGTCCGCCTGCCCTTCACCGATCAGGTCGTGTGGATCGACAAGCGCATCCAGTCGGTGGAGATGGAGCGGCAGCAGGTCCTCTCGACCGACCAGCTCCGGTTGCAGGTCGATGCCTTCGCCCGCTACCGCATCACCAATCCGCTGCTCATGTATATCGCGGCCGGCACCGAGGAACGCGTGTCGGACGCGCTCCGTCCCATACTCGGCTCCTCGCTCCGCAACGAGCTGGGCAAGCGGTCCTTCGCGTCCCTGCTCAGCCCGGAACGCGGCGCGGTGATGGAGAATATCCGCGTCAGCCTCAACCGCGTGGCCCGCCAATATGGCGCGGAGGTGATCGACGTCAGGATCAAGCGCGCCGACCTGCCGGACGGCACGCCGCTCCAGAGCGCGTTCGAGCGCATGCGCACCGCGCGCGAGCAGGAAGCGCGGACGATCCGGGCGGAGGGCGCCAAGCAGGCGCAGCTCCTGCGCGCGGATGCGGATGCGTCGGCCGCGCGAATCTATGCCGAGGCTTATGGCCAGGACCCGAAATTCTACGATTTCTACCGCGCCATGCAGGCCTATGGCGCGACCTTTGGTCCCAATGCGCGGGGGCAGACCTCCGTGGTGCTGTCGGCGGACAACGACTTCCTGCGCGAATTCAAGGGGGGCCGGTGACACGGCCGCCCGCAACCGTTCCATTCAATGCCGGTTAATCCGGCGCCGGGCATGCGCCGCAATGCGCATGGCCGCTGGTTTCCACTCCCATGATGGGCGCCGGCTCCGGCCGGCGTACTGAGAGGAAGGACTATCGTGCGTTACGCTTATGCCATTACCGCTGCCCTGCTGCTGGGCGGTACTGCACTCAGTCTCACGACCGGCACGCCGATAGTCGCGCAGACGGCGCAGAATGAAGGTCTCTCCGCCGCCCCGCGCGGCGCGCCGGGCAGCTTCGCCGACATGGTGGAGCGCCTTCAGCCCGCCGTGGTCAACATCTCCACCAAGCAGCGGGTGAAGGTCCAGAACCAGAACCCCTTCGCGGGCACGCCCTTCGGCAACCTGTTCGGCGGCGGCGACGATAGCGGCCAGCCGCAGACGCGCCAGGCGCAATCGCTCGGCTCCGGCTTCATCGTCTCGGCCGACGGCTATGTCGTGACCAACAATCATGTGGTCGCGCCCGGCGCGGCGGGCGCGACGGTCGACACCATCACCGTCATCCTGCCGGACCGCACCGAATATACGGCCAGGCTGATCGGCAAGGATGCGAACAGCGACCTCGCTGTCCTCAAGATCGAGCCGAAAAAGGCGCTCCCCTTCGTGAAGTTCGGCGATTCCACCCGCGCCCGCGTCGGCGACTGGGTGGTGGCCATCGGCAATCCCTTCGGCCTCGGCAGCACGGTGACGGCGGGCATCATCTCCGCTCTTCACCGCAATACCGGCGGCGGCACGGACCGCTTCATCCAGACCGACGCGTCGATCAACCAGGGCAATAGCGGTGGCCCGATGTTCGACATGGCGGGCAATGTCATCGGCATCAACTCGCAGATCCTGTCGCCGTCGGGCGGCAATGTCGGCATCGGCTTCGCCATCCCGTCCGAACAGGCGGTCCCGATCATCGAGACGCTGCGCAAGGGCCAGTCGGTCAAGCGCGGCTATCTCGGCATCCAGATCAGCCAGCTTTCCGAAGACATGGCCGACTCGCTGGGCCTGCCCAAGAATCGCGGCGAGTTCGTGCAAGGCGTGGAGCCGGGTAAGAATGCGGACAAGGCCGGGATCAAGCCGGGCGACGTGATCGTGAGGGTGAACAATCGCGAGGTGACGCCGGACGACACGCTGTCCTACATCGTCTCCGGCCTGCCCATCGGCTCGCAGGTGCCGATCGAGATCATCCGGGGCGGCAGGCGCCAGACCGTCACCGCGACGGTGGGCGAACGGCCGCCGGAGGAGCAGCTCGCCCGCTTCGGCCGGCAGGATGACGAGGATTTCTCGAACCAGGACCCGCAGGCGGGCCAGGCGGCCGGGCAGCAGCAGCTCGGCTTCGCGGTGACGCCGCTGACGGCGGGCATCGCCTCGCAGCTCGGCATTCCGCAGACGACCAAGGGCCTTGTCATCACCGGCGTCGACGCCTCGACCGATGCGGGCCAGAAGGGCCTGCGCCGCGGCGACGTGGTGCTGACCGCCAATGGCTCGCCGGTCGTGACCGAGGCGGAACTGAACAATGCGGTCAAGGCCGCCAAGGATGCGGGCCGCAGCGCGATCCTGCTCCAGATATTGCGCCGGGGCCAGCCCGCCGCCTTCGTGCCGATCCGCCTGCGCGGCAACTGATCGCGCGATACGGGACTGCGGACGGGCGCGGAGGCACGGCTTCCGCGCCCGTCTCCCGTTTCGTTCCGGCGTCATGCCGGCGCGGTCAAGCCTCTTCCCCCGTCAACGCGCCGGGCCGGAAAAGCTTTCGACGACGCTGGCTGTGGCAAGTGCGCCCTGCCGTCGCTCCGGCCTCGAGCCGGAGTCCCGCTTCCTCCCAGGCGTGGGCGACAGGGGGCGAAGGCGGGACCTCCCGGATCGGGTCCGGCGCGACGGATCCGCGACCGCCTCCCATCCCGGCCCCGATCCCTCTCGACTTCGCATCCCATGCCGATAGGATGCCGCCAACGGCAATATCGAGGGACGGGCAATGGCGGACGACATCTTCATCGGTCTGGGGGCCATAGGGGAGAATGGCGGAGGGGAGCCGCAGCGTCTCAACCTCCGCCGCGCGAATCGCCACGGCCTGATCGCGGGGGCGACCGGCACCGGCAAGACCGTCACCTTGCAGGGCATTGCGGAGAGCTTCTCGGCGCGGGGCGTTCCCGTCTTCCTGGCGGATGTGAAGGGCGATCTGGCGGGCATCGCCATGGCCGGGTCCCCCACGGCGAAAAATGCCGACAAGCTGATCGCCCGCGCCCGGGAAATCGGGGTGGAGGATTATGCCTTCTCCGACAATCCCGCGATCTTCTGGGACCTTTACGGGGAGCAGGGGCATCCCGTCCGCACCACCGTCTCCGAAATGGGGCCGCTGCTCCTCGCGCGGCTCATGGGCCTCAACGAGACGCAGGAGGGCGTGCTGACCATCGCCTTCCGCTATGCGGACGAGCAGGACCTGCTGCTCCTCGACCTGGAGGACCTCCAGTCCATGCTTGCCTTCTGCGCGGACAATGCCGACCTCCTCGGCAGCCGGTACGGCAATGTGACCAGGGCGAGCGTCGGCGCCATCCAGCGCCAGCTCCTCCAGCTGGAAAGCCAGGGCGGCGCGAGCTTCTTCGGCGAGCCCGCGCTCGACATTCACGACTTCATCGCCGTGGATGACAAGGGGCGCGGCTATATCAACGTGCTGGCCGCCGACAAGCTGATGCGCAGCCCGAAGCTCTACGCGACCTTCCTCCTCTGGCTCCTGTCCGAATTGTTCGAGACCCTGCCGGAGGTGGGCGATCCGGACAAGCCGGTGCTGGTCTTCTTCTTCGACGAGGCGCACCTCCTCTTCGACGACGCGCCCAAGGCGTTGGCGGACAAGATCGAGCAGGTCGTCCGGCTGATCCGGTCCAAGGGCGTCGGCGTCTATTTCGTCACCCAGAATCCCATCGACATTCCGGAGGATGTGGCGGGCCAGCTCGGCAACCGGGTGCAGCATGCCCTGCGCGCCTTCACGCCCCGCGACCAGAAGGCGATCAAGGCGGCGGCCGACACCTTCCGCGCCAATCCCGGCGTCGACGTGGCGACGGTCATCACGGAACTGAAGGTGGGCGAGGCGCTGGTCAGCCTGTTGCAGGATGACGGCTCCCCCTCGCCCGTGCAGCGCACGCTGATCGCCCCGCCCCGCTCGCGGGTCGGCCCGCTGGAGGTGAAGGAACGGGCGATCATCCGTTCCATCTCGCCCGTGGACGGAAAATATGATGTGGCCGTCAACCGCGAATCCGCCGCGGAGATATTGAAGGCAAAGGGGGACGCGGCAGCCGCCGCCGCCGAAGCCGCGAAGGCGCAGGCGGCGGCCGACAAGGCTTCCGCCGAGCAGGCCAGGGTGGAGGCGAGGCAGCGCGCCGCCGAACTCAAGGAACAGGCGAAGCGCGATGCCGTCGCCGCGCGGGAGGCGGCCAAGCCCGGAGCCCTCGAAAAGGCCGTCCAGTCCGCCACCCGCTCCGCCGCCTCCTCGGTCGGGCGTCAGGTCGCGAACGAGATCGGCAAGGCGGTCTTCGGCTCCTCCCGCAAAAGCGCGGGCGGCGGGATCGTCGGCCAGTTGGTCAGGGGCATTTTCGGCAGCTTGCTGAAATAGGGAATTGGGTAGGGAAACCAGGGAAGTTTGCGCCTCCCGCCGCCCGCGTTCCCTGCCGCCGCCGCGCCCCTGATCCCCGGCCCGTGCGGGCATGGGCGAGGCAGGGCGTTGGCACAGGCGCGGTCAGTCCCTATGAGGCGAGCCGTGCCTGCCTCGCTGCCCGCCGCCCCGGACAGCTTCATTTTGCTCGACGAT
>JASGGS010000131.1:0-11675 GCA_047602685.1 Sphingobium sp.
GACAGGCCGTCGGGACCTTCGAATATTGCCATGCCGTATCACCCCCCCCCCCCCAACTGAGAACAAAGGGGGAATATCCTCTCCGGCGGCGAAGGGCAAGGGCGCGGGGCGCGCATCCTTGCCGGTCAGGCGCTTAATGCGGTTCCTCGCCGCCCGACACGTTGAGCGATTCGGCCGTGATATAGGCGGCCCCCTCGGAGCAGAGGAAGGCGACGGCATTGGCGGTATCGTCCGGCAGGCCGGGGCGGCCCATGGGGATGCGCGCGGCCATGTCCTTCATATATTGCTCCACCGTCTTGCCCTGTAGCCGGGCGAAATACTCGTTCTGCCAGGCGCCGAGGCCGGTGGTGACGTGATTGGGACAGACATTGTTCACGGTGATGCCATGCTCGCCCAGTTCCGTCGCGGCCGAGCGGACGAGGCCGACCAGCCCGTGCTTGGAGGCTGTATAGGCCTGCATGTTGGGAAAGCCGCTCTTGGCCGCCTGGCTGGCGATGTTGACGATGCGGCCGCCCTTGCCCTGCGCCACCATGGCTCTCGCCGCCGCCTGCACGCCGTAGAAGGCGCCGGTCAGGTTGACGCCGATCACCGCGTTCCACTCCTCCTCGGTCACGTCGAGCAGGGGCTTCACGATATAGCCGATGCCCGCATTGTTGACCCAGATGTCGAGGCTGCCATGAGTCGCGACCGCATGGTCGGCCAGCGCCTGCACTTCCGCGCGAATGCGGACGTCGCACGCCTTGGCCGAGACCTCCACGCCCCTCGCCTTGATGGCCCGCGCGATCTCCTCCATCTCCGAGGAGAGGCCGATCATATTGTCTGGCGTGGCGGCATCGCGCGACGCGCCGACATCGGACAGGACGATATTCGCCCCATCCTCTGCCAGGCGCAGCGCAATGGCCTCGCCCAGACCAGCCTTGCGGCCCGATCCGGTGATGACGGCCGTCTTGCCCGTGAGGGGGCGTGTCATGCCGTCACCGGACGAGTCGTGATGAAGGTCGGAGTCGACCATTCGTTGAACTCGGCAGCGATTCGGCGCATCGTGTCGGTAGAGACCTCCTGACCGAACAGGTCCATGTCGGCGACATCGATGATCTCGATATAGTCATAGGGCGGCTTGCTGTCCTTGCCGAGCAGGCCGGTGGACTGGAAAAGGGTAAAACTATCCACCGATTTCAATGCGTTGACGGTAGGAAGGTCGGTCGTGACCGCCCAGCGTTCATAATCCGCGGGGGTCTTACCGGGCTTCAGGTTCACCAATACGATTATCCGGGTCATAGATGTTCACATCCCCTTGGCATCTGAGATTTGCGGTGCCATATTGTTATAAAGATATACCAAACTAAGGGAAGCGGCATTTCGACATGACACTCTCCAACGCCCCCCGGCAGCAGCCCTATGAAGGCCCGCCCGATTATCGCGTCGTCGGTCGCCACGGCGTCTTTCCGGAGACGAGCCATGACGAGATCGAGCGGATCAACTTCCTCGCCCAGATGAACCGGCATCTTTCCACGCGCGTGGTGCCGGGCGTGAAGGCGGCCTATGAGAACAAGGTCGTCCCCACCTTCCGGAAGGCGCATGGCCGCGCCATCGCCGACCGGCATGAGGCGCGCCGCGAATTGCTGGAAGACCCCAGCTTCTGCCTGTGGTCCGCGATCCGCCGCATGACCATGGAACAGCGCCAGCAGGCGGGCCGCTGGACCGCGATCCGCCAGCGCGAGGCGCTGGCGGAGAAGGCGGCGGCGCTGACCGAGGGCGACGACCGGCTGACGCTGGACCCGTCGCTTCCCGTTCCGCGCTATGTCTCGGCGGTGGACCACCACTGCATGCCGGGCAGCTATCATACGGAGGCCTTTTCCGGCGACGTCGCCAATGGCGCCAATTACGACCATGGCAATTTCGTCACCACGGCGGGCCTGCTCGGCAAGTTCGCGGACGGCGGCGGCCAGGCGGTGGTGAAATGGGTGAAGCGCAACCTGCCCGGCTTCACGCCCGCGAAGATATTGGAGATCGGCGGCACCGTCGGCCATTCCAGCCTGCCCATTGCCCAGGCCTGGCCGGACGCGGACATGACCATCGTGGACATCGGCGCGCCGGTGCTGCGCTACGGCCTTGCGCGCGCCAAGTCGCTGGGCGTCGATAATGTGCGCTTCGTTCAGGCGAGCGGCGAGGATCTGTCGCGCTTCCCCGATGCCAGCTTCGACTGGATACAGACGACCATGTTCCTGCATGAGCTGTCGAACAGCGCTCTCGACAATATCCTGCGCGAGACGCGGCGCCTGCTGAAGCCGGGGGGCATCGTCCTGCATGTCGAGCAGCCGCAATACACGCCGGAAATGCCCCTGTTCGAGCAGGTGATGCGCGACTGGGACGCCTTCTACAATAATGAGCCGTTCTGGAGCCGCATGCACGAACTCGACCTCGACCAGCATATGGTCGATGCGGGGTTCGAGCGGGACAAGCTGATCCATGGCGGGGTGACGGCCGTGGTGGACAAGGATCTGTTCCCCGACGCCGCCGACGACGAGACCGAGGATTATGGCCGCAAGGCCGCATGGCATGTGATCGGGGCCACTGTCTGATGAGCATCAATGACGCAATCGCCGAGGCCGGGGCCAAGGCGGCGGGCAAGCGCCCCTATTTCCTGGACGAGGAAGTCGAGACGGTCCTGGCCATCACCATGGCGGCGGTGCAGGAACTGGCGGTCGCGCGCCAGCGCATCGACACGCTGGAGCGCCTGCTGGAGGGCAAGGGCGTGCTGAGCCGCAAGGAGATCGAGACCTATACGCCCGATCCCGCCGCCGCCGTGGAGCGCGCCCTGTTCAACCAGGAATATATCGCCCGCGTCCTGCGCATCGTGCAGCAGCGCAACGAGGCCAATCTGACCGCGGGCGACATCGCGTCCGAAGAGGTGGGGAACGAGATCGGGGCACGCAGTTGAGCGATTATGATTTTTCGGTGCCGGTGCTGATTGCCGGTGCCGGAGCCTGCGGCGCGGTGGCGGCCCTGGCCGCAGCCGATGCGGGCGCGGCGGCGCTGGTCGTGGAACGGGACGACCGGGCAGGCGGCTCGACCGGCATGTCGCAGGGGCTGTTCTGCGCGGCGGGTACGCAATCGCAGGCGGAGCACGGCATTGCGGACAATGCGGACATCTTCTTCGCGGACATCATGGCTAAGGCGAAGGGGCAGGCCGATCCGGTCATCGCCCGCGCCCTTGCCGACCATAGCGCGCCGACCCTCGAATGGCTGCGCGAGGCGCATGACCTGCCGTGGGAACTGGATTTGCGCTTCCGCGCCTCCTACGGCAACAGCCGCCAGCGCATCCATGGCTGGCCGGGTCATAGCGGGCTGGAGATGGTGCAATTGCTCCATCGCCGCATGAGCGATGCGGGCATCGACGTCCTGATGGAGACGAAGCTGGCGGATATCTTCGCCGATGCCGATGGCCGCGTGACCGGCGTCGCGCTGGAGCGGGCGGACGGCGCGATAGAGAGGATCGGCTGCGATGCGCTGGTCCTCGCCTGTGGCGGCTTCGGCGCCAATCGGGAGATGACCGACCGCTACATGCCGGAGACGAAGGCGCTCCGATATAACGGCCATGAAGGCAGCCATGGCGAGGCGATCATTATCGGCGAGCGCCTGGGCGCGGCGCTGGGCGACATGGGGTCCTATCAGGGCTATGCCATGCTCACCGACCCGCAGGGCATTTCCGTGCCGCCGCCCGTCCTCATCGAGGGCGGCGTGATCGTCAACCGGCTGGGCGACCGCTTCACGGACGAATCGGACGATATTGCCGGGATGGTCCACCCGCTCTCCGGCCAGCCCGACGGCATGGGCTGGGTCATCTATGATGCGGAGATCGAGGCGCGCTGCCGGGATATTCCCGAACTGGCGCAACTGATCGCGCTCAATGCGCCCAAGCTGTCGGACAGCCTCGACGGCCTGGCGGCGCTGACCGGCACCGACCCGGCCCGGCTGGCCGCGGCCATCACGGAGGCGCAGCGGGTCGCGGCGGCGCGCGGCGCGGACGGTTTCGGCCGTGACTGGTCGGAAGACCGTCCGCCCCAGGGACCGTATCGGGCGCTCAGGGTGACGGGCGCGCTCTATCACACGCAGGGCGGTCTCCAGATCGACGGACAGGCGCGGGTGCTGCGCGCCGACGGCAAGCCCTTCCCGAATCTCTTCGCGGGCGGCGGCTCCGCGCGTTCCGTATCCGGCCCCTCCTCCTGGGGCTATCTGCCCGCCATGGGACTGACCACGGCCGTCGTGCTGGGCCGTCTGGCCGGTGAAAACGCGGCCGCCTGCGCCAGGGACTGACCATCCAATCGCTTATTTGACCGTCCCGCCATCAAAGGCGGGGGAGGGGTCTTGCAAGCTGAAATTTATATGTCATAGTTCTAATACATATTGAGCGGTCGGTAGCCGCCTCAGGGATGGGAAAGATAATGGATCAGGACGCACAGGTCGCCGCGCCGGGCGGGGTTGACGCAACGGAACTCGTGTCCATTCTCTCCGCCATTGTGGGCGGGGGCAATGTCCGCACCGACGAGGCGGCGCGCCGTCTGGTGAGCGAGGATATCTGGATGCCCGGCCCGGCGGTCGTCGCGCTGGTCGTGGCGCCCGGTTCCACGGCGGAACTGGCCTCGGTCGTCAAGGCCGCCCATGACGCCGGTTTCGCCATCGCGCCGCGCGGCGCGGGCATGAGCTACACCGGCGGCTATGTCCCGGCGAGCGACCGCACCGTCTCCCTCGACATGTCGCGCCTGAACCGCATTCTGCGCATCAGCCGCGAGGACATGACCGTGACGGTCGAGGCGGGCGCGAACTGGAAGGACATGAACGACGCGCTGGCCGCCCAGGGGCTGCGCACGCCCTTCTGGGGTCCGATGTCGGGCCTTGTCTCCACCATCGGCGGCGGCCTGTCGCAGCTCAACGCCATGTTCGGCGCGGGCCAGTACGGCACGTCGAGCGAGAGCCTCGTCGCCCTGACCGTCATCGCCTCCGATGGGTCGATCATCCGCACCGGCGCGCGCGGCCCGGACGGCGACACGCCCCATTACCGCCATTTCGGCCCCGACCTTGCGGGTCTGTTCTGCGGCGACTGCGGCACGCTGGGCATCAAGGCGGAGGCGACGCTGCGCCTCATCGCCGCGCCCGCTTTCGAGGATAGCGCTTCCTTCTCCTTCCCCACCGGCGAGGCCCTGCTGCTCGCCATGGCGGAATAGGCGCGGCTGGGCATCGGCGCGGAAACCTCCGCCTTCGATCCCGGCCTGACGGGCATGCGCATGAAGCGCATGTCGCTCGCCTCCGATGTGAAGACCCTGGGCGCGGTGGTCGCCAAGGAGAAGAATATCGGCAAGGGCCTGCTCTCCGCCGCGAAGATCGCCTTGGGCGGCCGCAACTTCATCGCGCCGACCGACTATCCCTTCCACCTCACCTGCGAGGGCCGGTCCAGGGCGGCGGTCGAGGCGGACATGGCCGAGGCGCGCCGCATCGCTGCACAATTCGGCGGCACGGAGATCGAGAACAGCATCGCCAAGATATTGCGCGCCATGCCGTTCCCGCCGCTCAACTCCATGGTCGGCCCGACCGGCGAGGCGTGGATTCCGGTCCATGGCGTTACCTCCCTGTCGACCGCGCCCCGCATATTCGCGGAGATCATGGCTCTCTACGAAAGCCGCAGGGCTGAGATGGAGGCGCTGGACATCGACACCGGCTTCCTCTTCTCGACCATGGCGAGCAACGCGATCATCATCGAGCCGGTCTTCTTCTGGCCGCATGGCTGGCGCCCGGTCCATGAGAGCGCCATCGAGCCGTCGCATCTCGCCCGCCTGACGCAGCGCCCGGAAAATCCCGAAGCGACGGCCGTGGTGGTGTCCCTGCGCAGGGCGGTGGTGGAAATCTGCGCCCGCTACGGCACCGGCCATTTCCAGATCGGCCGCACCTATCCCTATCGCGAGAGCCGCGACGACCTGTCCAGGACGCTGCTCGACACGATCAAGGGCGTGATGGACCCGGACGGCGTGTTCAATCCGGGCGTGCTGGGCTTTCCGGACAAGGGGGCGGCATGAGCGGCACCTGTCGGGCCATCCAGCTCCAGCGCTTTGCCGACAGCTTTCGGGCGGGGGCGGAGATCGTCACGCTGGACCTTCGCGATCCGGCGCCGGGCGAACTGCTGGTGCGCAACCAATATTGCGGCATCAACGGCATTTTCGACACGCAGATCGCCCGCAACGCGGTCGACTATGTGAAGATCGGCCTGCCGACCCTGACCGGCGTAGAGGCGCTGGGCCTGGTCGAGGCCGTGGGCGAGGGCGTGGAGGGGTTCGCGCCCGGCGATGCGGTCGTCACCACGCGCTTTCCCGGCGGCTATCGCCAATGGAACATCGCGCCCGCCAACCATTTCGTGAAGGTGCCGGAGGTGGCGCCCGAGTGGCTGGCGCTCGCCTCCACCGGCGTTTCGGCGGCCATGGCGCTGGAGCATGTCGGCGCGGTCAGGGATGGCGAGACGGTCGCCATCTCCGCGGCGGCGGGCGGCCTGGGCCATCTGATCGTCCAGCTCGCGAAGCTTCGCGGCTGCCATGTCGTCGCGGTCTGCGGCGGCAAGGACAAGGCCGATTTCGTCCGTTCCCTCGGCGCCGACCGGGTGATCGACTATCGCTCGGAATCCGTGGCCGAAGTCCTCGACGCGGACTATGCGGACAAGCTGGACGTCGCCATCGATACGGTGAGCGGCCCCATTTTCGACGCCTTCCTCAAGAATGTCGCGCCGCTTGGCCGCGTGGTCGTGGGCGGCGCGGCGGCGGACCTTGAGGGCAAGCCGGAGATCGTGACGCAGCCCCGCATCGCGCACAGCCTCTATTATAAGGGCGCGTCGGTGCGCGGCTTCATGAACGGCCTTTTGACCGACCATTGGCCGGATGCACGCGACAGGGTTTTCGGCCTGTACGAATCCGGCCAGCTCAAGGTCATGTTCGACGACCGGAAATATGCCGGCCTCGACGGCATTTTCGACGCGGTGGAGCGGCTGCTGTCCGGCCAGTCCATGGGCAAGGTCATCGTGGACCTGCGCCGGTGATGGACCGGCGCATCCGCCTCGCCCCCGTTGAGCAAGCTCTTTCTGCCCTCTCCGTCATTCGCAAGGATTGTCCATGGCTTATCGTCTAGGTGTTGATGTCGGCGGTACGTTCACCGACCTGTTGCTGTTCGAGGAAAGCACCGGCGCCTTCTGGCGTCACAAGACGCCCTCCACGCCGCATGACAGCAGCGAGGGCATCCTGAACGGCCTGAACGCCATTTGCGGGAAGGCGGGCATCACGCCCGCCGATATCGAGATTTTCCTGCACGGCACCACCGTCGCCACCAACGCGGTGCTGGAGGGGAAGGGGGCGCGCGTCGGCCTGATCGTGACCGAGGGTTATCGCCAGGTCATGCAGATCGCGCGCAGCTTCGTCCCCGGCGGTCTGGCGGGCTGGATCGTATGGCCCAAGCCCGCGCCCATGGCCGCGCTGGAGGATACGGTCGAGATCAAGGGCCGCATGACGGCGCAGGGCGAGGAACTGCGCCCCATCGACGACGAGGATATCCGCGCCGCTCTCCTGAAGCTGAAGGAGCAGGGCGTCGAGGCGCTGACCGTCTCCCTCATGAACGCCTATCTGAACGGCGCGCATGAGGCGCGCGTGGGCGAACTGGCGGCGGAGGTCATGCCGGACGTTCCGGTCTCGCTGAGCCATGTCGTCCTCCCGGAAATGCAGGAATATGAGCGCACGCTGACCACGGTCGCCAATGCTGCGGTGCGTCCGGTCGTCGGCCGCTATGTCCGCAACCTGCGCAACCAGCTCCGCGATGCGGGCATGGCGGGCAAGCTGTCCCTGCTGCGTTCGGACGGCGGCCTGATGACCTCCGAAAAGTCGGAAGAGCATCCCGTCTCGCTGCTGATGTCCGGTCCGGCGGGCGGCGTCACCGGCGCGATCTGGGTCGGCAGGAATGCGGGGATCAGGAATATCCTGACGCTGGACGTCGGCGGCACCTCCACCGACGTGGCGCTGATCGAGAATCTGGAGGCGCGCCGCGTGCGCACCACGGAGGTCGGCCATCTCGCCGTCCGCGCATCGGCGCTGGACGTGAAGACGGTCGGCGCGGGCGGCGGCTCCATCGCCTATGTGCCCGAATTGACGGGCGCCCTTCGCGTCGGCCCGCAATCGGCGGGCGCGGTGCCGGGGCCGGTCGCATATGGCAAGGGCGGCACGCTGCCCACCGTGACGGACGCCAATGTCGTGCTGGGCTATCTGCCGGAGGCGCTGCTGGGCGGCACCTTCAAGCTGGACCGCGAGGGGTCGGTCAAGGCGGTGCAGACCATCGCGGACGCGCTCGGCATCGATCTCTATGCGGCGGCGCGCGGCATCATCGACATCGTGAACGAGAATATGTTCGGCGCGCTGCGCATGATCTCGGTGCAGCAGGGCTATGACCCGCGCGGCTTCGCGTTGATGGGCTTTGGCGGCGCCGGTCCGCTCCACGTCAACGCCGTCGCCCGCCTGATGGGGAGCTGGCCCGCCGTGTCCCCGGTCTCGCCGGGCGTGCTGTGCGCGCTGGGCGACGCGACGACGCGGATGCGGACGGAAACGGCGCGTTCCTTCTCCACGCTGGCGTCGAAGACGAGCACCGAGGCGCTGACCGGCATATTGACGGAGATGGAAAAGCAGATTCGCGGCGAGCTGGAGGCGGAGGGCGTGGCAGCCGACGAGATCGGCATCGTGTTCGAAATCGATATCCGCTATTCTGGACAGGCCTTTGAAGTACCGATGGAAATCACCCTTGCCGAACTGTCGGAAAAGGGCATTGCCTTCCTCACCCGGCGTTTCGACGAGGAGCATGACCGCCTCTTCACCTTCAACATGGACAGCGAGCATGAGATCGTGAACCTGCGCGCCGTCGCGCTGGGCCAGGCGCTCGACCTGCCCGCCGCCCGGCTGCCGGTCGGCAATGGCGATCCTTCGCAAGCGAAGGTCCGCGACCATGAACTCTACATGGACGGCCGCATGCAGCCAGCGGTCATCTATGACCGCGCGTTGCTGAAGGCGCAGGACGTCATCAAGGGACCGGCCATCGTCATCGAGATGGACTCCACCACCCTCATCGAAGCCGATTGCGTCGCCACCGTCGATGCCGTCGGCAACATCCTCATCACGCTCGCCTGATCGAAAGGACCGGAAAGATGCCCGCACGGATCATCCAGAGCAACGAAGCGGCCTTCGAGAAAAAGGCCATCGATCCCGTCACCCTCGACATCATCGAGAACGCGCTGCGCAATGCCCGCGTGGAGATGGACGCGACCCTCGTGCGCACCGCCATGTCGCCCGGCATTCGCGAGCAGGGCGATGCCTTCCCGCTGATCGCCGATCATAAGGGCCGCATGATCGTCGGCCAGTTCGGCTCCTATATCGGCCCGTTCCTGGACGGCTATGAGGGCACGGTGGAGGAGGGCGACCTCATCATGCTGTCCGATCCCTATTCGGTCGGCGGCGCGGTCAGCCACTGCAATGACTGGCTCGTCCTGCTGCCCGTCTTCAAGGACGGCCGCCTGATCGCCTATACCTCCATGTTCGGCCACCAGTCCGACATTGGCGGGATGGTGGCCGGTTCCATGCCGATCGACGCCACCTCGATCTTTCAGGAAGGCATCCGCATTCCGCCCGTGAAGATCTACAAGCAGGGCGTCTATAACGAAGACATCATCAAGCTCATCATGCATCAGGTCCGGACGCCGGACTGGTGCAAGGCGGATCTCAACGCGCTCATCGCCTCCTGCCGCGTGGCCTCGCGCCGCGTGGTGGAGATGGCCGAGCGCTTCGGCGACGACATCTTCGTCTCCGCCTGCGAGGAACTGCTCGCCCGCAACCATCGCGCGATGAGCCAGCTTATCGGCAATGCGATCAGCGAGGAGAAGGTCAGCTTCGAGGATTATATCTGCGACGACGGCATGGGCTTCGGCCCGTACAGGATCAAATGCACCATGTGGCGGGAAAATGGCCGCGTGGTCCTCGATTTCGACGGCACCGATCCGCAGTCCGTCGCCTCGATCAACTTCTTCCTGAACGAGAACATGATGCGCATGTTCTTCGGCATCTACATGATCATGGTCTTCGATCCGCAGATCCTGTTCAACGACGGCTATTACGACCTGATCGACGTGCGCATCCCGGAAGGGTCGCTGCTGAAGCCGCGCTTCCCGGCGGCGCTGTCGGGCCGCACCCATGCGCTGGGCCGCATGTTCGACATTCTCGGCGGTCTGCTCGGCCAGAAGACGCCGGAATTCCTGACGGCGGCGGGCTTCTCCTCCTCGCCGCACCTCTTCTATTCGGGTTTCGACAGCACGGGGGAATATTTCCAGCTTTTCCAGATCGGCTTCGGCGGCATTCCCGGCCGTCCGCTGGGCGACGGTCCGGACGGCCACTCGCTGTTCCCGAACTTCACCAACGTGCCGAACGAGTTTCTGGAACGCTATTTCCCGCTGGTCATCGAACGCTATGAGACGGTGGCGGACTCCGGCGGCGCGGGCCTGCATCGCGGCGGCAACGGCATCATCATGTCCTATCGCTTCCTGGAAGCGGGCAAGATCGCCATCCATGACGACCGCTGGTTCGTCCCGCCCTGGGGCGTGAACGGCGGCGCGCCGGGCGCCCGCGCGCGTAAAATCCTCGAAAAGCCCGACGGGTCGCAAATCATCGTCGGCAACAAGGTTGAAGACCTGGAGGTCGAGGCGAACGACATCCTCCACTTCATCACCTGGGGCGGCGGCGGCTGGGGCGATCCCTTCGACCGCGATCCGGCGTTGGTCGCCAGGGAGATCGTCCAGGGCCTCGTCACGGCGGAGGGCGCGAAGGCCTATGGCGTGGTGATCGCGGGCGACGGCGGCGTCGACGCCGCGGCCACCGAGGCGCTGCGCGCCAAGCTGCGCGAGGAGCGCGGCGCTGTGCGGGTATTCGACTTCGGCCCCGACATCGAAACCCTGCGCGCCAATTGCGAAAAGGAAACCGGATTGCCCGCGCCGCGTCAGCGGCTCTGGGAACCCCTGTCGGAAGCGGCCGAATAGGCCGCCCCACACGCTCACGGCTGGCCCTCTCCCCTTAACGCCAGCCGTGAGCGTCAGACATTGACGAAGGAGATCGGGATATGCGCATTGCCCTCCTTGGCACCGTCCCCGGCATCGCCCGGGGCGTACGGCCGGAACTGCACCCCGATCTTCCGCAGGGAACCGAACTCTCCGCCTGGCCCTCCCGCGTGGGCGTCTTCCCCTCTACCCCGGTCGAGCGCGACATGCAGGCGATCGGCCATCTGGAAGCCGGCTTGCGCGCTGCCGCCAGCGGTGTGGACGCGGTCGCCATCGACAGCGTGGGCGACTATGGCCTCGCCGCACTGAAGGCGGGGCTCGCCATACCAGCCGTGGGCGCGGGCGAGGCCGGCATGGCCGCTTCGCTATCGTCACCGTCTGGCCCGTATCCATGAATTTCATGCCGGAGGGGCTGCTGCGCGCCTATGGCCATGAGGATCGCTGCATTGGCATCCACAATGTCGGCGCGGAAGAAGTGATCGCGCAGGTCGCCGGGCCGGACGGCTATCTCGACCGTATTCATCATGCCGAGGCGTCGATCCTCGCCGCCGTTCTGGCCGCC
>JASGGS010000132.1:0-11529 GCA_047602685.1 Sphingobium sp.
CTGTTCGGGATGACGAAGCAGACTGGCCAGCGTCGCGCGCAAGAGCCGCTGCTCGGAAAAGCTATGGTCGTCTTGCATGCCCTGATGCTCCCCGCGGGCGAAAAACCGCTGTTATGATTGTGATTTTTCGCTTAACGGCAAAATAACCACAATCAGTGTTGTGGCTCAAGCCATGGCTTTGAGCAAACGCGAAATTCCAGTCCTAAAATAAAACATTTTCAGTGTGTTACCGCAATATTGCACCGCAGCACAAAGCGCGGCGCCGCGCCCTTCCCACTGAAAATGTTACCGGGTGGCGAATTATCAAGATTTTCGCGCTATGGCGTTCCGTAAACAGGCGCGGGGCCAAATGCGCCAAGGGAACGGGGTCATGTCGAGGAGATTGCCTTTCGCCGCAGGCGGGCTGACGGCCATGCTGGCGATCTGCGGCGCGCAGCCGCTGCGCGCGCAGGATCAGGCCGCCGGGGCCATGGGCGCGGAAAGTCCGGAAGCCGTTTTGGGTGGGGAAGCCAGTGATCTCATCCTCGTGACCGCCACGCGGCGCGCCACGCCGCTTTCCCGCACGCCCGTCGCCGTCACCGCGATCGCGGCGGACGCCGCGCGCGATGCGAATGTGACGGACGTGCGCCAGCTCAACCAGCTCGTCTCCTCGCTGCTCGTCTATTCCACCGCGTCCGACGCCAATGCCGTCGCGCGGATACGCGGCGTGGGGACGGTCGGCGACAATGCGGGTCTCGAAAGCTCCGTCGCGATGTTCGTGGATGGCGTCTACCGCCCCCGCATCGGCGCGGGCCTCACCGACCTGGGCGAGATAGAGCGGATCGAGGTGCTGCGCGGGCCGCAGGGCACCTTGTTCGGCCGCAACAGTTCCGCGGGCCTCGTCAGCGTCCAGACCAGGGCGCCGGATTTCACTCTGGGCGCCGGCGGCGAGATCACCTATGGCAATTACGATCTCTGGCGCCTCGCCGCGCGCGTGACCGGGCCGGTCACGGACAGGATCGCCTTCAGCCTCGACGGCGTTTCGGTGAACCGCGACGGCTATCTCCATATCGTGGACGCGGGCGGCAACCGGATCGGCGACACCAACGACCGCAACCGCTATCTGCTGCGCGGCCAGCTCCTGCTCCAGCCCAGCGCCGCGCTCTCGATCCGGATCATCGGCGACTATACGCATCGCGACGAAAGCTGCTGCGGCGCCGTCTATCTCGACACGGGGGAGGAGACGGGCAACAGCCCCGCCAGCGCAACGCCCAATGCGACGAACAGGATCGTCACCATCCTGCAGTCGCTGGGGACGATCTTCCCCAATGGCGCGACGCCCTATACGCAGGATCGCGGCGGCCGGAACATCAGCATCACGCCGGGCCGCGAGCATATGTCGCGCACCCGCGACTGGGGCCTTTCGGCGGAGGCCAACCTGACGCTGCCGGGCGGCACGAAGCTGACCGGCATCACCGCCTGGCGCGACTATTGGTCGTCCGACCATGGCGACCAGGACTATAGCACCGCCGATCTCGTCTATCGCGACCCCGACACCTATCGCGAGTTCAAGAGCTTCACGCAGGAACTGCGCGCCCAGGGGCAGGCATTTGGCGGCAGGCTCGACTGGCTGGCCGGGGTCTATTACGCGCATGAGACGCTGGTGCTGCGCGACGATCTGCGCTTCGGCCGGGATTATGGCCGGTTCGCCGCCTGCCGGCTGCTGGCCGGTGCCTCGGCCAGCGCATCGCCCCTGCTGGCGCTCGCCCCCAATTGCACCAGCCCGGTCGCGCTCGGCGCCCTTTCCGCCCAGCTCGGCAATGCGGGCCTGCCCGCCCCGGTCGTCGACGCGCTGACCGGCGGCCTGGCGACATTGGGCGGCATCACGGGCGGGGGCGACGTCGACAGCCGCTACTATCAGAAAAGCGACAGCATCGCCCTCTTCACGCATAATATCGTCCATCTGACGCCCAGGCTGAACCTGACGCTCGGCCTGCGCTACACGCATGAGAAGAAGCGGTTCCGGGCGAGCTTCGACAATGACAATGGCGCCTGCGCCGCGCTCCAGTCCGGTCCCTTGCGGTCGATCGCGACGAACCCGGCGCTGGGATCGGCGGCGACGCTGGCGGGCGGCATATTGACGCTGGGATGCCTCGGCAATTCCAGCCCCTCCCTGAACGCCCTCGCCCTCAACGACCGGTTCAGCGACGGGCAGCTTTCCGGCACCGCCGCCCTGTCCTGGCAGGCCACGGACGCGCTGATGGTCTATGCCAGCTATGCTCGCGGCTACAAGGCGGGCGGCTATAATCTCGACCGGTTCGAACTGGGCAATGGCGGCATCTTCCCGCAGATCACGCCCGTCACCTTCTACTCGCCTCGCTCAAACGGCGACGCCGCGCAGCTGCGCTTCGGCGAGGAGACGGTGAATGCCTATGAAATCGGCGTGAAGTTCGCGGGCAAGCACTGGACCGCCACCGTCACGGGCTTCCGGCAGGAGTTCACCAATTTCCAGCTGAACACCTTCAACGGCACCGGCTTCATCGTCCAGAACATCAACGGCTGCAAGAGCGCGCTGGTGGGCAGGACATGCGCCGAAGGCGACGTGAAGGCGGGCCTCGTCAGCCAGGGCGTGGAACTGGAACTGGGGGCGAACCCCGTGCCCGGCCTCAGCGTCCGCGGCAGCCTCACCTATGCCGACACGCGCTATGCCGACCGGCTCGTGGGGTCGCGCGACGGCCGCATCCCGCTCGACCCCGCGCTTTTCCTCCTGGAAGGGCGGAAGATGTTCAATACGCCCGATATCGTGGTGACGGCGAGCGCGACCTGGACGCCGGACATCGGCAATAGCGGGCTGAACGCCCTCTTCCATGTCGACGGACGCCTGACCGCCGACACCAATGCCGGCGCGGACCTCTATCCGGAAAAGGCGCAGGACGGCTATTTCCTGCTTGGCGCCCGCATCGGCCTGCGCGGGCCGGACCGGCGCTGGGCGCTGGAATTCTGGGGCCAGAACCTGCTCGACACCCGCTATTCGCAGGTGATCTTCAACAGTCCCCTGCAAAGCACCGGCCCCAACAACCAGTCCGTCGCGCAGCTCAACGGCACGACCAGCGCCATGGCCAACCAGCTTTTCTCCGGCTATATCGGCGAGCCGCGCACCTATGGCGTGACGCTGCGCTGGAAGATCTGACCGTCAGAACAGCAGGGTGAGGGCGTAGAACAGCGCGCCGGCCGCAGCCGATGCGGGGATGGTGATGACCCATGCCGTCACGACGCTGCGCGCCACGTCCCACCGCACCGCGGAGGCCCGCCGCGCGGTGCCCGCCCCGATGATGCTGCCCGTGATGGTGTGCGTGGTCGAGACGGGGATGCCGAGCGCGGAGGCCCCGAACAGCACCACCGACCCGCCCAGCGACGCGCTGAATCCCTGATGCTGGGACAGCTTGGTGATGCGCGATCCCATCGTCTCGATGATCTTCCACCCGCCCGTCATCGTGCCCGCCGCTATGGCGAGGTAACAGCTGATCGCCACCCAATGCGGCACGGCGAAGCCGCCTTTCAGATAGCCGGTGGAATAGAGGAGGACGGTGATGATCCCCATCGTCTTCTGCGCATCGTTCAGGCCGTGGCTCAGCGAATAGGCGGCCGAGGACAGCAGATGGAGCGCGCGGAAGCCCCGCTCCGCGCTCCCCGCCGTCGCATGGCGCAGCGCCCAGCTCGACAGCAGCATGATCAGCATGGCGAGGATCATGCCGAGCAGGGGCGACAGCACGATGGCCGCCAGCGTCTTGTTGAGGCCCGCCCATTCTATGCCCGTCACGCCCGCATGGGCGACCCCCGACCCGATCATCCCGCCCACCAGCGCATGGCTGGAGGAGGATGGTATGCCCTTCGCCCAGGTGACGACGTTCCAGACCATCGCGCCCGCCAGCGCGCCGAAGATGACGGCGGGCGTCACCAGGTCCTTGTCGATCAGCCCCTTGCCGATCGTATCCGCCACCGCATGCAATGCGGGAAACAGGATGGTCAGGAAATAGGCCGCGAAATTGAATGCCGCGGCGAACAGCACCGCCTGTACCGGCCGCAGCAGCCGCGTCGCGACCACCGTCGCGATGCTGTTGGCGGCATCGTGCAGCCCGTTCAGGAAGTCGAAGGCCAGGGCGACGAGGACGAGGCCGACCAGCAGGGGAAAGGCAAGCTCATGCATGGGACAGGGGTCTCAGGCGCGGTCGACGGGATTCACGATGCGCATCGACTCAGGCATGGTCGATGGCCCACTTGTGCGCATCGACTTAGGCATGGTCGATGACCCTCCTGTGCGCATCGACTCAGGCATGGTCGATGACGATGCCGTCAATCTCGTTCGCGACATCCTCGAAGGCATCGACGATCCGCTCCAGATGCTTGTAGATTTCGCGGTCGACGATGAACTTCACCGTATCGGGCGCGGGCGTCTCCTGCATCGCCTTGAACGCCTTTTTCAGGCCCGCCGCGTGAATCTCGTCGGCATGCCCCTCCATGCGGACAAGGCGCTCGGTCAGCTCATGCAGGCGCCCGCCATTGCGGGCAATGTCGCGCAGCAGCGGCATCGCCTCGCCCGTCACGCGCGCGGCGTCCACGATAATCGCGGCCATGTCCCGCATCTCCGGCTCGAAGCTGTGCACTTCATACAGGTCGATGGCCTGCACCGCCGCGTGCATCTCGTCGATGCTGTCGTCCAGCGCGCCGATCAGGCTGGTGATCGCGCTGCGGTCGAAGGGGGTGAGGAAGGTCTTGCGCACGGTGGACAGCACCTCGCGCGTCACCTCGTCCGCATCATGCTCGCGCTCCGTCACCTCGCGTATATGGTCGCGGCGCGCCGTGCCGGCCTCGAACAGCCGGGCCATGGCGTCGGCGGCGGCCATGACGCTCACCGCATGCGCCTCGAACAGGTCGAAGAAATTGCCGCTCTTGGGCAGGAGGCGCTGGAACCAGCCGAACATTTCACCAACCCCTGTCTTCTGGGCGACCGCGCTGAAAACCCCCATGCGCTGTGCCGCCTTTTGAAAGCCATGCGCGCCGAAGGAGCGGATCAGATAGCGCAGATCCTCCTCCTCCACCGCATTCGCCGCCTCCGCGAGGGAGAACCAGCGGCGTTCCCGCTCCTTGTCCTCCTTCCACTCGCCCAGCTCGCGCGTCACCGCGAGCGGATAGACATCCACGTCGAACATCAGCGACGCGCCGTTCCCCTTGCGCTTGCGATAGCGATAGGAGCCGAGCGGCGTCGGGCAGATGGGACCGCACACGCCCGCTTCCTCCTCCGCCTCCTGCGCCGCGGCGACATGGGGCGCGAGGCCCGTCTTGAGATTGCCCTTGGGAATCACCCAGCGGCGGCTCTCCCGCGATGTCACGAGCAGGATCTGGACGGGCGCGTCGCTGGCCGCCGTATCTGTGCGATAGGGCAAAGCTGCGATCTGACGAATGGCACCCACTCCTGCCCGGCTGACGGAAGCGCGGCGCTTAGCCGATTTCACCACATCCTGACAGCGCAAACCGTCACAAAAATGTAATATAAGCGATATCGGGCGCGACGCCCGATTTCCAACCCCTTGCTCGCCATCCGGTTTCGCCTGCCCCCGCGCAATCAATCCGATCGTGCATCCTATGGCCGAATGCCGTCTTGGCAGCTTTGCCGCGAAGGATTATGGCATGCCGCGAAGGCGGGCCATCATGCCCGTCTTCGCTGATCGCGCCGGTGTCCCGAAAGGGGCTTAATAGGGAACGCGGTGCGGATGCGGTGACATGCATCCAAATCCGCGGCTGTCCCTGCAACTGTAAGCGGCGAGCGGGATGCATATGGGTGGGGAGCAAGCGCTTCCCCGCCAGCCACTGGGCCGGACGCTAAGACATGCGAGGCCTGGGAAGGCCGTGCATCGAGCGACGACCCGCGAGCCAGGAGACCTGCCGGCGTCTGGTCGCTCTTGCCCGGGTCCAGGGGATGGCCGCGGCACGGTGTACTCCGTTTGAGCGACGAAGGAGCGGCGGGGCCGCTTCGGCCATGCGGCAGGGCGCATTGCGGCGCCTTTCCGCCATGGTCGAGCCTGTGCGTCAAGGACGTCCCGGCAGTCCCCGTCCTGCATCATTCGCAAACGGGATTTCTCTCTATGACCGGCAATGCATATCCAGGGAAGGTCGCGCATGGCGGCGCGGCCTGCGGCCCTGTCGCGGAGCGGCAGGCACCGGCCACATCCCGGCCATCGCCGGATCGGCATCGCGCTCCGCCCGATCTTCGCCATCCGGTTCCTGTCCGGACCGGCGATGCTCCGCATGCCCTGTCCCTCCTTTCGGGAACCGGAGCGCATCGCCCTTTCCGCGCGCATCGACGGAGCGCGGGTCCGCGGCGGAGCGGATGCGGCATTCGGCCGCGCCGTCTCCGCCATTCCCGACCCCGCGCAGGGAGGATAGCCGCATGAAAAGACTCGCATATTGGCTGCGCCAGCCGCTCGGCCGCCGCTTCCTCCTGCTCAAGGCGCTGCTGGTCGGCGCCAATCTCGCCGCATGGGCCTGGGCGCTCGCCCTGTTCCGCGACCAGCCGCTGATGCTCGGCACGGCGATGCTCGCCTGGGGCCTGGGCCTGCGCCATGCGGTCGACGCGGACCATATCGCCGCCATCGACAATGTGACGCGCAAGCTGATGCAGGACGGCCAGCGCCCGCTGACGGTCGGCTTCTGGTTCGCCGTCGGGCATAGCGGCATCGTCATGATCGCCGCCGTCACCATCGCCCTCGCCGCCAGCGCCCTCGCCGGGGTGGAGGCCGTCGGGGAGGTCGGCGGCGTGATCGCCACCATGGTCTCCGCCACCTTCCTCTTCATGATCGCGGCGATGAACCTCCTCATCCTCCGCTCGGTCTGGCGCACCTTCAACCATGTCCGCGCGGGCGGCGCCTATGTGGAGGAGGATCTCGACATGCTGCTGGGCAATCGCGGCCTCCTGTCGCGCCTGTTCCGGCCGCTGTTCCGGCTGGTGAGCCGCAGCTGGCACATGGCGCCGCTCGGCTTCGTCTTCGGCCTCGGCTTCGACACGGCGACGGAGGTCGCGATACTCGGCCTCTCCGCCAGCCAGGCGGCGAACGGCCTGTCCATCGGCACCGTCCTCATCTTCCCGCTGCTGTTCGCCTGCGGCATGGCGCTGATCGACACGCTGGACGGGGTTCTGATGCTGGGCGCCTATGAATGGGCCTTCGTGAAACCCATACGCAAGCTCTATTATAATATCACCATCACCTTCGTTTCCGCCATGGTCGCCATCGTCATCGGCGGTATAGAGACCGTCGCGCTCCTGGCCGACAAGCTGGGGCTGGAGGGGGGCCTGTGGTCGCTCGCCACCGACCTTGGCGAGCATTTCAACAGCATCGGCTTCGCTATTATCGGCCTGTTCGCTATCTGCTGGATCGCAAGCTGGCTCATCTACCGCTGGAAGCGCTTCGACGAGATCGAGGTCGCCGCTCCCGCCCTGAAGACAGAAGGACTCCATCCATGAGCAAGGTTCCCGCCACCGTCATCACCGGCTTCCTCGGCGCCGGAAAGACGACGCTGATCCGCCACCTCCTCCAGAATGCGGGCGGGCGCCGCCTCGCCCTCGTCATCAACGAGTTCGGCGATGTCGGCGTCGACGGCGACCTGGTGAAGGGCTGCGGCGACGAGGCCTGCCCGGAGGACGATATCGTCGAGCTCGCGAACGGCTGCATCTGCTGCACGGTCGCGGACGACTTCCTGCCGACCATGCAGAAGCTGCTGAACCGCGACAACCCGCCCGACCATATCATCATCGAGACGAGCGGCCTCGCCTTGCCCAAGCCGCTGGTGAAGGCTTTCCAGTGGCCCGACATCCGCACCCGCGCCACGGTGGACGGCGTGATCGCGCTGATCGATGCGGAGGCGCTGGCGAACGGGCGCTTCGCCGCGGACGAGGCGGCGCTGGCGGCGGCGCGCGCGGCGGACCCGACGCTCGACCATGACAGCCCGCTGGAGGAATTGTTCGAGGACCAGCTCGCCTGCGCCGATCTCGTCCTCCTCAACAAGACCGACCTTGTGGACGCGGCGAAGCTGGCGGAACTGGAGGCGCGGATCGGCTCCGAAATCCGGTCCGGCGTCAGGATCGTGCGCGCCGCCCATGGCGCGGTGGGGGCGGACGTCTTCCTCGGCCTCGACGCCTCCGCCGAGGACGATCTGGAAGCCCGCCCCTCCCATCATGACACGGAGGACGATCATGACCATGACGATTTCGACAGCTTCGTCGTGGAGTTCGGACCGGTCGCGGGGGCGGAGCCGCTGCTGGCCGCGATGACGGACGCGATCAGGGCGCACGACATCCTGCGCATCAAGGGCTTCGTCGCGATTGACGGCCGCCCCGCCCGCCTCGTCGTGCAGGCCGTGGGTCCGCGCATCCAGCATCATTTCGACCGCGCCTGGACGCCGGAGGAGGCGCGCGCCTCCCGCCTCGTGGTCATCGGCCAGACCGGCCTCGACCGCGCTGCCATCGAGCGGGCGCTGGCCGCCGCGACGAAGGCCGCCGCCTGATGCATCTGCTGACGGCCACGCCGGGAACCGTCTCCAGCGGGGACGAGGCGATCGACCTCGGCCAGTCGCCGGGCGATATCGTGATCCTGACCGTGGCCGACAGCGAACTGGCCTGCTTCGCGCGGGCGGCGGCGATGCTGGGAGAGGCCGGACCCTCCGTCCGCCTCGCCAACCTCCTCCAGTTGCGCCATCCCTATTCGGTCGACCTCTATGTCGAGCAGGTGATCGCGCGGGCCAAGTTCGTCTGCGTCGTCCTGCTGGGCGGCAAGAGCTACTGGCCCTATGGCATTGACGAGATCGCCAATGCCGCGCGGGAAAAGGGCATCGCCTTCGCCGCCATAGCGGACGGGCGGGAGGAGGACCCGGACCTGGCCCGCGCCTCCACCCTGCCGCCCGGCACCTGCGAGCGGCTGCGCGACTATCTGCGCCAGGGGGGCATCGCCAATGCCGTCGCCTTCCTGAAGACCGCCGCCCGCCTGACCGGCGCGGACGCGGGGGAGCCGGACGCGCCCATACCCGTGGCCGATGCGGGCCTCTACCTGCCCGGCGTCGAGCGGCCCGCGCTCGGCCAGATCGGCGCGCGCTGGGTCGAGGGGCGGCCGCTGGTCCTGTTCCTCTTCTACCGCGCGCTGCTGATCGCGGGGACGCTGGACGCGGTGGACGCCATCGTCGCGGGGCTGGAGGCAGAGGGCCTGAACGTCCTGCCCGTCCATGTCCGCGCCCTGCGCGAACCCTTTGCGATGGACACGGTGCGCGGCCTCATCGGCGAGGCGCCGCCGGACGTGATCCTGAACGCCACCAGCTTCGCCGCCTCCGCGCCGGGCGAGCCGCGCACGCCCTCCATCCTCGAACGGGCGGACTGCCCGATCCTCCAGACCAGCTTCGCCAGTGCGGAGGAAAGCGCCTGGGCCGCCTCTCCGCGCGGCCTCGGCCCGCGCGACCTTGCCATGAACATCGCCCTGCCGGAGGTGGACGGGCGCCTCTTCACCCGCGCGGTGGCATTCAAGGCGGCGGCCCGTTTCGACGCGCGCACCGAATGCAGCATCGTCGTGCCCCGCGCGCTGCCCGACCGCGTGGCCTTCGTCGCGGCGCTCGCCGCCAACTGGGCGCGGCTGCGCCGGACCCCGGCGGGCGAGCGGCGCGTGGCGCTGGTCCTCGCCAATTATCCCAATCGCGACGGGCGGATCGGCAATGGCGTGGGGCTGGACACGCCCGCCAGCGCCGCCGCCATCCTCTCCGCCATGGGCGAGGCGGGCTATGACGTAGGCGGGGATGCGGGCGGGGATGCGGGCGGGGCGCCCGCCGACGGCGCGGCGCTGATGCGGGTGATGACGGGCGGCGTGACCAACGACCCCTCCTCGCCGGACCGGCCGGGCGAGGCAGCATTGCCGCTCGCGGACTATCGCGCCGCCTTCGCCGCCCTGCCGGACGGCGCGCGCGAGGCGGTCACGGCGCGCTGGGGCGAGCCGGAGGACGATCCCTTCGTCCGTGACGGCGCCTTCCGCCTCGCCGTCCATCGCTTCGGCCATGTCGCCCTGGCGGTGCAGCCCGCGCGCGGCCGTCATGCCGATCCCAGGACGAGCTATCACGACCCGGTGCTTCCCCCGCCCCATGCCTATCTGGCCTTCCATTTCTGGCTGGCGCGGGACTTCGGCGCGCAGGCGGTGGTGCATGTCGGCAAGCATGGCAATCTGGAATGGCTGCCCGGCAAGGCCATCGCCCTGTCGCGCGACTGCTTCCCGGAAATATGCGCGGGGCCGGTGCCGCAAATCTATCCCTTCATCGTCAACGATCCCGGCGAGGGAACGCAGGCGAAGCGGCGCATCGGCGCGGCCATTATCGACCATCTCACCCCGCCCCTCACCCGCGCCGAAAGCTATGGCCCGCTGCGCGAGCTGGAGGCGCTGGTCGACGAATATTATATGGCGGCGGGCATGGACCCGCGGCGGCTGGAGAGCCTGAAGCGGGACATTCTCGCCCTCGCCGCCTCCCAGGGGCTGGACCGCGACGCCGGGGCGAGCGGCGACGGCGAGGACGCGCTGGCGGCCATCGACAATTATCTGTGCGAGCTGAAGGAGATGCAGATACGCGACGGCCTGCATGTCTTCACCCGGTCGCCGGAGGGGGCGCCGAGGCGCGACCTGCTCATCGCGCTGGCCCGGACGCCGCGCGGCCGGGGGGGAGCGGGGCAGGCGTCGCTGCTGCGCGCGCTGGCCGACGACCTCGCCCTCGGCTTCGATCCGCTCGACTGCCGCATGGGCGACGCATGGGAGGGGCCGCGCCCTGAAAAGCTCACGGGCTTCCCTACCCAAACGGGCATCTGGCGGACGGCCGGGGACACGGTGGAGCGCCTGGAAATGCTGGCGATCCAACAGGTGGACGCCCTGTTGGATTCGGGCGAGATCCAACAGGCCCCCGGACCGGCCAGCACCGCCGTGCTGGCCACGATCCGCGACGACCTCCTCCCGCGCGTCGCGGCCTGCGGCGCGGCGGAGAAGGCGGGCCTCATCGCCGCGCTGGACGGGCGCTTCGTCCCGCCCGGCCCGTCGGGCGCCCCGACGCGCGGACGGCCCGACGTGCTGCCCACCGGCCGCAATTTCTATTCGGTCGACACGCGCTCCGTCCCCACGGCCGCGGCCTGGACCCTGGGCCGCAAGTCCGCCGAGCTGATCGTCGCGGATTATTTCCAGCGCGAGGGCGACTATCCCCGCGCCATCGCCCTGTCCGCCTGGGGCACGGCGAACATGCGCACCGGCGGCGACGACATCGCGCAGGCCCTCGCCCTGATGGGCGCGCGCCCCCGCTGGGACTTCGCATCCGGCCGGGTGGTGGGGTTCGAGATCATGAAGATCGCGGAACTGGGCCGCCCGAGGGTGGACGTGACCTTCCGCGTCTCCGGCTTCTTCCGCGACGCCTTTCCGGAGCAGATCGACCTGATCGACAGCGCCGCCCGCGCCGTCATGGCGCTGGACGAGCCGGAGGAGGACAATC
>JASGGS010000133.1:0-11517 GCA_047602685.1 Sphingobium sp.
TTGATGGAGACGCGGCCCCCCGTACCACGTCCGGGGTGACGAGGCTTCGATCCGTCATGGAGAGACATGATGTTGGCTTGAATCGTCATGGCCGACGTAGCGAAGCAATCCATCACATCGTCCCTGGATTGCTTCGCTACGCCCGCCTGACGAAGCGCGTCGATCTTATGCCATCCGGCTCTAGATTGCGCCGAAGGTCAGCACGATCTTGCCCAGATGCCTTCCTTCCTTGAGGGCGGCGAGCGCTTCGGGCAGTTCTTCGAATTCATAGCTGGCGGAGATATGCGGGCGCAGGCCGTGAAAGGCGACGGCGCGGTTGATATTCTCATAATCGTCGCGGCTGCCCACCTTGATGGGAGTGATGTCCACGCCGGAGGAGAAAAGGGCGGAGGCGGCGTTGGGCCAGCCGCTGATGAGGCCGATCAGCGCCAGCCGCCCGCCGACGCGGGTCGAGGCCAACGAGCGGTCGACGGTCTCCGCGCCGCCGATGTCGAGCGTCAGATCGGCGCCGATGCCGCCGGTGAGTTCCTTCACCCGGACATGCCAGTCGGGATCGGCGCGATAGTCGATCGCCGCGTCCGCGCCCATGGCCTTCAGCCGCTCGCAGCGTTCGGGGCTGGAGGAGGTCATGATGACCCGCGCGCCGAACAGCTTCGCGAATTGCAGGGCGAAGAGGGAGACGCCGCCGCCGCCTTGCGTCACCACGGTCATGCCGGGCAGGAGGGGCCGCGCCTCTGTCAGCGCGTTCCAGGCGGTGACGCCCGCGCAGGGGAAGCAGGCGGCCTCCGCATAGCTCAGATGGTCGGGGATGCGCACCGCCTCGCCCTCCTGGACGACGATCTCGTCTTGCAGGGTGCCGGGCAAGGCGAGGCTGCCGCGCCCCAGGCCGCCCGCCGTCAGCGGGAAGGGGCCGCCGATCCAGTCCGGGTTGAAGATCAGGGCCACGCGATCCCCGGCGCGGAAACGGCGGGTGCCGGGGCCGGTTTCGATCACCTCGCCCGCGCCGTCGGAACAGGGAATGAGACCGCCGGGGCCGGGCGGGCCGAATTCGCCGCGCATCCACAGAAGGTCGCGATAGTTGAGCGATGCCGCGCGCATCGCGACGCGGATCTGGCCGGGACCCACGGGGCCGGGGGCGGGCGCCTCCTCCAGCCGGAGATTGTCGAGGCCGCCTTCGCCCCGCGTCATGAAAATCCGCATGCCTTGCCCTTCCTCCCTTGCCATATCGCCATGGCAGAATGATGCCGCCGCCGCGTCGCCCCATCGCCGCGGCGCTGGATCGGCGCGATGCTTTGACAGGATCGCCGTCGTCGCGGATGGTGCAGGACCGATAACCGGCGATCAAGCCGGAGGGGAGAGGCCATGCTCAAGGCGCGCGAGATCATCGCCGAGGCGGAGGACAAGGTGGGGATCAGCGATCCCGAGACGCGGCTGCATCCTGCGCTGGAGGCGCTGGCGGCATCCCTGAACGGCGACAACAGCCTGTCGCCGGACGGGGAGGCGGCGGCGCGCAAAGGCTTGCTGGCGCGCACGGTGGACCGGCTGGACGGTCTGAAGTGGATGCGGGACTATCCTGAAATCGCGGAGGAAAGGATCGAGGCTCCGCTGTTCCTGACCGGCCTGCCGCGGTCCGGCACGACCTATTTCCAATATCTGTTCGACCGCGACCGGCGGTTCCGCTCCATCCGGACCTGGGAGGCGATGATGCCCTCGCCGCCGCCCGGCTTCGACATCGCGTCCGTCGAGGGACGCAAGGCGCGGGAGGGAGAGATAAGGCGGCAGATGCGCGCGGCGGAGGTGGAGGGGTTCGACGCGCTCCACCTGATCGACGAGGACGGGTCGGAGGAATGCCACGCCTTTCTGGAGCAGGGTTATGGCGCGGCGGGCTTCTTCAACCTCTATGACGTGCCGGGCTATTTCGACTATCTGATGCGGCGCGTGGACATGGCCGATGTCTATCGCGTGCATCGGCGGCAACTCCAGCTCCTGCAATGGCGCGCGCCGGAACGGCGGCGCTGGGCGCTGAAATATCCCAATCATGTCATCGCGATGGATGCGATTGCGGATATCCATCCCGAAGCCCGCTTCGCGATGACGCATCGCGACCCGGTGCAGGTGGTCGCGTCCATCGCCAGGATGACGCTGGCGCTGCGCTCCACCCGCTACGAAATGGTCGACCCGCGCCGGGTGGGCAGGCAGATGCTGGATTTCATACGGCGCCATGTCGACCGGATCATGGCCTTCTGCACCGGGCCGCGTAGTGACCGGGCGATCCATGTCGATTATTACCGGCTCGTCGCCGATCCCATGGCGGAACTGCATCGCGTCCATGACTGGCTGGGCATCGGCACGCCGCCGGACGTCGAGGCGGCGATCACGGGCTGGCGGCGCGACAATCCCAAGAACAGGCGCGGCGCCAACGACTATGCGCTGGCGCAGTTCGGCATCGATCCCGACGCGGCGGCGGCGCTGTTCGCCGACTATCGGCGGCATTTCCATATCCCGACCGAGCAGGAGGGACTCGCCGCCATGGGCGCGGCCTGACCGGACGGAACGATCCAGGCGGCCCCCGGCCGCGAAGCAAGAGGTGAGACGATGAGTGATCTGCTGGACCTGGGCGGCCAATATGCCTTTGTCACGGGCGCGGGGCAGGGCGCCGGGCGCGGCATCGCCCATATGCTGGCCCGCCATGGCGCGGGCGGCGTGGCGGTCAACGACTATGTGCTGGACCGGGCGGAGGCGGTCGCGGCGGAGATCGAGGCGCTGGGCTTCAAGGCCGTGCCGGTGCAGGCCGACGTGGGCGACCATGCCTCCGTCAAGGCGGCGTTCGACAGGGCGACGGCCGCGCTCGGCCCCCTCACCATCCTCGTCAACAATGCGGGCAATGCCGGGCCGAATGCGCAAATGGGCCATTCTCCCCTGTTCTGGGAAACGCAGCCGGAGGAATGGGGCCGCTATTTCCGCACCAATCTCGACGGCGTGATGAACTGCTGCCATGTCGCCCTGCCCGCGATGGTGGAGCAGCGGCGCGGGCGCATCGTCACCATCACCTCCGACAGCGGGCGCGTGGGCGAGGCGCGGCTGGCGGCCTATGCGGCGTCCAAGGCGGGCGCGGCGGGCTTCGTGCGCTCCATCGCGAAGGAGGCGGCGCGGTTCGGCATCACCAGCAACGCCATCTCCCTCTCGACCCTCGAACCGCCGATGACGGATGAGCAGCGGGACGCCTTCATGGCGAGCGACCGGGTGAAGCAGCAGCTTGCCCATTATACCATCCGCCGCTTCGGCAGGCCGGACGACGTGGCGGCGATGACGCTGTTCCTGTGTTCCGACGCGTCGTCCTGGATCACGGGGCAGACCTATCCGGTCAATGGCGGGTACAGCTTCGCGGTCTAGGAGAGGCGAGGTTTGCAACCCGCGAGATCGCGGGGCTTGCGCGGGGGCGCGGTCTCGCGTAACCGGGGCCTGTCATCTGGGGAGTAGCCAGCCGTCGGCCTGATGATCGACGGGCTTCCGCGTCAACATGCTTGGTCGAGAGGCCATGGCGCGGAAGGGGCGGGGAAATCCGTCCGGGCGAGACCAATGGCGCCGCATCTCCGCTCATGCCGGGCGGGGAGGTGCGGTGTCGTTGGACTCGAAAGCAAGCCCGGCCCGGAGATAGACCTTGGAAGCCCTGCTCACATCGACCGCCGTCGTCGCGCTTGCCGAAATCGGCGACAAGACGCAGCTTCTCGCCATAGTGCTCGCCACCCGTTTCAAGCGGCCGCTGCCCGTCGTGGCGGGCATATTCGTGGCGACGCTGGCCAATCATTTCCTCGCGGCGCTGGTGGGGCAGCAGGTCGCGTCCATCCTCGACGGGCTGTGGTTCCGCTACCTGATCGCCGCATCCTTCCTCGCCATGGCGGTCTGGACGCTGATCCCCGACAAGATCGACGATCTGGAGGACAAGCCCGCGCGCTTCGGCGCGTTCCTGACGACGGTCATCGCCTTCTTCCTGGTCGAGATGGGTGACAAGACGCAGATCGCCACGGTGGCGCTGGGCGCGCGCTTCCATGAGGTGATCCCGGTGATGATCGGCACGACCGTCGGCATGCTGCTCGCCAATGTGCCCGCCGTCTATCTGGGCCATGAACTGATCAAGCGCGTCCCGCTGAATGTCGTGCGGATGGTGGCGGCGCTGCTGTTCCTGGTCATCGGCCTGTGGCTGGCGGCGCAGACGGCGGGATTGTTCTGAGGCCCGGCGCGCAACGCCGGAGCGTTACCTCTGCTTGATTGGCCCGGCCGGGCGGCCCATCCGACCGGCGGGCAGCCCGATATGCTCGCCCGTCCCTTGCATCTTGACCGCGAGAGGGGGCACATGCAGCAGGGAATCAGCTTTCTTTCTCGGAGACAGTCAATGGGGCATATCGTCGTAACGGGCGCAGCGGGCATATTGGGCGGCGCGGTCGCCAAATATCTGAGCGGGCAGGGCCATGATGTGACCGGCATCGACCTGGCTGCCGAGGCTCCGGGCTTTCCGGGCAATTTCGTCGGCGGGGCGGACCTGACCGCCGCCGCGGGCGCCGAAGCGGCCATCGGCAAGGCGACGGCGAAGGCGCCGATAGACGGCCTCGTCAATGTCGCGGGCGGCTTCCGCTGGGAAACGGTCGTGGACGGCAGCCCCGAAAGCTGGGACTTTCTTTACAAGATCAATGTGACGACCGCGCTGCACGCCAGCCGCGCGGCGCTCCCCTCGCTCCTTTCGACCAAGGGCGCCATCGTCAATATCGGCGCCGCCGCCACGTTGAAGGCAGGCCTCGGCATGGGGGCCTATACCGCCAGCAAGTCCGGCGTCGCCCGCCTGACCGAGGCGCTGGCCGAGGAACTGAAGGACAAGGGCGTACGCGTGAACGCGGTGCTCCCCTCCATCATCGACACGCCCGCCAACCGCGCGGACATGGGCGAGGCCGATGCGGGCAAGTGGGTGGCGCCGGAGGAACTGGCGCATGTCATCGCCTTCCTGCTGTCGCCCGGCGCGTCCGCCGTCACGGGCGCGAACATCCCGGTCACGGGCCGCGTCTGACATGGGGCGGCCGGTCATGCCCGGCCGCGGCGTTTCGAATAGTCGGCCATATATTCACACTTGCGAATTTTTGGCCGTTCGACCACATATTCCCCCCTTGAAGCCAGCAGGAAGCACAGGATGATCGACGCAGCAGATTTTCGCCGGGTCTTGGGCAATTATCCCACGGGCGTTTGCGCCGTCACCGCCGTGACGGAGGCCGGGGAGCGGTTGGCCATCGTCGTGGGCAGCTTCACCTCCGTCTCGCTCGATCCGCCGCTGGTCGGTTTCTTTCCCGACAAGAAAAGCTCGACCTGGCCCAAGATCGGGGCGGTCGGCAAATTCTGCGTCAACGTGCTGGGCGCCGCGCATCAGAGCCTGTGCCGCCAACTGGCGACGTCCGGCGCGGGCGACAAATATGAGGGGGTGAGCCACCGTCTCTCCGCCAACGGATCGCCCATATTGGACGAGGCCATCGCCTGGATCGACTGCACGGTCGACCAGGTGGTGGAGACCGGCGACCATTTCCTGGTCCTGGGGCTGGTCCACGCGCTGGAGGCGGTGCGCGCCGACGAGGACCCGATGCTGTTCTACCGCGGCAAATATGGCGGCTTTGCCGAGTTGGAGCACGGGACCCCTTGACACCCTAATCAACAATGCTGTTCAGGACATGGCGAGGTCGGCCACGCGGCCGGCGGAGAGGTGGCATGTCCCATGGCAGGGTCGGCCCGGTCCCCCGCGCATCGGCAAGGCGATGGGCGGGAAAGGGAACCGGACGATCCGTCGCCAGGGGGCAATAAGGCCGGTCATTCAGGAAGGATATCCATGTCTCTGGTTGGAAAAGTTGCGGTCGTCACCGGTGGTGGCAGTGGGATCGGCCGGGCCTGCGCGGTGCGTCTGGCGCAGGACGGCGCCACCGTCGCGGTGTGGGACCTGAACGGCGAGGGCGCGCAGGGCACGGTCGACATCATCGAGCAGAATGGCGGCAAGGGCCTGGCGCAGGTCGTCGATTGCGCCAAGAGCGCGCCGATCAAGGAAGCGCTGGAGAAGGTGCATGCCGAACTCGGCCCCGTCTCCGTCCTCGTCAACAATGCGGGCATGACCGGTTTCGACCTGTTCGCCACCATCACCGAGGAGCATTGGGACCGCATGATGACGGTCAACCTGAAGGGGCCGTTCCTCGTCACGCAGGCGATCCTGCCGGACATGCGGGCCGCCAAATGGGGCCGCATCGTCAACATCACCTCCTCCTCCATCCAGACCGGCGCGCCCGCCATGGCGCATTATGTCGCGTCCAAGGGCGGCCTGATGGGCTTTTCCAAGGCGCTGGCGATCGAGCTGGCGGAGGAAGGCATCACGGTGAACATGGTGCCGCCGGGCTTCATCCGTACGCCGATGCTGGAAGCCTCGCCGGTGGACGTGGACGCCTATGCCGCGACCATGCCAATGAAGCGCCCCGGCACGCCGGAGGAACTGGCCGCGGCCGTCTCCTATCTCGCCTCCGAAGGCGCGGCCTATATCACCGGCCAGACGATCAGCGTGAACGGCGGCCGCTATATGGGTTCCGCCTGACCCTGCCGGACAGCCGCGCGGGCGGGGAGGGGGCCGGCCTTTCGCCCGTGCGGTCTTTCGCGCGCTTCCTCCTTTTCAGGGCGCGCGGCCTGTCTGGAACGGGTTTTGCCTCGATCGAGGCAAAGCCCGTTTCGATCCTCCCCGTTTTTCCGCGATTGCGGGGCCGTCGGGTAATTCCACCTGACTGGAAACCGCTCTAGGATGCGGCCATGATCCGCACGCTCCAATGGTCCCTGCCCGGCGTCGACCTCCATGGCGAGGCGCGCGGGAATGCCCCGTCCGCGATATTCCTGCATGGCTTTGGCGGCTCCTGCGCCGACTGGCACGGGATATGGAGCCGTCTCGACCCGGCTATCCCCGTCCTGGGCTATGACCTGCGCGATTTCGGCCGGTCGCGGGCGCATGACGCGGCGCCCTTCGCCCATGCCGACGACCTGCTCGCCCTGCTGGACCGGGAGGGGATTGAGCGTGCCGACCTGATCGGCATGTCCATGGGCGGCAGCGTCGCGGCGCGTTTCGCCCTCGACCATCCCGACCGGACGGGGCGCCTCGTCCTCATCAGCACCGGACTGATCGGATGGGACTGGTCGGAGCAATGGCGCGGCCTCTGGCGCCCCATGCAGGCCCTTGCCCGCGCGGGCGACCGGGAGGGCGCGAAGGCGCTATGGGCCGCGCATCCCCTGTTCGCGACGACGCGCGACGGCGGCGCGGCGGAGAGGTTGCTGCTGGAGGGGATCGCCCGCTATCCGGGGGACCAGTGGATCGCCGACCATCAGCATCCGAGCCTGCCCGATGTCGAGAGGCTGGTGCGGCTCGCCTGCCCGACGCTGGTGCTGAGCGGTACGCTGGACCTGCCGGATTTCCGCCTGATCGCCGACCTGATCGAAGGATGCGTGCCGGATGTGCGGCGCGTGGATATCGAGGGGCGCGGCCATATGCTGCCGCTGGAGGCGCCCGGTGCCTGCGCGGATATCATCGGATCGTTCCTGTCCCGACCCGCTTGAGAGAGGCCCGCTTGAGAGATGGACGCGGGTCCTCAGCCCCCTTTGGCCGCGCGGTGTCCCAGGGTTCGGGAGATCGCCGCCGCTTCCTCGCGCACGACCTGCATGAGCTCCGCCAGCCTGTCCTTCGAGCGGGAGCTGGGCGCGGCCACGACGAGGGCGCCGACCACCTGCCCGTCCGCATCGCGGATCGCCGACGCGGTGCCGGTGACGCCTTCGGCCATTTCGTCTATGGTCTGCGCCACGCCCTGCGTCCGGGCCTTCTCGACCGCCTCGGCCAGCTTGCGCTTCGCGATTTCGGTCTGGTCCGTCAGGCGCTCCGGCTTCAGCCGCTCGATATAGCGGCGCGCGTCCTCCTCCGGCGCGGAGGCGAGCAGGATACGGCCGCCCGCCGTGCAGTAGAGAGGGCGCCGGTCGCCCGCCGCGACGGCGAAACGGACCGCGTTCCGGCTTTCTATGGTGTCGATATAGGTCATGGTCTCGCCGCGTTCGCCATGGCCGCCCCGATCCCGGACGGCGAGCAGGACGGTTTCGCCGGAACGCTCCGCCAGGCGCCGCATGCCCTCGCGCACCAGGTCGGACGACTGGATGCGCCGCCGCGCCGCCATGAGCGCGCTGCCGAGGCCGAAGGCGCCGGGGCCGAGGCGATAGCTGCCCTCCGCCACCAGCAGGACGTCCGCGTCGGTCAGGCCGCGCAGGAGCGCGGCGAGGCTGCTCTTGGGCGTGTCGAGCAGGCGGCTGAGATCCGCGAGGCTCACCGGGCCGTCGGCCATGCACAGCGCCTCCAATATGCGGATGACGCGCATCACCGATTGCGGGGAATTGAGGCGGCGGTCCTCCGTGGTCATGATCGGAACGATGGGCGTTGCATCCCGCTGGCTTGCCCCGGCAGGGCCATGGCTGTCAACGAAAGGCCGGCAGCACCTCCCTGGCGAAGAGCGTCGCATAGGCGAGGAAGCGTTCGGCGGGCAGGCCGGCGGGCATCATCATCATGAAATGCTCGACCGGGATGCGGTCCTGCATGCGCCGGAATTTCGCGATCGCCTCCCACGGGGTCACGATCTGGAGGATGCCGCTCTTCTTGAAATCCTCCAGCGACATGGGCTTCAGCGCCGGATCGTCAATGCCGATCGCCTTGTCCTCGTTCAGCCATTCGCCATAGCTGTTGTTCACATGATGATAATAGGGCGCCAGTTCGTCCATGGCGGCGGCGGGGTCTTCCGCCACGGCGAGGAACAGGCCCTGTATGCGGATGCGCGCCCCGGCCGGGTCCTTGCCCTCCGCGCGCAGCTTGTCGGCATATAGGCCGCAGACATCCTCATTGCCGAAATAGCCGTCGGCATATTTCGCCACCCGCGCGAGGGCCTTGTCCGCGAAGCCGCCTATGTAGAGCGGCACATGGCCGCGCGGCGGCGGGGGCACGATGCGGGCATCCCGGACCTGGTAGAACTGCCCCTCGAAGGTGACGGTCTCTCCGGCCCAGAGGCGGCGGACGATTTCGAGGAATTCGTCGAACATGGCGCCGCGCTTGCGGAAATCGACGCCATAGGCCTCCGTCTCGCGCCGCCTGTATCCGATGGCCAGCGCCATTTCGAGGCGCCCGTCCGCGAAACTGTCCAGCACCGCGCACTCCTCCGCAAAGCGCACGGGATGATAGAGCGGCGCAAGGCCCACGGCGGAGCCGAGGCGGATCGTCCTCGTCCGGCCCGCAATGGCGCCGAGCGCTACATTGGGGGAAGGCATATAGCCGTCCTGCGCGCCATGATGCTCCGGCACCCAGGCGCCGTCGAAGCCCAGGGATTCGGTCTCCACGATGACGTCCAGCGTTTCCCTGTAAAGATCGGGCCATGGGCGGCGCCATTGGACCGGATTCCTGAAATCATACAGATAGCCGAAGGTTATCTTGCCCGGCATGGCGCTCTCCCATCGTCGCTGCGCGGGCAGGATTAGGGCGGGGCGAAGCCCATGGTCTTGACATTAGCCGACAGGTGGCGCTTGTCGCGGGCGAGGGTCGGGCAAGAGGAAAGAGGATGGCGCGCGGCACTGTCATGGCGGGGTCGCCCGACGATGCGGCGTTCGAGCTGGTCTTCGCGGGGACGCTGATCGAATTTTCGGACCTGGTGCGGGAGATGGGCGGCGACCCCCTGCCGCTGCTGCGCGCCGCGCGCATCGACCCGGCCAAGGTGGACCTGGTGACGCCGCAGGTGAGCTTCCGGTCCATGATCGACCTGCTGGAGGGCGCGGCCAAGGCGCTGCAATGCCCCGATTTCGGCATGCGCCTCGCCGCGCGGCAGGGTGGCGGGAAGGTCTTTGGCGCGATCGGTGAGGTGATGCGCAACAGCGGCAATCTGGGCGAGGCGCTGCGCTATGCGAGCGGGCATATCCAGGCCTATAGCCTGGCGGGAGGCATGCCGATCGAGGAGGAGCGGGAGACGGGGCGGGTCTTCGTCGGCCTCGACATCCTGATCGACGGCGTGCCCGACCGCAGCCAGACGGTGGAGCAGCATCTGCTGCTGGCCCATTATAATGCCATGGAGATCACGCGCGGGCAGGCGCGGGTGCGGCAGGTGCGCTTTCGCCACCGGCCGCTGTCCCCGCTGCGCACCTATCGCCGCTATTTCGGGTGCGAGGCGCTGTTCGGGCAAACGGCGGACGGCATCCTCTTCTCCCGCGCGGACATGCAGGCGGCGGTGATCGACCCGGACCTTTCCCGCCATGAGGAGGCCGCCCATTTCATCGACGCGCATTTCCCGCCCGCGCCCGTGCCGCTGCATGCGCGGGTGCGGGGATTGCTGATGAAGTCGCTGGGCGCGGCGGAGTGCGGCATAGAGCGCATTGCCGGCGCGCTGGCCCTGCATCCGCGCACCCTGCATCGCCGCCTGCGCGAGGAGCGCCGGTCCTTCGAGGAAATCAAGGACGAGGTGCGGCGCGACCTGGCCCGCTATTATATCGAACGGACGGACCTGCCCTTCACCCAGATCGCGGAGAAGCTGGGCTATTCCGAAACCTCCGTCCTGACGCGCAGCTGCCATCGCTGGTTCGATGCTTCGCCCCGGACCCTGCGGGGAGGACGGGGTTGATCTCGACGCAGTAGACGGACCTGTCTATCAGAAGCGCGGTTTCAGAATGGAAAGAGGGCCAGACAGGTGAAGGTTGCGATCATTACGGGCGCGGGCAGCGGCATCGGCCTCGCCACCGCGAAGATATTGCATGCGGAAGGCCTGGCGATTGTCGGGGTGGGCCGCGACACGGCGAAGCTGGCGACCCTCGAACGGGAGCTGGGCGGGACGGAGCGCCTTGCCACCCTGTCGGTGGACGTGACCGCGAAGGAGGCGCCCGCCGCCATCGTGAAGCTGGCGCTCGACCGCTTCGGTTCCATCGACCATCTGGTCAACAATGCGGGCGTCGGCAGCCCCAAGCCGCTGCACGAGACGGACGACGACACGCTGGACAGCTTCATCGACATCATGCTGCGCGCGCCGTTCCGCCTGTGCCGCGATGCCGTCGTCCATATGAAGCCGGGCAGCAGCATCGTGAACGTCACCTCCACCTTCGCCATGATCGGCGGGCGGCGCGGCGGCGCCTATTCGGCGGCGAAGGGCGGACTCAAGTCGCTGTCGGAGCATATGGCCTGCGAATATGGGCCGCAGGGCATCCGCACCAACAATGTCGCGCCGGGCGTCACCATGACCGACATGGTGCGCCACCGTTTCGAGGATGAGGGCTTCAAGCGCGCCAATGTCGAGACGACGCCCTATCCGCGCCTGGCCGAGCCGGAGGACGTGGCGAGCGTCATCGCCTTCCTCTGCCTGCCGGGCAGCGAGATGATCAACGGCCAGTCCATCGTGGTTGATGGCGGCTGGACCAAGACGAAATATCTGTCGCCGCGCGCGATGACGACCAAAT
>JASGGS010000134.1:0-11509 GCA_047602685.1 Sphingobium sp.
ACGCCGATGGCGGCCATGGCATTGAGGACATTGTGGCGGCCCGGCATGGGCAGCTCGATCCCCTCGATCCGGCGGGTCGAACCGTCGCGCTCGCGCACCTGCACGTCGAAGCGGTTGCCGCCGGGCACCGGGGTCACATTCTCGCCGCGAATGTCGGCGGGGGCGGAAAAGCCGTAGGTCACGATGCGCCGGTCCTGCACGCGCGGCAGGATCGCCTGCACCTCCGGATGGTCGAGGCAGAGCATGGCCGCGCCGTAGAAGGGGACATTCTCCACGAACTCGACGAAGCAGTCCTTCACCCGGTCGAAGGAGCCATAATGGTCCAGATGCTCCGGATCGATATTGGTCACCACCGCGATCGTGCCGTCGAGGCGCAGGAAGCTGCCGTCGCTCTCATCCGCCTCCACGACCATCCAGTCGCTGGAGCCGAGGCGGGCGTTGGAGCCGTAATTGTTGATGATGCCGCCATTGATGACGGTGGGATCGATGCCGCCCGTGTCGAGCAGCGCCGCGATCATGGATGTCGTCGTGGTCTTGCCGTGCGTGCCCGCCACCGCGACGGTTGACTTGAGGCGCATCAGTTCGGCCAGCATCTCCGCCCGGCGGATGACGGGGACGCGCTTCTCCAGCGCCAGCTCGACCTCCGGATTGCCGCGCTTGATCGCCGTCGAGGTGACGACGACCGCGGCATCGCCCAGATTTTCCGCCCTGTGGCCGATCATCACCTTGATGCCCTTGGCGCGCAGGCCCTCCACGACATAGCCCTCCGCCACGTCGCTGCCCTGGACGGTGTAGCCGAGATTGTGCATCACCTCGGCAATGCCGGACATGCCGATGCCGCCGATGCCGATGAAATGGATGGTGCCGATGTCGGTCGCGACGCCCTTCATGCCGGGACCCCCTGGATGCCCGCGGCGGGCCTCGACGGGGACACCCGGATCGGATTGTTCATGATCGGGGCCACGCCGAAGCTCTCGATCAGGTCCGCCATGTCCTTCACCGCTTCGGGACGCCCGCATTCGCGCGCACGGCGCGCGGCATTTTCAAGCGCGCCCGGCTCCATCGCCATCTTCTGCATCTGCTTGGCCAGCTCCACCGGCGTGAAATCCTTCTGGGCAATGGCGCGCGCGCCGCCGGACCGGGCCATTTCGCGCGCGTTATAGCTCTGGTGGTCGTCCATCGCGCCCGGCAGGGGCACGAGTATGGCGGGGCGGCCGGCGACGGTCAGCTCCGCGATGGTCGAGGCGCCCGCGCGCGCGATGACGAGATGCGACCAGCCGAGCTTGGTCGGCATGTCCTCTATATAGGTCGCGAGGTCGGCGGGGATTTCCATCTTCGCATATTGGGCGCGCACCGCCTCGATATCCTCCGGGCGGCATTGCTGCGTCACCTGGAGGCGGCGGCGCAGCGAGACGGGAAGCAGGCCCAGCCCCTCCGGCACGACGCTCGACAATATGGTCGCGCCCTGGCTGCCGCCGGTGACGAGGATGCGGAACACGCTCTCCCCGGTGAAGGCGGGGAAAGGCTCCTCGCGCAGGTTCAGCACCGCCTCGCGCACCGGATTGCCCACCAGATGGACCTTCTCCCGATGGCGGGCGGCCAGCTTCTGCACCTCCGGATAGGCGGTGGCGATGGCGTTCACCTTGCCCGCGACCAGCCGGTTGACGCGGCCGAGCACCGCATTCTGGTCGTGCACGATGGTGGGAATGCCCTCCTTGAAGGCGCCCAGCAGCGCGGGCAGCGCCGGATAGCCGCCGAAACCGACCACGGCGGAGGGGCGGAACACGTCGTAGAGGCGCCGCGCCATGTCGCGCCCGGCCAGGATGGAGCGCACCCCCCTGATCCAGCCGACCGGTCCGCCGCTGAGGCGCCCTGCGGGCAGTATGTGGGTCTGCGCCTTCTCGAAGATGCCGGGAATCTTCGCGCCGCGCTCGTCGGTGACGAGGGCCACGCGGTGGCCGCGCGCCATCAGTTCCTCCGCCACGGCATGGGCGGGCATCAAATGGCCGCCGGTTCCCCCGGCGGCGAGGACATAGTGGCGGGAAACGCTCATCGGCCGCTCCATTGCGGGACTTGGGGAGTACGCGCCCCATAGGGCACGCGGGCCATATATGGGTTACGCCGCGTGAACGCCAGCAAGAGACCGACCCCGATGCTGAGCGCGATCATCGAGGAACCACCATAGCTGATGAAGGGCAGCGTCATGCCCTTGGACGGGAAAAGCTGCGTGTTGACGCCCATGTTGATGATCGCCTGAAGCGCCATCTGCGCCACCAGGCCCGCCGAGGCCAGCACGACGAACGGATCATCCTCGTCCAGCAGGCGCAGCAGCACCCGCACGACGATGGCGAGATAGACGATGGCGATGGCGACGCAGGCGAGGAGGCCGAATTCCTCGCCCACCACGGAGAAGATATAGTCGGTATGCGCTTCGGGCAGGTGGAACTTGGCCTGCCCCCCGCCCGGCCCCACGCCCATCAGGCCGCCATTGGTGATGGTCGAGCGCGCGAGGTCGACCTGAGTCGGCCCGCCCGCCGCATCCGCGCTGAGGCCGAGAAACTGGTTTATGCGGTCCCGGCCGTTGGAATAGAACATGTAGACGAGGACGAGGCCGCCAAGGCCCGCGCCGATCAGCCCGCCAATGGCGCGCATCGAGATGCCGCTGAGCATCAGCAGCACCGCCCAGATGCCGACGAAGATCACGGTCTGGCCGAAATCCGGCTGCTTCATGAGGAGCGCGGCGACGATGGCGGTCATCAGCCCGGAGAGCGGGATGACCGGCAGCGTCTTGTCCTTGGCGCGCAGGGACAGCATCCAGGCCAATGTCACCACATAGGCGGGCTTCAGGAATTCCGACGGCTGGAACCGCAGCGCGCCGGAGCCGATCCAGCGATGAGCACCGTTCACCTGCGTGCCGATGACGGGCACGGCGACGAGCAGGACGGAGAAGAAGGCGGCCATGAACATGGCGAGGCGCCGCGCCTGCTGGCGGGGCAGCATGGAGACGAAGACCATGACGAACAGGCCGCCCGTCACCCACATGACCTGGCGGTAGAAATAATGGAGCGGATTGACCGCCACCGCGCTGGTCGAACGGTCGATGGCCGCGACCGGGGACGCGGCCGCCACGGCGACCAGGCCGATGGCGATCAGCACGACGATGAGGGCGAGGAGAACCCGGTCGATCTCCCAGAACCAGATGGACAGGGCCGTGCGCTCGCGGGGGAGCGGGCGCCCCGCCATCTGCGCGCGGTCGCGCAGGGCGGGCAGCAGCTTGCGCCCCGCCTCGTTCAGCGGTCCCTCGGCGTCGCGCGCCTTCTTCTCCGGCCGTTTCGACATCATTGCCCGGCGTCTCCATCCAGAGCGTTCACGGCGGCGACGAAGGCATCGCCGCGCGCCTCGAAATCACGGAACTGGTCGAAGGAGGCGCAGGCGGGCGACAGCAGCACCACGTCGCCGGGGCGCGCATTGGCCGCCGCCTGCTGGACCGCGGTGATGAGCAGCTCGCACTCGTCGACCGGCATCACGCCGCGCAGCAGGCCGGCGAATTTCGGGCCTGCCTCGCCAATGGTATAGGCATGGGCGACATTGGGGAAACCGGCGGCGCAATCGTCCAGGCTGTCGCTCTTGGCAAGGCCGCCCAAAATCCAGTGGATGCGCGCATGCCCCTCCCGCGCGGGCCATGCGGCGAGCGCGGGCGCGGTCGAGGCGGCGTTGGTCGCCTTGCTGTCGTTGACGAAGAGGACGCCGCCCCGCTCAAGCACGATCTGCATGCGATGCGGCAGGCTGGCATAGCTGCGCAGCGCATCGCGCACGCCCGCCGGGCCGATATGCAGCGCATCCGCGACGGCACGGGAAACGGCGACATTCTGCGCGTTGTGCGGACCCTGCAAGGACGGCCAGTCCAGTTGCTCGGCGAGGTCGATGTCGCCCGCGCTCACGCGCACGGCGCGCGGGTGCCGCGCCGCGATGCCGCGCGTGGGTTCGTCGTCCGCGGCGATGACGGCGACATGGGCGGGCGACTGCATATCGAACAACCGCTCCTTGGAGGCGGCATAGCCCGCAAAGCCATCGTCATAGCGGTCGAGATGGTCGGGCGTGATGTTGAGCAGCGCCGCCACGTCGCAATCGAGATTATAGGTGAGGTCGATCTGGTAGCTGGACAGTTCGAGCACATAGACGCCGCCCGCCGGCAGCGGCTCCTGCGCCAGGATGGGCAGGCCGATATTGCCGCCCATGCGCGTGGGCAGGCCCGCGTTGCGGCAGATATGATGGACGAGCGCGGTCGTGGTCGACTTGCCGTTGGTGCCGGTGATGCCGACGACGCGATGCGCGGGCAGGCTGGGCCGGGCGAGCGCGAACAGTTCGATGTCGCCGATCAGGGGAACGCCGCTCGTCCGCGCCTTCTCCGCTATGGGATGGCGGTTGATGGGGACGCCGGGCGAGACGACGATGCCGTCATAGCCGGTGAGGTCCGCCTCCAGGAGGTCGCCGATCTCCGCCTTGCCCGCGACGGCCGCGCGCGCATCCTCCCGGCTGTCCCAGGCGAGGACGGCGGCGCCGCTGGCATGTAGGGCCTCGACCGTGGCGAGACCCGACCGGGCGAGGCCCAGCACCGCATAGCGTCTTGCCGAAAAGGCGGGCGAGACGATCATCGGAGCTTCAACGTGGCCAGCCCCGCGAGGGCGAGGACGAAGGAGACGATCCAGAAGCGGATCACGACGGTCGTTTCATGCCAGCCAAGCTGTTCGAAATGATGGTGGATCGGCGCCATGCGGAAGACGCGCCTGCCGGTCCGCTTGTAGAAGAAGACCTGGATGATGACGGACAACGCTTCCACGACGAACAGGCCGCCGATGATGGCCAGCACGATCTCGTGATGCGCGGTCACGGCGATGACGCCGATGGTGCCGCCCAGCGCCAGCGAGCCGGTGTCGCCCATGAAGACGGCGGCGGGCGGCGCGTTGAACCAGAGAAAGGCGAGGCAGGCGCCGACGCAGGCGCCGGACAGTATGACGAGATCGCCCGCGCCCGGCACATGCGGGATGCCGAGATAGGCGGCATAGTCCGCGCGGCCCACGATATAGGCGATCAGCATGAAGGCCATGCACGCGACGATGACCGGCATGGAGGCAAGGCCGTCCAGCCCGTCGGTCAGGTTCACCGCATTGCCGAAGGAGACGATCACGAAGGCTGCGAACACATAATAGAAATAGCCCAGGTCGATCGGACCGCCCGTATAGAAAGGCAGATAGAGGCCCGTCCCGTTGCGGGACACGATGAGCCAGGTCGCAAAGCCCGCAATGGCGAATTCGATGAGGAGGCGCAGGCGCCCCGAAAGCCCCTTGTGGCTGGCCTTGGTCACCTTGTCATAATCGTCGAGGAAGCCGATGGCGCCGAAGCCCAGGGTCACGAACAGGCAGGCCCAGACATAGATGGACCGGAGGTCCATCCACAGCAGCACCGACAGGGCGAGCGACGTCAGGATCATCAGGCCGCCCATGGTCGGCGTGCCGCGCTTGGCGAGGTGCGTCTGCGGCCCGTCGGCGCGGATCGGCTGCCCCTTGCCCTGGCGCACGCGCAACCAGCCGATGAACCTGGGGCCGATGACCAGGCCGATGACGAGCGCCGTGATGATGGACGCGCCCGCGCGGAAGGTCAGATAGCGTATCAGGTTGAGAACGCCCGGAAACCCCAGCTGTTCGGCGATCCAGTAAAGCATTCTCAGGCGTCTCCGCGGGCGATGGCCGCGACGAGGCGCGACAGGCCGATACTGTTGGACCCCTTGACCAGCACGACGTCCCCGGCCTGGAGGAGCGGGCGCAGCGCGTCGATGGCGGCCAGGGTGTCGGGCACATGACGCAAAGCCACTTTCCCTTCAAGGGCGCGGGCCAGCGGTTCCATCTCCTCGCCCACCAATATGGCGTCGGAAATGCCCGCTTCATCGATTGGCCCCGCGAGAGCGGCGTGAAGCGCGTCGGACTGGCCGCCCAGTTCCTTCATCGCGCCCAGCACGACGATGCGCCGCCCCGCCTCCTCCCGCGCCAGTTGGGCGAGGGTCGCCTCCATGGAGGCGGGATTGGCGTTGTAGCTTTCGTCGATGAGGAGGACCTGCCCGCCCTCGACATCGATCCGGCGCCGCTCGCCGCGTCCGGGCAGGCCCGGCATCTCGGCGAGCGCAAGGCCCGCAAGGCCGACATCGCCGCCCACCGCCTCCACCGCCGCCATGATGGCGAGCGCGTTGGAGACCCAATGGCGGCCGGGCGCCGCGATGCTGAAGCTGATCACCCCGCCCGGCAGGCGCGCGGTGACGAGCGAGCCGCCGTCACGCGACGGCACCTCGTCCATGACGCGCACATCCGCATCCTGGCTGAAGCCGAAGGTGACGACATTGCTCGTATGCCGCGTCGCCTTGTTGTAGAGGCGCGCGGCATGCTCGCTGTCGGCGGGGATGATGGCGGTGCCGCCCGGCTCCAGCCCCTCGAATATCTCCGCCTTCGCGTCGGCGATGGCGGCCGTGCTGCCGAAATGGCCGATATGGGCGGGCGCGATGGCGGTGACGATGGCGACATGCGGGCGCACGATGCGGGTCAGGTCCGACAATTCGCCCGCATGGTTCATGCCCATCTCGAAAATGCCGTAGCGGCTGGCGGCGGGCATGCGCGCGAGGCTGAGCGGCACGCCGACATGGTTGTTGTAGCTTTTGACCGAACGATGGGCGCGGCCCGGCGCCTTGCGGTCCAGCGCCTGCCACAGCGCCTCCTTCGTGCCGGTCTTGCCGACCGATCCGGTGACGCCGATGATGCGGGCCTGCGTGCGCGCGCGCGCCGCCCGGCCCAGCGCGACGAGGCCGGCCGTGGTATCGGGCACGAGGACATGGCTGCCCTGGACGGGACGATCGACAAGAGCGGCGGCGGCTCCCGCCGCGAACGCCTTGTCCACGAAATCATGGCCGTCCGCCTCGGCGCCCTTCAGCGCGATGAACAGGTCGCCCGGCCCGACCTCCCGGCTGTCGAAGGCGACGCCATTGGCGCGGAAGGCACCGCGCGCCTTGCCGCCCGTCGCCGCCGCGACCCCTTGCGCGGTCCAGAGCGCGCTCATGCGGCGCGCGCCTTTTGCGAGGAATGCGCCGTCATGCGGCGCATGTCTTTTGTGGGGGAGTACGCCATCATGCAGCGCGCGTCTTTTGCGGGAGAGTGCGCCGTCATGCGGCGCACTCGCGCGCGACGGTCACATCGTCGAAGGGCAGCACACGGTCGCCGATGATCTGCCCCTGCTCATGCCCCTTGCCCGCCAGGAGGACGACATCGCCCTTGCGCGCCTGCGCGATGGCGGCGGCGATGGCGGCGCGGCGCCCGCCTATCTCGGTCGCGCCCGGCGCGCCCGCCATCACGGCGGCGCGGATCGCGGCGGGGTCCTCGCCGCGCGGATTGTCGTCGGTGACGATCACGACCTCGGACAGTTCGACGGCGACCCCGCCCATTTGCGGACGCTTGCCCGCGTCGCGATCCCCGCCCGCGCCGAAGACGGTGATGAGGCGTCCGGCCGTATGCGGGCGCAGCGCCTCCATCGCCGCGCGCAGGCCGTCGGGCGTGTGGGCATAGTCGACATAGACAGGCGCGCCGCTTTTGGCGATGACCGCCCGTTCGAGGCGCCCGCGCACCGGCTGCACGCGCTCCAGCGCCTTCAGCACATCCTTGAGCGGCTTGCCGTTCGCGACGACGAGGCCAGCCGCGACGAGCGCATTGGCGGCCTGATAGGCGCCGATCAGCGGCAGGGGCAGCCTGTGCTCCGTCCCCTCCGCCTCGATCACCAGATCCTGGCCCAGCGCGGTCGGCGTGCGCGAGACGAGACGCAGCGCTTCCCCCTTCTCCCCCACGGTCAGCAGTTTCAGGCCGCGTCCGCGCACATGCTCCACGGCCTTGTCCGACCATAGGTCGTCGGCCCAGACGACCGCCGCGCCGTCATCGTCCACCACTTCGTCGAAGAGGCGCATCTTGGCCGCGAAATAGCTGTCCATGTCACCATGATAGTCGAGATGGTCGCGGCTGAGATTGGTGAAGGCGCCCGCGCGCACCGGCAGCCCCTCCGTCCGATACTGATCGAGTCCGTGGCTGGACGCCTCGAAGGCGACATGGGTGATGCCCTCGCGCTTCAGGCCCGACAGATTGGCGAGGAAGGTGACCACATCGGGCGTGGTGAGGCCGGTGGAGACCTGATCCACCTCCGTCGTGATGCCGAGCGTGCCGACCGACGCCGATTTCTCGCCCAGCACCCGCCAGACCTGCCGCGCCAGTTCGACCGTGCTCGTCTTGCCGTTCGTGCCGGTGACGGCGACCGTCACCGCCGGGAAGGGCGCGAAATAGCGGGCGGCGATGCGGGCGAAGAGGCGGCGGGGGTTGGCGTTAGCGATATGGACCGCGCCCTCCACCTTCGCCTCGGGACGGGCGACCACGGCAATAGCCCCGGCCGCGACGGCGGCGGGGATGAAGTCCTCGCCATTGACGCGCGCGCCCCGGAACGCGCCGAAGACCGACCCCGGCGCCACCTTGCGATTGTCGATCGCGAAACCGGAGACCGGCAGGTCCCGCGCGTCCTGCGGTATCGCGTCGCTGAGGTCGCCGAGCCGCATCAGTCCCGAGCCTTCGCCTTCCAGAGGAGAGGGGTCAATTCCGTCACGTCCACGTCCCGGTTCGCCTCCGGCATGACGCCCAGCATCGGCCCGGCGCGCTCCACGAAGCGGCGCACGACGGGGGCGGCGGTCCAGGCGGCGGTGCGCAGGCCGAATGTTTCCGCATTGCCCTTCGGCTCGTCCATCATGACGAGCACGACATAGCGCGGATTGTCCATCGGGAATGCCGCGGCGAAGGTGGTGACGAGCGAATGCTTGGCATAGCCGCCCGCATGGGGCTTTTCGGCCGAACCCGTCTTGCCGCCCACGCGGAAGCCCTTGGCATCGGCGCTGCGCCCGGTGCCGTCGAGGACGATCATGCGCAGGAGCTGGCGCATCCGGGCGCTGGTCGCGGCGGAGAAGACGCGGCGCCCCTCCGGCACATCGCCGTCCCGCACTTTCAGCATGGTCGACGGCCGCCAGATGCCGCCATTGACGAGCGCGGCATAGGCCGAGGCGAGGTGCAGCGGCGTCACGGCAATGCCATGGCCGTAGGCGACGGTCATGTTGGTGAGGCGACCCCAGCTGGACGGCCAGAGGGTGTTGGCGCGCTCGCGCAGCTCGATGGCGGACCGCTCGTTGAAGCCCAGGCGGCGATAGGCCTCCTGAAGGCGTTCCGGCCCCATCTCGTCCGCGATGCGCGCGGTCCCGATATTGGAACTGTGGATCAGGATTTCCGGAACCGTGATCCAGCGGCCCATGGAGTGGTCGTCATGGATGCGGAAGCCGCCGACGCTGAGCGGTGCCGTGGCGTCATAGCGCTTGCTCATGCTCGACACGACGCCCGCGTCCATGGCGGCGGCGATGGCCAGCGGCTTGAACGTCGAGCCAAGCTCATAGACGGATTGCACGATGTCGTTGCGGCGGGCGTCCATCGTCTCATTGCTGAGTTTGTTCGGGTCGAAGACGGGCAGCGAGGCCATGGCGATGATCTCCCCGCTATTGGCGTCGAGGACGAGACCCGCCGCGCCGCGCGCCTTTTGCGAACTGAGGCCCTGGTAAAGCTCGCTCTCCATCACCGCCTGGACGCGCGCGTCGAGCGAGAGGATGAGCGGGGTGCCGCGCGTGCCCGCGCCGGTCAGCCTGTCGTTGAAGGCGCGCTCCACGCCCATGCCGCCCGTGCCGTCGACGCCGACGAACCCGAGGGCGTGGGCCGCCAGGGTGCGCTGCGGATAAAGACGCTCCTTCTCGCGCGGGAACTCGATGCCGACCTCGCCCAGGGCATTGACCGCCGCCACCTGTTCCGGCAGCGCGCGGCGGCGCAGATAGACCCAGCGCCGGGTGGGCTGGAGCAGCCGGTAGAAGGTGCCCGCGCTCGTATCCGGGAAAATCTCGTGCAGCTTGTCGGCCAGGTCCTGCCGGTTGCCGATGATGCGTTCCGGGCGCGCGGCGATGGAATAGGCGTCGATGGTGCGCGCCAGCGGCTCGCCATTGCGGTCGAGTATGTCGGCGCGCGGCGGCACCATGGCGGAGGGTACGCCGCCGCCCTCAGCCGCGTCCGCGAACATGCCCATCCACAGCATGCGCCCGGCCAGCACCAGCGTCGCGACGCCGAAGAGGAGCAGAAGCACGACAAGGCGCGCATGCGCGACGCCGATCAGGTCGAATCTCTGCGTGGGCTTGCCCGTGCCGGCGGGCCGGGCGAGGACCGTGGCCATCAGTTCCCCCTGCCGCGCGTTTCCGCCTGCGCCTTCGCGCCCAGGTCGCGCAAGGTGCGGTCATCCAGCAATTGCGAATCGAGCAGCGCCATGCGCGCCGCCTTGCGCGCCACGGGATCGGGCGTCGGACGGCTCGCCGGAGGCGCGGAAACCGATGCGGTGCGGACGGGCGCCTTCTCGCTGGCCGCCTCCTTCGCCGCCTTGCGGACGGGGGCGGCGGGCGCGGTGTCGCGCACGGGAGCGGAGGCGGTCGCGGCCGCCGCCGCGACGCGCAGGATGGAATCGTCCTCGCGGATTTGCGCGGGAGCGGGGCTTTCGACGACGGCGACCTTTTCAGGCTGCGCCTCCGCCTCGTCCGCCATCGCCATCATGACCGGCGGCGCGACATAGACATCGCCATTGGTCTTCACGCCCTGGAGGCTGGCCAGGGCGCGCTCGTCGGGCAGATATTGCGCCACCTGCGGCGCGCCGTAGCGATAGTCGTCGGCGTTCCATTTTTCGAGCTGGCGCATGTTGGCCCGCGCTTCGAACTCCGTTTCCAGATAGCGGATGTCGGAGCGGACATGGAAGATCTTGCGCTCCAGCGCCTGCACCGCGTTGCGCTCCGTCGCGACCCGCAGCGAGATCAGATAGGCGGTCAAGGCCCCGAAGGCCACGATCAGTATCCACAGGATATTCTTGAGACGCTTGATCGCGATCATGGCTGAACTCCCAGCGAGGACCAGGCAGGGGCATTGGTGCGGACGGCGCTGCGCAGCGTGGCGGAGCGGGCGCGCGGATTGCGGGCGATTTCCGCGTCGGCGCCGCGCACGGCGCGCGCGGGCCTGGCGAATGTGGGGATGCGGCTGCGCGCGACCTCCGGGCGATGGCGCGATCCGCCCCCTTCCGAGCCGCTGCGCTCCCGCAGGAAATTCTTGACGATGCGGTCTTCCAGGCTGTGGAAGGTGACGACGGCGAGGCGCCCGCCCTCCTCCAGCACCGCCTCGGCCGCCTCCAGCCCCGCCTCCAGTTCCGCCAGTTCCTGGTTGAGGAAGATGCGGATCGCCTGGAAGGTCCGGGTGGCGGGGTCCTTGGGCTGGCCGGGCTTGTGGCCGAGGGCGCGGCGGACGACCGCCGCCAGTTCGCCGGTGCGCGCGAGGGGGCGCGCGGCGACGATCGCGCGGGCGACGCGGCGCGACTG
>JASGGS010000135.1:0-11486 GCA_047602685.1 Sphingobium sp.
AAAATGCCCGGTCCATGCTCCAGAACGCCAGCGACCTGGCGCGCGGCTATTATCAGCAGAATGTGCGCGAGGTGGGCGACGAGACGGTCACCATGGCGGGGGACCTGCGCGACTATCTGCAACAGTCCAAGATCAGCAGCCCGACCTTCGCCGAGGGCTATATCTATCAGGTCGTGACGCGAAAGCTGAACGGGTCGTCGATCATCGAGATCGGGCGGGACGGGGTGGCGCGCACCGCCGCGACGGTCGATCCCGATGCCCGGCCCGCGCGCGACCTGATCTCGCAGGATGTCGTGCAGCGCCTGCGCCGGGGCGAGACGGTGGTCGTGCAGGCGCAGCCCAAGCAGATCGAGGCGGTCACGCTGCTCTACCCGGACAGCAACATCTTCCTCTACGCCAATCGCGACGCGGAGGCGCCGGCCTTCAGCCAGATGGAACGCGCGCAGACGGTGCTGGCGGATTATGACGCCTTTGCCGCGCAGTCGCGCCAGTTGCAGCTTCGCTTCAACGTCGCGCTGTTCGCGGGGACGCTTGCGCTGGTGGGCTTTGCCGTATGGGTGGCGCTGGCGGTCGCGGACCGCGTGGTGGCGCCGGTGGGCGAACTGGTGGACGCGGCGCGGCGCGTGACGGCGGGCGACCTGTCGACGCGGGTCGCGGGGCCGCATGCCCCGGACGAGATCGGCACCCTGGCCAGCGCCTTCAACCGCATGACGCAGCGCCTGGAGGCGCAGACCGGCGCCCTGGTCAACGCCAACAGCCAGCTCGACAACCGCCGCGCCTTTACCGAAGCGGTGCTGTCCGGCGTGACGGCGGGCGTGGTGTCGGTCGACCAGGCGGGCATAGTGAAGCTGATCAACAGCTCCGCGCGCGCCATATTGCTGCCCGAGGGCGGGGAGGCGGAAGGGCGGCCGCTGGCCGATTTCTCCCCCGACCTTGCCGAATTGCTGGCGGGCGGCAGCGCGGCGGACATCATCCAGGTGCGATCCGGCCCCGAAATCCGCACGCTGGCGGTCAAGGTGGTGGCGGACGTCTCCGGCCAGGTGCTGACCTTCGACGACATCACGCAGCAGCTTCTCGACCAGCGGCGCGCGGCATGGTCGGACGTCGCCCGGCGCATCGCGCACGAGATCAAGAACCCGCTGACCCCGATCCAGCTCGCCGCCGAGCGCCTCCAGCGCCGCTATGGCAAGGATATAGACGGCGAGGCGGACAAGGGCACCTTCCAGCGGCTGACCCACACGATCATCCGCCAGGTGGGCGATCTGCGCCGGATCGTGGACGAGTTCTCCAGCTTCGCGCGCATGCCCAAGCCGGTCTTCCGCCGGGAGGCGATGGACGATATCGCCCGGCACTCGCTGTTCCTGCACGAGGTCGCGCATCCGGAGATACGCTTCGCCTTCCACATGGACGACATGGCGGCCGACATGGTGTGCGACCGCCGCCAGATCGGCCAGGCGCTGACCAATGTCGTCAAGAATGCGGTGGAGGCGATAGAGCAACGCCATCGCGAGCCGGTGGAGGGCATCGCCGGCCATGTCAGCATGGCGCTGTCCCGCGGCGGCGGGGAGGGCGAGGAAGGCATCCTCGCCATCACCGTGACGGACGACGGCATCGGCCTGCCGCAGGACCGGGGCCGCATCCTGGAACCCTATATGACCACCCGCGCCAAGGGCACGGGCCTGGGCCTCGCCATCGTGAAGAAGATCGTCGAGGAGCATCAGGGCACGATCGCGTTCGAGGACGCGCCCGGCGGCGGCGCGCATGTGATCATCCGGTTCGACACGCATCGCCTCGCGCGGCTCGCCGAGGACGACCGGGGTAATTTCGAGAAAGGTTTGGAAACAGCCGATGGCGCTTGACGTACTGATAGTCGACGACGAAGCCGATATTCGCGAACTGGTCGCGGGCGTGCTGGAGGATGAGGGCTTCGAGACCCGCACCGCCGCCAATAGCGACGACGCGCTGTCGGAACTGGACGCGCGCCGTCCGTCGCTGGTGCTGCTGGACGTGTGGCTTCAAGGATCGAAGCTGGACGGGCTGGAATTGCTGGACGAGATCAAGCGGCGTGACGCGACCATCCCCGTCCTCATCATCTCCGGCCATGGCAATATCGACACCGCCGTCGCCGCCATCCGCAAGGGCGCGGCCGACTTCATCGAGAAGCCGTTCGAGGCCGACCGCCTGCTCCACCTCGTCGCCCGCGCGACCGAGACGGAGCGGCTGCGGCGCGAGAATCAGGCCCTGAAGCAGCGCGTGGGCGGCGATGACGAGCTGACCGGCACCAGCACCGCGATCAACCAGGTCCGCGCGACCATCAAGAAGGTGGCGGCGACGGGCAGCCGGGTCCTCATCACCGGGCCGGCGGGCGTCGGCAAGGAAGTGGCGGCGCGCATGCTCCACGCCTGGTCCTCCCGCGCCGACGCGCCCTTCGTCGTGCTGGCCTGCGCCTGCATGGACCCGCACCGGGTGGAGGAGGAGCTGTTCGGCCTGGAGGACGGCTCCGGCCCGACGCGCCCCGGCCTCCTCGAACAGGCGCATGGCGGCACGCTCTATCTCGACGAGGTGGCGGACATGCCGCCGACCACCCAGGCCAAGATATTGCGCGTCCTGACCGACCAGAGCTTCACCCGCATCGGCGGCCAGCGGCAGGTGAAGGTCGATGTCCGCGTCATCTCCTCCACAGCGCGCGACCTGCGCGAGGAGATCGGCCGCAGCAGCTTTCGCGAGGACCTCTATTACCGGCTGAACGTGGTGCCGCTCGCCATTCCCCCGCTGGAAGGACGGCGGGACGATATCCCGGCGCTGGTGGAGCATTATCTGGCGCGCTTCGCCGCCGACCGGCGCATCGCCGTGCCGGAGGTCGCCCCCAATGCCATGGCCGCGCTCCAGGCCGGCCAGTGGCCGGGCAATGTCCGGCAACTGCGCAACCTGATCGAACGCACCATGATCCTGGCGCCCGCCGACCGGATCGGCCGGATCGACATCGACATGCTGCCGGTCGAATCGGGCAACGATCCGGACAATGACGGCCTCGTCTCCGGCGCGATCATGGGCGCCCCCCTGCGCGAGGCGCGGGAGAGCTTCGAGCGCGAATATTTGCGCGTTCAGATAAAGCGGTTCTCCGGCAATATCTCCCGTACCGCCAGCTTCATCGGCATGGAGCGCTCCGCACTGCACCGTAAGCTGAAACTGCTGGGCCTGACGGACGAACGGGAGGGCTGAAAAACCGCCATTTGCCGCTCCAATCGCTTTTTGTGCGCCGCACCCAAGGAAGGGTGGATTTCGGTCCGCCTTTGTCCTATCCATGGGGCAGCCGGCGATGGCCGGTTGTAGGAGATGTCCCGTCAACGGGACCAATGCGGGCTACGACTCGCCAATAACGGAGCGTTACAATGGCCGAAAAGATCAACAATCTTCAGGATGTTTTCCTGAACACCCTGCGCAAGACCAAGACGCCCGTTACCATGTTCCTCGTCAAGGGGGTGAAGCTCCAGGGCATCATCACCTGGTTCGACAATTTCTCCGTGCTGCTGCGCCGCGACGGCCAGACCCAACTGGTCTACAAGCATGCGATCTCCACCGTCATGCCCGCCCATCCGGTCGACCTGACGCAGGTCCGCAAGACCTTCGAGGCGAATGACCGCAAGCCCCGCCTCCTTCAGGAGATATTCCTGAGCGCGGTGCATAATTCGGGCGATCCGGTCACCATGTTCCTGGTCAATGGCGTGATGCTCCAGGGCGAGATCGCCGCCTTCGACCTGTTCTGCATGCTGCTCCAGCGCGACGGCCTCGTCCAGCTGGTCTACAAGCATGCCATTTCGACCGTGCAGCCGCTGCACCCGCTCGACTTGTCGGGCGAAAGCGACGAGGATGACGACAAGGGCTGATCGTCGTCGGAGAGTTTAGCGATTTCGACTTTTTCAGAACGTGAGGAGGTAGCGCGCGGCGCGCGGGCCATTGTCGTGCATGCCGATCTGGGCAATCGCCACGATCGCGACCTGAATGCGCGGCTGGAGGAGGCAAGCGGCCTCGCCCGCGCCATCGGCCTCGACGTGCGCGAGACAAAGGCGTTCCGGGTGCGGCAGTCGCGCCCGGCCACGCTGTTCGGCTCCGGCCAGGCGGACGAAATCGCGACCCTGGTCGTGCAGGACGAGGCGGAACTGGTCGTCGTCGACAATGCCCTGACCCCGATCCAGCAGAGCAATCTCGAAAAGCTGACACAGGCCAAGGTGATCGACCGGACCGGCCTGATCCTCGAAATCTTCGGCGAGCGCGCCGCGACGGCGGAGGGGCGGTTGCAGGTGGAGCTGGCCCATCTCGACTATCAGGCGGGGCGCCTCGTCCGTAGCTGGACCCATTTGGAGCGGCAGCGCGGCGGTTTCGGCTTCCTGGGCGGTCCCGGCGAGACGCAGATCGAGGCCGACCGGCGCATGATCCGCGACCGCATGGCGCGCATCCGCCGGGAACTGGACCAGGTGACGCGCACCCGCGCGCTCCATCGCGAGCGGCGGCGGCGCGCGCCCTGGCCGGTGATCGCGCTGGTCGGCTATACCAATGCGGGCAAGTCGACCCTGTTCAACCGCCTGACCGGGGCAGAGGTGACGGCGCAGGACATGCTGTTCGCCACGCTCGACCCCACCATGCGCGCCATCCGCCTGCCCGGCATCGACAAGGCCATAGTGTCGGACACGGTGGGTTTCGTATCCGACCTGCCGACGCAGCTCATCGCGGCCTTCCGCGCGACGCTGGAGGAAGTGGTCGCCGCCGACCTCATCCTCCATGTCCGCGACATCGCCCATCCCGACAGCGAGGCGCAGCGCGACGACGTGCTGGGCGTGCTGGGCGAACTGGGCGTGCTGCCCGGCGGAGAGGATGGAGCGCCGGGCGACGGCGCCCCCATCATGGAGGTCTGGAACAAGATCGACCTGCTGGACGCGGAGGCGCGGCCGGTCGTGGAGGAGCGGGCGCAGCGCGAGACCGCCGTGCCGGTCTCCGCCGCGAGCGGGGAGGGGGTCGAGGCGCTGACCCTGGCGGTGCGCGACCAGCTGCTGCGCGACCTCGCCCATCATCGCCTGCTGCTCGATCCCGCCGACGGCGCGGCACTGGCCTGGCTGCACGAGCATGGCGACGTGCTGGAGACGCAGGGGGCGCAGGAAGGCCGGATCGCCATCGACGTGCGGCTGAGCGGCGCCGAATATGCGCGCTTCCTGTCGCGCTTCGGCGAGCGGAGCACAAGCGCGTGACGATCATCGCGGCGGTCCATTATGAAAAGGGCGCTCCATCCGAGCGGATCGACCTGACGGCGGGCGGCGGCATATCCGAAACCCCGCCCGAAACCGGCTTCGACTGGGTTGGCCTGTTCGAGCCGAGCGAGGCGGAGATGAAATCCGTCGCGGACCGGTACGGCCTCCACCCGCTCGCGGTGGAGGATGCGGTGAACGGACGGCAATTGCCCAAGCTGGAAAGCTATGGCGAGCAGTTGTTCCTCATCGCCCGCACGGCCAGCCTGGTCGAAGGCCGCATCGACTATGGCGAGACGGCGATCTTCCTTGGCCGCAGCTTCATCGTCACGGTCCGCCACGGCTCCGCGCGCAGCCATACGCGCCTGCGCGAACAACTTGAGACCACGCCCATGCTGCTGGGCCATGGCCCGGATTATGTGCTGCACGCGATCCTCGACTATATCGTCGACGGCTATTTCCCCATCGTCAACACGATCGAGGAGGATGTGCTGGCGATGGAGGATCGCCTGCTGGAAGGATATTTGCGGCACGAGGATGTGGTGCAGCTCTTCTCCCTGCGCCACGACACGGTGCGGTTCCAGCGCATATTGGGTCCGATGCAGGAGGTGGCGCGCAAGCTGGTGAACCTCGACTTCCCCTGCATCGACGACAATACCATGCCCTATTTCCGCGACGTGCTCGACCATGTGCTGCGCGCGGAATATCGGGTGGGCGGCCTGCGCGAGGTCCTGTCCTCCGCCATAGAGACCAGCAACCTGGTCGAGCAGCAGCGCCAGGGCGAGATCACGCGGCAACTGGCCGCATGGGCCGCGATACTGGCGGTTCCGACAGCGATTGCGGGCATTTACGGCATGAACTTCGACTTCATGCCGGAATTGCGCTGGAAATATGGCTATTTTATCGTCATCGGCCTGATGGCGGTGATATGCGGCGCGCTCTACCGGCGGTTCAAGCGGACGGGCTGGCTGTAGGTTGGGGCCGCGGGGCGAGACGGATCAAAGCCCGCGCCGCTTCGCCTCCGTCCATAGCGCTTCCTTGGCATCGGGGTCTAACGCGGGGAAAGCCGGTCCCGCCATCTCCTCCATCGCGCGGAAACGGCGTTCGAACTTGATATTGGCCCGGCGCAGGGCCGCCTCCGCATCCACGCCGCGATGACGGACGAGGTTGACGACCGCGAAGAGGAGGTCGCCGGCCTCCTCCTCCACGGCATCCTCATCGGGCGCGGCGGCCAGTTCGGCCAGCTCCTCCGCGATCTTGTCCGCCACGCCCTCCGTATCAGGCCAGTCGAAGCCCGTGCGCGCGGCGCGCTTCTGGAGCTTCTGCGCGCGCATCAGGGCGGGAAGGGCGGCGGCCACGCCGTCCAGCGCGCCGTCCGCCCCGGCCTCCCGCCGCTCCTCGGCCTTGATACTTTCCCACCCCGGCGACTCGCCGCCCTCGCGAAAGACATGGGGATGACGGCGGATCATCTTGCCCGTGATGGAGGCGATCACGTCTGAAAGGGCGAAGGCGCCCTGTTCCTCCGCCATGCGGCTGTGGAAGACGACCTGAAGGAGGAGATCGCCCAGTTCGTCGCGCAGCGCCGCCAGATCCTGCCGCGCTATGGCATCGGCGACTTCATAGGCCTCCTCGATCGTATAGGGCGCGATGGTCGAGAAATTCTGCGCGACATCCCAGGCGCAGCCGCGATCCGGATCGCGCAGCCGCGCCATGACGTCGGTGAGGGGAGTGATGTCCGGTTCAGTTGCCATGGAAAGATGTCCGACTGGGCAAGGGAAGCGCAAAACGCCCGCCACCATGCCATGGTTAAAGAATTTTTACCCTTTGGCGGATAGTGCGTTAGGATCACCCGAAATGGCATAGCAAAGATAAGAGTCGTGCAGCCAGTGACGAAAATCGCATCCCAGGATTTGCAGGACCTCCTCCAGCTTGAGGCTATACGCCGTCACCATATCCTCGACATACCCCGGGACGGGTCCTTCGACACGCTGGCCGAACTGGTACGGCGCTTCCTGGACTGCAAGGCGGCGGTGGTCAGCATATTGGATCGCGACGGCGTTTTCCTGATGGCGCATCCGGGGCTGGACGTGGACCGGATCGGCGCGGAGCCGGGCCTGTGCGCATCCGCCGTGGCACAGGACGAGCCGTGGATCGTGGAGGATGCTATCGTCGATCCCCGCACCCTTGCCAATCCGCTGGTCGCGGGGGATCTGGGCCTGCGCTTCTATGCCGGAATCCCGCTCCGCACGGCCGACGGGCACAATATCGGCGTATTGGCGGCACTGGATTTTCAGCCCCGCAAGCTGAGCGAAGAGGAACTGGCCACGCTCAAGCTGATCGCCAGCGTCGTCGTGTCCATGCTGGAATTGCGGCTGGCGGCCTGGGCGAAGGTGGCCGAGGCGCGGGGCGGATTGAAGGCGGCCGATCAGGACTGAGAGGCGAGAAACAGGAGCTGGCCCTTTCGCGTCAATATCGTATCGCGCAGGCATGGCCGCGTTTCCACACCCACCAGCATCGCCTCATACATGATCGCCCCGTCATCCTGAAGCGCGAGGGCGGCTTCCAGAAACAGGCGGTCGGTGGGAGAGGGGGTGAGGTTGCAGGGTGTCATATTCACGGGATCGGGCCAGCATCCCTGCAAAAAGACGACAATGGCCGTCATCACGGCCCGAAGGTCGCATGAAGGCACCGTCTGTCTGTACGGCATAAACCTCGCCATCCCCCAATTCTTAACGCGACTTAACTTTTCGCCCAAATCGTTAACAAATAGTTAAATTTCGGCATCGCAACATTATTTTCATAATGAATTTCCGGAAAGCGCGGCTCCGCGAGACTAGGCCCGGCGCATTGATGGCAATAAAATCATTATATTATAATATATTGGTTTGGTTTCCTGAGGCGTGGACCGGCAATGTGGTGACGCGCCAAGCAGCATGTCAGGACAAGTATCTGAAGAAGATGAGCATATCGCAATGCCAGAGCCGATGGCGAGGCGGCAGGGTCGGCGCATGCGGTTGCGGCTCAATATACAGCGTCGGCCACCGATCTATTCGGGTCATCCCATAAGAGGGCGAGCGGGCCTGGACCGGCCACTCCTATCAATCTCAAAATCCGATAATAAGGATTATGTTAAATATCCATGCAGACACCGTGCGGCGCTCTCGGCTTGATGCCCCCCTTGTTCAGCGGGCCTCCAGGATCATCCTGCCGTCCTCGACGCGCCAGGATTTGAGCTTGTTCAGGAAGTTCATGCCCAGCACGTTGATGGTCCCGAAGGATTCGGAGACGACCACCGGCAGGTCCGATGCCCGGATCGCCTCCTCGATCTCTATCAGCGCGATGCTCGACCGGTCGGCCTTCACCGCTCCATTGGCGGTCTGCATCACTATGCCGCCACGCAGCGGGTCGATCGTCAGGCCCAGCCTGTCGGCGCTGGATCGCGACAAGGCCGTGATGCTGGCGCCGCTGTCCACCAGGAAGCGGACGCCGCGTCCATTGACCCGCGCCGTGACCCAGAAATGGCCATCCTCATTCATGGGGATCGCCACCGCCCGGCCACTCGTCCCCACGGCACCGCCATTGGAGGAGGATATCGCGGCAGGCCCCGGCTGAGCGCCCGTCTCCACGGCCCGCACGTCGCCGCCGCGACGCGATTGCTGCCAGCGCGCCAGTTCGGGCGATATCCAGTCGAACAACAGATAGGCGCCGAAGAACAGCGCCACCCAGCCGAGCGACCAGCCGACGAGGCGGGCCAGAGGGATGCGGCGGGCAAAGAGCGAGCTGGCGACGAACAGCAGCACCAGCACTATCCAGACGAACCGCGCGATGCTGTCGCCATCATTCATTCCCGCCCGTCTCCCTCCAGCCTGTCTCTTCGCCGTCCAGCACGACGACAAGGCCGTCATGCGCCGGTTCGACCCCCTGGGGCAACCGCGCCGACAGCGCGGCATAGTCCATGCTGGTGTCCATATGCGTGAGATAGGCGCGCGCCGGGGCGACCGCCGCAATGGCCTCCAGCGTCAGGGCCAGATGCGCATGGGTGGGATGCGGCCGTTCCCGCAACGCATCCGCCACCCAGATATCGACCCCCGCGAAGAAGGCGATCATTTCCGGCGTCACCTCATGAAAATCCGTCGAATAGCCGATGGACTTCCCATCATGCGTGAAGCGGAAGCCCGTGGAGAAGATTTCGCCATGCGGTTGGTCCACGGCCTCTATGGCGATGTCGCCGATAGACAGCCGGCCTTCGGGCAGCACCTGCCCGTCGATGATCGGCGGATAGCCGGAGCGCCCTTCAAAGGCATAGGCGAAACGGCGCCTGAGCAGGTCCAGCGTCTCCCGCCGCGCATAGGCGCGCACGACTGACCGGCTGTTCTGGGCGATCTGGCGGAGATCGTCGATGCCATGGCAATGATCGGCATGGTCGTGCGTCCACAGTACGGCATCGACATGGCCGGTTCCAACGGCCAGAAGCTGTGCGCGCATGTCCGGTCCGGTATCGACCAGGATGCGCGTCGTCCCGCTCTCCACCAATATCGACGCCCGTGTCCGGCGGTTGCGCGCATCGGCGGGATCGCATGCGCCCCAGTCATTGCCGATGCGCGGCACCCCGGAGGATGTGCCGCATCCCAATATGGTCAGCCTGAGCATCGCCGCCCCTGCTCTACCCCGCCGAACATTTCGAGAACAGGCTGGTGAAGTTGGCGCTTGTCCTCTCCCCCAGTTCCTCCACCGAAACACCGCGCAAATCAGCGAGGAAGCGCGCGGTATCCGTCACGAACAGCGGTTCGCAGGTCTTGCCCCGATGCGGTATGGGGGCAAGGAACGGGGAGTCGGTCTCGATCAGCAGGCGATCCTCCGGAATGCGCTTCGCCGTTTCCTGCAACGCCTTCGCGTTGCGGAAGGTCACGATGCCCGACAGGCTGATATAGAAGCCAAGGCCGAGCGCGATGTCGGCAAAGGCATCGCTGGCGGTGAAACAATGGATGACGCCGGGAAAAGCGCCCTTCGCCATCTCCTCGTCCAGGATCGCGGCGGTGTCCTCCTCCGCATCGCGGGTATGGACGATCAGCGGCAGGCCGGTCTCGCGCGACGCGGCGATATGCGCGCGGAAACTCTCCTGCTGGCGCCGGCGGTCGCTATGGTCGTAATAATAATCGAGGCCGGTCTCGCCAATGCCGACGATACGGGGATGGGCAGCGCCCTCCACCAGACGCGCGGTGTCCACATCCGGATGCTCGTCCGCCTCATGCGGGTGGATGCCGATGGTGGCCCACACATCGGCCTCCCGTTCGGCCGTCGCCAGCACATCGGGCCATTCGGAGGCGCGAGTCGCGATGTTGAGCATGCGCGACACGCCCCCTTCCCGTGCGCGCGCCAGCACCGCCGCCTGTTCCTCGACAAGACCCTTGTAATTCAAATGGCAATGGCTGTCCGTGAACATCGCTCCTCAATCCTCTTCGGGCGGCAGCTCCAGGCGCGGGAAAAGCGGCCTGGGCGGCGACAGGGTGAAGCCCGATGCGCGAAGATCGTCGAACCAGCCGCCCGCAAGCCCGGCATAGGTCCGCGCCCCGGCGGGCACGCCCATCTGGTCGAGCAGAGCCTCCGCGCTGGCCGGGATGACCGGGGCGATGGCGATGGCGAGCTGGCCGATCGCGACATAGAGGGTCGCCAGCACCGCCTCCATGCGCGCCGGATCGGTCTTGCGCAGCGCCCAGGGCGCCTGCGCGTCGATATAGGCATTGCAGGCGAAGACGGCGCGTATCCAGCTTTCGATGGCGACCGAGGGCGCCAGTTCGGCGAAGGCCGCGGGCACGTCCGCGCCGCATGCCTTGCCGACATCGGCCAGCAGCGCGCGATCGGCATCGGCCGGATCGGCGGCGGGCAGGCGGCCGTCGAGATTCTTCGCGATGAAGCTCAGCGTGCGCTGGGCGAGATTGCCGAAGCTGTTCGCCAGGTCGGAATTGGCTTTCAGGACAATGGCTTCCGGGCTGTAACTCCCGTCATTGCCGAATGTCACCTCGGCCAGCAGGAAATAGCGGAGCTGGTCCACGCCGAACCGATCCGCCAGTTCCAGCGGATCAGCGACATTGCCCAGCGACTTCGACATCTTCTCGCCCCTGTTGAGCACGAAGCCATGACCGAAGACATGCCGGGGCAGCGGAATGTTCGCGCTCATCAGAAAGGCCGGCCAGTAGACCGCGTGGAAGCGGACAATATCCTTGCCGATAATGTGCGTGATGTCGC
>JASGGS010000136.1:0-11480 GCA_047602685.1 Sphingobium sp.
TCTGGCGTAGAGGCGGCGGTGCTAGGGACTCGGGCTTTTGGACCGAAATGGTGCCGCTTACAGGACTCGAACCTGTGACCCCCGCATTACGAAAACACAGGCTAGTCATAGTTTTTGCCATGTTTTTCGCGATGGCGGCAATCTGAAAAGGTTCTGAAACCCGCTGTTTTCCGTTCAAGTTTTGCACTTGCACCGGAATCGCACCGGAACCCCGATCAGCAGCAACAGTATCGTCCGCAACGCAGTCGAGGCCCCGCGTTGCGTCTCTCAGCTCCTGATCGGGGGAGCCGACATGACGTCGCTGCTTATTCATTCTCGCTCTTTCCGCCATCATTTCAACACCAACGTCCATGGAGGCGCCGCATGAGCATGCGCGCCTTTGGGGATATCGCGCTTGGCTTTGTCGAGCGTAAGGAAACAACCAGTCAGGAGAAGCCTCCCCGGCGCTGGAGCTACGACGAAGACGACAGGCGCGCCCAAGTGTTCCGCCGCATAGGGGACGGCACCAGGGAGCAAGGCTGGGCACTGGTCGGCGCGATGCTCCAGGCGTTCGATGAAGCGCTGCACCAGCAGCGCCAGAACGGCTATAAGGGTAAGGATCGCTTGCAGGACGGTGACCGCCGCATCCTCAAGGCGCTTCTCGGCCGACTGGACTTCAAGACGGGCCAGCTCGATCCCTCCTATGCGGAGATTGCCGACAGGGCCGGGTGCCATCGCAACACAGCCATCAAAGCATGCTATCGCTTCGTGAAGTGGCTGGGCCTGCGGTGGGTTCGCCGCACCACCCAAGCGGAGACGGCCGGACGTAAGGGGCCGCAGCGCGAGCAAATATCGAATGCGTTCTTCTTCGATCTGCGCGCCCTTCCCAGCCGCGTCAAGCAACGCTGGCGCGAGGCGGTAAAACGACATTTCAGGAACAAGGGCCAACCCGCCCCTCGGACCGTCACAAGCCATGCGGCTGGCGCGCCGCCGGTGGATAATCCCATCTGGCATCCGCAGTTCCGCGCGAACATTGAGGCAGAGGACCGTCAAGGCCACCGGGAATCGCGCGACCTTAGCGCCCGGTTGGAGGCTTTGGGACGCGCGGTCGATAGAGCCGCTAACGCGAGCACAAACTTAGGGCACTATCCTGAGGGAGATATTTAAGGATTGAAAGGACTGACTTTCGTCAGACGCTATTTGCGGACCATGCCACCCCCACAATCGCCCGAACAGGCTATTTCACCCCACGGTCCAACCGTTGGGGGCGGACCGGCTCGCGCCGGTCCGGGGCTGCCCAAGGGGCGCCCAGGTCAAAACGGAACTTGTCCTCGCTACCGGCGCGCGAAGCGGCTGAGGGCGCATCAAAACGCATCAGCGCGCGGCCTCTGGCAATCGCTCTGTGGCCCACAGCCCGCGCCGGGGAAGCCGGTGGCGACCGGCTGCATCAAAAGGGACACGAAAAGTGCGCAGGCGAGGCGGGGGGAAAAGCGCGCAAATCGAGGTGGCAACGCCCCCTGTCGTGGCCGGGGGCGCCCCGTGGAGCGGCGATGGGGCCGCGCGCCGCGAAGGGACGCCCTAGACCGTCCCTGCTCTGTGCGGGCCTCTCAGGGCATCCTCGCCCCGTCTCATAGAACTTGACCGACTCGCCTAGTGTTCTCGATATGTTCCATCCATGGAGAACGATATGGAACAGATTGATCGGATACGCTCGGCAGTTGCCGACGCGCTGGAGCAGCAAGGACATGGCAATGGCCAATTCCTTGAGGAGATACGCAAAGGTCTGCGCGATGACGGGCCGTTTATGCAGGGTGCGCTGGCATGGGCGAAGCGGGAGCCGACGCCCAGGCGCTAGGCGATGACGGCGAGACCAGCCTCCAACCGACCGATCTTCAGCACTTCATCGGAAAGGGAAACTTGGAGATCCGCTGCCTGTCATGCTGGCACGGCGCCGTCTTCTGCCCCTCTGCCTTGGCGCGCTGGTATGAGATCAACCGATATGACACGGACATCGCCGCCGCCACCCGGCGGCTGCGATGCCGCTTCTGCCTGGCCAAGACGCCCCGGCTGACGCTGGTGGATGATCCGGTCACGGCCGAGTGGTTGCCCAATAATGACGAGCAATGGGACTTCTTCGCCAATCGCATGCGCTGGCTGCGGCGGCGCTGGGTGAGCATGCGGCGATAAAAAGGGGCGGCCTGGCCTATGCCAAGCCGCCCCATGCGGTCCGCCCTGCCGGCGAAATCTCAGTCGGCGGGCTTCACCCGTTCGCGGAAACGGACCGCCTCCACGCCGACCTGTTCGTTCAGATCGAGGAACACGGCGCGCAGCGCATCGCATTCCAGCTCGTCAAAAGCATCGCGGGCCTTGGAGACATCGCCAAAGCCGCCTGCATTGGCGGGCACGATGCCGAGCAGCTGCGGCGGCGCGCGGTGCGCCGCCAGCACATCGTCCCGCGTCGTGTTCTTGATGCCCAGAAATTCGTCCTTCGCCCCCACCTCCGCGATGGGATGTATCTTGATGCCGTGTTCCTTGCCGCCCGGCGCATGGACGAACAGGTTGCGGAAATTCCCCGGCCCCTTCGACCGCTTCAGCGCCTCGCGCATGGCATCGACATCGCCATCGGCAAAATCGCCGGTCGCATAGAGGATGTACCCGGCATGCGACCCGTTGAGATAATAGCGGCGCCGGAACAGGGTCGCGCTTTCGTTGAGCAGCGCGGACTGGAGCGCGGAAAGATATTCCGGCACCCCGTAAATCTCCTGGTTGATGTCCGGCGCGCGCAACTGGATCACGCTGTCCTTCGGGAACTCCTCCTCCGTCTTGAAGCCCGGCACCCACCAGAAGCTGCCCGGCTCGACCCCGCGCCTGGTATATTTCGACAGGCTGTGATCGAGGCGGAGCACCCCGCCCAGCCGGTTCCGCACGATCTGGAAGAAGGCATCCCCGAACACCAGATAGTCCTGCACCGCCGCCTCGAACGTCCGGCGCGACAGCCAGGGCGTCGGGATCAGGCTGGCCGCCAGCATGTTGCGCTTCAGGATGATGGCGCTGGAATGATGCGGGCTGGCGCGAAAGGCGCGGGCCAGCCCCTCCCGGCTGAGCGGCGGCTCGTACCAGCGGTGGTTGTGCCAGCATTCCAGCATGTCGAGAATGGTCGACCGGTCGAGAACGGGTTCGGGATCGCCAAAGGTGAAGGCGGTGACGCCATTGTCGTTGGACGCGGCTGACACCAGCGCCCCGCGCTGCGCCTCCCTCGCCTCTGCCCGGCTCATACGGCGCGCGCGCTTGCTCATCGTACCCTCTCCCCTTTCTGGTCGGGCCGGTGGTCCGGAACAAACTCGCAGACATACAGCCGACGAAACTCTTGCGCAGTCAGGCCCATCCAGTAGTCTTCGATTATGGCTTCTTCGGCCGGGGTGAGGCGCCAGATCGGCAATGCCTTGGTCGGCGGTTGATAGATCATCACAATATCTCCATCGTTGCCTTCGGCTTTTCCTTGCCGTCGAGCGGTTCGTTCATGAGGATGTGCATCGTGGCCCACGCCAGATCGGCATGGCCGTCATTGCCGCCGCGCCCCGCCTTGAAGGTGACGTTTCGGCCGCTGGTGGTCAGCGTCTTCTTGATCGATACGAAGGACGACACGATGTCGAGCATGCCGCCGTCAAAGGCCAGGCGGCCCCGGCGCACCACATTCTGCGCCTTCATGACCATCTGCGCCTTCAGTTCGAGCGAATATTCGATCTTCGCGACCATGGTCCCCGGCATCGCGCCGGGCTTGGCGCAAAGCTGATAGACGCCCGCGCCCACGCCCTTGGCGTCGATGCCCAGATAGGTGCAATGATAGCGCTTCAGCACCGCCTTGATGAATTCGGCCTGCTGCTCGAAATCGAGGCCGCGCAGCTGGTGACGCTCCAATATCCGGAACGTCCCGCCCTCGACCAGCGGCGGAGCGGCGATCACCAGCGCGGCATTGTCGCCGTCCTCGCTCTCCTGCGGGTCATAGCCCGCCCACACCGCGCGATTCCCATAAGGGCGCGCCGCCTCCGGGTTGAAGTCCGCCCAGTCCGTCAGGCTGTCGCAGCCGCAGGCGATCAGGTCGTTGAACTTGAAGGCCGATAAGCTGTCGTCGACAAATTCGCACAGGAAGAGGTTCGCAAACTCGTCCGGCGCATATTCGTCTTCCAGCTCCTCGATGTCGAACAGGTCGCAGCCGCCCGCCTCGGCATCGCGGATATTGACGATATTCCGCCAGATGCGATCAGGCCCGACCGATCCGATAGCCAGCGCCGCATGGCTGACGTCTATCTTGATCTGATCGGCCTTTTTGCGGCGGCGGTTCCTGCGCTCGCCGGTCCAGTAGGGATAGGCGGGGTGGGCCACCGTCGACGGCGTGGAAAAATAGGTTTTCCGCCACTTCTTGTGGGTCGCCATGCCGGAGGCGACCTTGTTCAATTCCTCAAAGTTGTGGACCCAGAAGAATTCATCGAAATAGAAATTGCCGTGACGCCCCTGCGCCGTGCGGAAATTCGTGCCGAGATAATGCAGTTCGGCCGCCGCCTCTTCCGGCGGGCGCAGGTCCGAGGTGATGAGCATCGGATCGCCCTGAAGGGTCACGCCCACCAGCTTGGCGAAACTGACGATATAGGAGCGGAACTGGTGGGCCTGCGCCTTCGACGCGGACAGGAATATCTGGTTTCGTCCCGTCTCGATGGCGTCGATCAGGGCTTCGAACGCGAAATAATAGGTCGCGCCGATCTGGCGCGACTTCAGGATCATGCGCGTGCGCTGATCCTTTTCATCCCACCACCGGCGCTGATAATCGTACAGGCCGTCCAGAAAGATGCGCTTCAGCTCAGCCGCCTGCTCGGCCGTGAAATGGTTCTTCTTCGGCTTCTTGCGCGGCCCGGCGTTCCGGTTCGCGACCTTGTCGTTCAGGTCGCCCTCATGCCCGCCGGGGGCCTCATAACGCCGGATTTTCGCCAAGGTGGCGACCTGCCGCGACAGGGCGTCCATCTCGACATAGTCGGCGCCGGTCTTCTTTTCCTTGGCGATCAGCGCCATCAGCCGGATTTCGAGCGTATCCTCGATCCGGCGGATGGACGGCGCATCGTCCCAGCGGTCGCGCTGTTTCCAGCTTTCGATTGTCGCGCGCGGGATCGCCTTGCCCTTGTCGCCCACGATCCCGCGCAGCGAGAATTCGTCCGCGATCTGGCTGACGCCCCAGCCGCGCCAATAAAGGCTTCGCGCATGGCGGCGCGGATCGAACTGCATCGCGATGGTCGGCAGGGCGGGTTCGGGCGTCGTCATGGGGCGCGACGTTAAGCGCGGCCCCGGCCCCTCTTCCCCGCCGCTGGCTAGTACGGCCCGGTCCTACAACGGAGCCGCCTTGAGCCGGGGCGGCCTTGCCCCCCTTCTGCGGCCTGTACTCACCAGGGCGCGCTGGCGCCCGCCGCAGAGACAGGAACCGGAAACCCGCCATGGCCAAAAGCAAGTTTTTCCGCGTCTTCGTTGAAGGCTTCACCGCCAGCGACGGCCGCAAGATCGAAGCCTCGTGGATCGATGAGATCGTCTCGACCTTCAATCCGGCGACCTACACCCCGCGCATCAACTGCGAGCATATCAAGGGGTTCAGCCCTGAACCGCCCTTCAACGCCTATGGCAGCATCACCGCCGTGAAGGCGCAGACCGACGAGATCGAAATCGACGGCCAGACCCAGCGCCGCCGCGCGCTCTACGCGCAGATCGAGCCGAACGAGCAGCTCCTGAAGATCAACAAGGCGGGACAGAAAATCTTTACCTCTGTCGAGATCACGCCGGATTTTTCCGGCACCGGCAAGGTCGGACTGGTCGGCCTCGCCGTGACCGACAATCCCGCCTCCCTCGGCACCGAGGCCCTCAGCTTCTCCGGTCTCAAGCCGATGTTCGACGCGCGCAAGCAGCATCCCGATAATCTGTTCTCCGCCGCCATTGAAACGAGCATCGTCATGGAAGCGGAAACGACCGACGGCGCGGGAATCGCGGACGCCATCAAGTCCGGCTTCGCGGGCCTCGCCGCCATGTTCACCCGCTCCGAACCGGAAAAGCCCAGGGACGAGCCGAAGGCCGCGAACGACAATAGCTTTGACGTCGCCGCCTTCAGCACCGCGCTGGGCGAACAGGTCGCCGCCGCCATCAAGCCCGTCGCGGATGGCCTCGCCAGCCTGCAAGCCGATTTCGCCACGGTGCAGGACAAGCTGGCCAAGGAGCCGCAGCCCAACAACTTCAGCCGCCAGCCCGCCACCGGCGGCCAGTCCAACATCAAGACGGACTGCTGATCGCAACGCCTTTCCCGCGCCCGCCCCCTATCCGCCCAGGAGCCACGCACATGCGTAATGAAACCCGCGTCCTCTTCAACGGCTATGTCAGCCAGATCGCGATGCTGAACAGCATCGAGGACGCCACCGTCAAATTCTCCGTCGCCCCGGTGGTCTCGCAGAAGCTCGAAGAGAAAATACAGGAATCGAGCGATTTCCTCATGGAAATCAATATCGTCCCCGTGCCCGAGCAAACGGGCGCGAAGGTGGGCGTGGGCGTCACGCGCTCCATCGCGGGACGAACCAACACCGCTGGCGGCACCCGCCGCACCCCGACCGACCCGACCGACACCACGGATGACGGCGGCTATTTCTGCCGTCAGACCAACTATGACCATGCGATCCGCTACGCCAAGCTCGACCAGTGGCGTCATCGGGCGGAATTCCAGACGATCCTGCGGGACGCCATCCTGAAACAGCAGGGCCGCGACCGCATCATGATCGGCTTCAACGGCACCTCGGCCGCCGCGACCACCAACCGCGCCACGAACCCGCTTCTTCAGGACGTCAACGAAGGCTGGCTGCACAAAATCCGGACCCACGCCGCCGACCGCGTGGTGGATGACGGCGACCTGACCCCCGGCGCCACGAAGGCGATCTATGTCGCGTCGGGCGTGGAGGTGGTGGACGGCGATGCCACCAACACCGCGACGGCCGAAGCCGACTATGCGAACCTCGACGCCCTCGCCTTCGACCTGCTCGACCTGCTCGATCCGTGGCATCGCGGCGACACCGATCTTGTCGTCGTTGTCGGCTGGAAGCTGGTGAAGGACAAGTATCTCAACCTGCTCCAGGCCGCCGGGGACACCGCGACGGAGCGCGAGGCCGCCCACCGCATCCTGACCCTGCCCAAGCAGATGGCGGGCAAGCGCGCGGTCATCGTCCCCTTCTTCCCGGAGGATGCGTTGCTGGTCACCAGCCTCGATAACCTGTCCATCTACGTGCAGGAGGAGACGCGCCGCCGCCAGATCAAGGATGAACCGGCCCTCGACCAGATCGAGAACTACGAGTCCGTCAATGAGGACTATGTTGTCGAGGATTACGGCCGCTGCGCTCTCGCTGAGAATGTCGTGATGGGCAAAAAGCCCGCCTGATCGCGACCACCTCCTCCGCCCCATCTGACAGGACACGCACATGAGCCTCGCTCGCCGCCACCGGGACCGCATCCTTGCCTCCCAGATCGTTGCGTCCGCTCCCGATGATGGGGCGGCCACCACCCCCGCCGCTGGTTTCGAACCGGCGGCGGGGGCGGACCAGGCCACGCCTGCCGACCGCGCCGCCGCGCAGATGAGCCTCCGCCTCACCCACGACCTGCGCCGCCTCAAGGAAATCAAGTCGGTCGCCCATAAGATCGAGGCGAAGCGCGGAATGCTGCCCGACTATATGCCGTGGGTCGAGGGCGTCCTTGCCGCCGACGCGGGCGTCGGCACCGGCATCTCCGCCGACATCGTGCCCACCGTCATGGTCTGGCTGATCGACATCGGCAGCTACATGGCCGCGCTCGACATCCTGCCCTTCATCCTGCGTCACGATGTCAAGATGCCCGCGCGCTACAATCGCGACCCGGCCACCATCGCGGTCGAGGAGATCGCCTCCGCCGCGCTCAAGGTGCAGGCCGTGGGCGAAGGCTTCCCGGTCGATGTGCTGCTGCACGTCGAAGCCCTGACGGACGGCATCGACATGCACGACGAAGTGCGCGCCAAGCTGGACAAGGCCATCGGCACGGAACTGCTCCGCAGCGCGGAGACCGGCGAACTCACCGCCGATGCCCTCCCCGGCATCCAGTCCGCGCTGGCCGTCCTGACGCGCGCTCAGAAACTGCATGACCGCGTTGGCGTGAAGGAGAAAATCCGCAAGGCGGAAAAGCTGGTCGCGGCCCATGCCGCCGCCTTCCCGCCCGCATCCGAGACCCACGAACAGGGCGGCACCGGCGCCGCCTGACAAGCTCGCCCCCGGCGCTCGGGGGCGGATCACGCGGGGCGGGAGGCTTTAGAGCCGAAGGGCCGCCCCTGACCTGATCCCCACCCCCGTAAGCCGCCGGGCAGAACAGGAGTTTCCATGATCGCTTTCACCCTTCTCCTGCTACTCGCCATCAAGATTTGCCTGTTCATCGGCATGATGCTCGCTGGCGGATGGCTGGCCTTTTGGGGGATGATCCTGGCTCTTGCCATCAGGCTCGAATGGCCTTTCGTCATCGTCACCCTTTGTGGCCTCGCGCTCTTTTTCTTCGGCGGGTGGAAGATCGCAGCCTTGACCATGACGTCAACGCTGGGATGACCTTCGTCACCGATCTCGACTGCCCGGCGCCGCTGCCGCAGCCGGAGGCCGATCCGGATCGCGTCATCGCGCTTGGCTGGTTTCCGGACATCGACCCGGCGGCGATCCGCATCGCGCATCGCATCCGGGAGGCCGTCACCCCCGCCCGCCTGCGCGAGGCGCTGATCGGCGCCATCGTCACCGTTGGCAACGATCTTGCCGCATGGCAGAACGCGCAGGCGGCGGCGGGGTTCGATAGTCTGGCCGACATCCCCGCCCCGCACATCGACGGGGAATCGCGCCTGGTCATCTGCTACCGGCGGGCCGTCGCCCTCTATGCCAAGGCGGAGATCGTCGAGCGCTATCGCGACATCGACACCTCCGCCACGGGCGACCGCCGCGCCGAAGACCTCGATCCCAGCGTGGGCGAGCTGCGCCGCGATGCGCTCCACGCGGTGCGCGACATTCTCGGCAAGGGCCGCGCCACGGTGGACCTCATCTGATGGCGGCGGCCACCATCCTGACCGCGCGCGAGGGCGACATGCTCGACGCGCTGCTCTTGCGCGATGCCGCCCTCGGCCCCGCCGCGCTGGGCACGGTGATCGACGCCAATCCCGGCCTTGCCGCGCTGGGGCCGATCCTGCCCGCCGGTACGAAGGTCACCGTGCCCGCGACGGCGCCGACCGCCGACACCCTTCCCCTCACCAACCTGTGGGACTGACATGGACCTTCGCGACCTCCTGCATTCCGCCGCCGACCTGATCGGATCACTGACGCCCTCCCTGATCGGCTCCGCCGTGGCGCAGGCATGGAAGCCCGCCCTGCCCTTCGGCCAGCGCTTCATGCAATGGGTCGCGGGGTCGACGGTCAGCTATTACGCCACCATCGGCATCATCGCCGCGACCGGCTGGAGCGATTTCGTCGCGCAGTCCATCGCCTTCGCCATCGCGCTTCTCGCCTTCGACGCCACGCCCCGCCTCGTCAGGGCGGCCATCGACACGCTCGTCAGCGTGCCGGCCCGCATCTCCGACCGCATCCTTGGAAAGGGGGACTGATCCCATGACCGTTCGCCGCATCGGCGCCCGTGGGCTGCTCATCATCAAGCAATTTGAGGGCCTCAGGCTCACCGCCTATCTATGCCCCGCGAAGGTCTGGACCATCGGCTACGGCTCGACGGGCGAAAAGGTTCGCCAAGGCATGACCATCACGGCCACGCAGGCGGAGGCGCTGCTGCGCGAGGACCTCGACCGTTTCGAACGCGCCGTGTCCGTCGCCGCGCCCAACGCGACCCAGAACCAGTTCGACGCCATGGTCTCGCTAGCATTCAACATCGGCATCGCCAATTTCAACAGCTCGACCTTGCTGCGCAAGCATCGGGCCGGGGATCATTCCGGGGCGCAGGCCGAATTCGCCCGCTGGAACAAGGCAGGCGGCCAGGTTCTGGCTGGCCTCACGCGTCGTCGCGCGGCCGAAGCGGCGTTGTACGCCTCGTGACCATCGGCCTTTCCCATGTCGCCCTTGGGGGCGCGCTGATGGCCGCCGTCGCGGGCGTGGGCGGCTTCGCCTACGGGACCCGCGTCGGCACCGTCATGGAGCAGGCCGCGCAGAAGCGCGCCGACGACGCGGCCGAGAAGGTACGGCAGCAATTGCAGGCGCAGATCGATGCCTCCGCCACACAGCATCAGTCCGCGGAATATGCGCGACAGGAGCAGGTCAGGGAAATCTATCGTGAAACCAACACAATCACGGAACGTCCGATCTATTCTTCCATTTGCGTCGATGCTGATGGCGTCCGCCTGCTCGACCGCGCCGCCGCCGTCGCGAACGGTGAGCCTGTCGCCGCACCTGCTGGCGGAACCGGCGAAGCTGCCGCCGGTGGAGCGCACTGAGGCGGGCGAAATGGCGGGCAGGCAATGCCTCGGCACCATCGCCGCCCTCTATGACGTGGCGGGGCAATATCGCTTCACGCTGATGGAATTGCAGCGCGAGGCCCGCATCGCGCAGGGGACGGGGCGCTGAACGATGCGCAAGCCCGACAGCCTCAAAAAGCTCCTCCTCGCCACGGTTCCCGGCCTTGCCACGAACCCGGAATCGCTCGCGCTGTTCATCGACAATGGCGGCATCGTCGGCGGCAACGGGCGCAGCCTGTCGTTCGAATATCGCTATCAGCTCAACGCGGTCATAGAGGCCTATGCCGGTGATGATGATGCGGTCATGGTGCCGATCCTCGCATGGATCGCGGAACATCAACCTGAATTGCTCAACAAGCCGGGGGCGGAGCCTTTCACCTTTGAGGCCGAAATCCTCACAGGATTCCCGCGATATCTCGATCAGGATCAACCTGACCGAGGCCGTCATCGTCGGCCGCCGCGAAGGGGGTGGCTATGCCGTAAGCCACCCGGCCACGCCCCCGCCGCCCTCTCAGGAACGGTTCGACGGCGTGCCATGGGGCGCGAAACTCTGGCAGCTATTCCTCCATGAGGATTTGATCGCCCAGACCGACGATCCCGACGCCACCCCATGAGCGACCTCGACGGCCTGATTGAGCTGGAGCGCATCGCGGGCGGCCTCATCGCCAGCCTCGACAGTTCAGGCCGTCGCCGCCTGCTGCGCGCCATGGCGCGGGACATTCGCAAATCACAGGCCGCGCGCATCGCCGCCCAGCGCGATCCCGATGGCACCGCCTATGAACCGCGCAAGGAAAAGCGCGAGCAAAAGCCCGGCGCATACCCTGTGCGATTCCTCTATCCCAAGGGCGCCGCCAAGCCGCGCCTCGTCCTCATGAAAAGCTGGGTCCGACAGGGACCGCTCATCACCGGCTTCGATATCGAAGCCTCTGCCATTCGCAGCTTCTTCTGGGACAAGATCGACAAATGGTTGCCGGTCGAG
>JASGGS010000137.1:0-11269 GCA_047602685.1 Sphingobium sp.
TCCGGCCCTGCGCCATAACCTCGAACTTGGCGAGGGTTCCGGCGATCGTCTCCGTCCGCTGGGTGCCGCGCGGCACGCCCCATATATCCTCGACGAAGGCGCGGTCGTCCCCGCTCATGGTCGCGCGCTGGCCGGGGAGTCCCGGCCCCATATAGCCCATTTCGCGTCCGCCCATGGCATTGGGCTGCCCGGTGAGGGAGAAGGGGCCGCTGCCCGGACGGCAGATCGCGCCGGTCGCCAGATGCAGGTTGCAGATCGCGTTGGTGTTCCAGGTGCCATGGGTGCTCTGGTTCAGGCCCATGGTCCAGCAGCTCATCCACTCGCCCGCATCGCCGATCCACTGGGCCGCCCGCAGCAGGTCCGCCTCCGCGAGGCCCGTGATCTCCGCCACCCGCGCGGGCGGATAGCCGGCGAGGAAATCCGGCATCGCATCCCAGCCCTCCGTATGAGCGGCGATGAAGTCCGGGTCCGTCCGTCCGCCCGCGACAAGCTGATGGAGCAATCCGTTGAGCAGGGCGATGTCTGTGCCGGGCCTGATCTGGAGGAACAGGTCGGCCTTCTCCGCCGTGGCGGTGCGGCGCGGATCGACGACGATCAGCCTCGCCCCCGCCTTCACCCGGTCCATCATGCGTAGGAACAATATGGGATGGCAGTCCGCCATGTTCGCGCCGATGACGAGGAACAGGTCCGCCCGGTCGAAATCCTCATAGGAACCCGGCGGTCCGTCGGCGCCGATGGACAGCTTGTACCCGCTCGCCGCGCTGGCCATGCACAGGCGCGAATTGCTCTCGATATTATTGGTGCCGATAAAGCCCTTGCACAGCTTGTTGGCGAGATATTGCGCCTCCAGCGACATCTGGCCGGAAACGTAGAAGGACACTGCGTCCGGGCCGTCGCGGTCGATGATGGCGCGCAGCCCGTCCGCCGTGCGGCGGATCGCCTCGTCCATGGCGATCGGTCCCTGATCCTTGCTGCCGGGCAGGCGGGCATAGGCACGGTCGGCGCGGCCGTCCGCCGCGACGGGTATGTGGCAACTGCTCCCCTTGGTGCAGAGGCGGCCGAAATTGGTCGGGTGGCTCTTGTCGCCCGTCACCTTGACGATGCGGTTGTCCGCCACCTCCATCAGGATGCCGCAGCCCACGCCGCAATAGGGGCACACGCTCTTGACCGTCTTCCTCGTCACCCGCGCCTCGCGAACAAAAAAAGGCGCCACCGGACGAACCCCTGAAGGTCCGTTCGGTGGCGCCTTTGCCACTCTCATGCTCCCGGAAGGGAGCGCCGCCGTCGCGCGCTACGCTGCACGGTCCGGCGATATGTCGGATGAGAATACCGGGAATCATGGCCTGCGCGCAACAGTTTTGTGCGCTGCAACGGAAAATCGTCGCCCCCTCGTTGACGTCGCCATGCCCGTTGGGCGATGTGCCGGAAATCGGACAGGACGCGACGGATGAGAATCGTCATCATCGATGACAGCGGATTGCGGGCGACGGTCCTGGAGGAGGGCCTGCGTGAGGCGGGCTATGACGATATCCATATCGTGCCCCCGCGCGGCGCCTTTGTCGCGCGGCTGGAGCGCATGGCGCCCGATGTCGTGCTGATGGACCTCGGCAGCCCCAGCCGTGACACGCTGGAGGAGATGCTGCTGGTCAGCCGCGCGCTGGCGCGGCCCATCGCCATGTTCGTGGACCAGTCGGACGACACGATGATCGGCGCGGCCATCGACGCGGGCGTTTCCGCCTATGTCGTGGACGGCCTGCGCAAGGAGCGGGTGAAGCCCGTGCTGGAACTGGCGGTGCGCCGCTTCAACGCCTTTGCGAAGATACAGGCGGAACTGGACGAGGCCCGAACGGCGCTGTCCGACCGCAAGATCATCGACAGGGCCAAGTCCATCCTGATGAACCAGCGCTCCCTGTCCGAACAGGAAGCCTATGCGCTCTTGCGGTCCAGTGCGATGAACCAGAACAAGAAGATAGTGGATGTGGCCCAGGCGTTGATCACCGCCAGCGATCTGTTGGGAGGGGCATGATGACGACGAATTTGCGCATTGCCTTCCTGCCGCTGACCGACGTCGCCGTGCTGGCGGTCGCGCGCGAGCACGGTTTCGCGGAGGAGGAGGGGATTGCCCTGGACCTCGTGCCCACGACCAGTTGGGCGACGCTGCGCGACCGGCTCGTCTATGGGCAGGTGCAAGGGGCGCATATGCTGGCGCCGCTGGCCGTCGCGGTGACGCTGGGCCTCAGCCAGCAGCCCGCGGCTCTTGCCGCGCCGTACAAGCTCAACGTCAACGGCAATATGCTGGTCATGGCGACGGATTTCGCGGCGGCGCTCGATCCCGATCCCGCCAGCCGCCTGTCCGATCCGCTGGGCGCCGCGCATGATTTCGCCGCGGCCATCGGCCTCTGGCGCCGCAAGCCCGTCATCGGCGTCGTCCACCGTTTCTCCAGCCATGCGCTGATGCTCCGCTACTGGCTGGCCAGCGCGGGCGTCGATCCCGACCGCGACGTGGTGCTGCGCGTCCTGCCGCCGTCGCTGACGGTGGAAGCGATGCGCGCGGGGGAAATTGACGGCTTCATCGCGGGCGAACCATGGGGCAGCGCGGCGGTGGAGCAGGGGCTGGCCGAGGTGGTGGCGATCGGCGAGCGCATCTGGCGGCGCGGCGTGGAGAAGGTGCTGGCCTTTCGCGAGCCGTGGCTGGAGGAAAATCCCGATATCGTCGACCGGCTGCTGCGCGCGCTCGCCCGCGCCGCCGCCTGGTGCGACGATCCCGCCCATCGCGGGGAACTGGCGCATCTGCTGTCCGGTCCCGCCTATGTCGACCAGCCCGCCGAGCTGATCGGCCGCGCCCTGCTGGGGCAGATCGTGCCCCGGGCCGGGCAGGCGCCGATAGACGATCCCGATTTCCTCCTCTTCGCACGGGAAGCGACGCCCTTTCCCTGGCGCAGCCAGGCGCTGTGGATTTATTCGCAGCTCGCCCGCTGGGGCATGGTGGAGCATAATGCGCAAAATGCGGCGCGCGCGGGGGCGGTGTTCCGGCCCGACATATTCCGCCGCGCGCTGGCCGACAGCGACCTGCCCATGCCGGGGGCCAGCATGAAGCTGGAGGGGGCGGTCGACCTGCCGCTTGCCGTGGGGTCGCGGCGCGGCGAACTGACGCTCGGACCGGACCGCTTCTTCGACGGGCGGGTGTTCGATCCTGAAAAGATCGATGAATTCCTTGCCGGATTCGACCAGCCGCGCCGGTGAATCCGCCCGCGAATTTTGTGCCTTGCACCATGAAGCGAATCACGACATAGTTTAACGATCGCGCGATGGAGCGCGCTTATCGGGGTGGCCCTTCCCAAGGCCGGGACGCCATCCTCCACCATTTCGCAGCAAAGCCGCTGACCGGGCTCACCCCAGGGTGACGTCCGGCCTGCGGCTTTTTTTCATGTCCATTTCCGTTTTATGGGGGACGTCACATGGCAAGCGCTTATTGGGATCGCGACGAGGAGGACGCCACGGCATCCGCGCCCGCGACAAGTTTCTGGAAGGCCGGGCACACGCCGACGCTGATCGCGGCCTTTCTCTATTTCGATCTCGCCTTCATGGTCTGGGTCCTGCTGGGGCCGCTCGCCCCGGAGATTTCCAAGACGCTGATGCTCACCCCGGCGGAAAAGGGGCTGATGGTCGCGACACCGACGCTGGCGGGCGCTTTCCTGCGCGTCGTCAACGGCCTGCTGGTAGACCGCATCGGGCCGAAGCGCTCCGGCGCGATCAGCCAGATCATCGTGATCGCGGGCCTGTTCACGGCCTGGGCGATGGGTGTGAACAGCTTTGGCGGCACGCTGGCGCTGGGCTTTATACTGGGCTTTGCGGGCGCCAGCTTCGCCATCGCCCTGCCGCTCGCCAGCCGCTGGTATCCGGCGGAACATCAGGGCAAGGCGATGGGCCTTGCGGGCATGGGCAATTCCGGCACGGTGCTGGCCTCGCTTTTCGCGCCGGTGCTGGCGAAGATCTTCGGCTGGAATGCCGTGCTGGGCCTCGCCTGCATCCCGCTCGCCATCGTGTTCGTCGCCTATATGCTCATGGCCAAGGACGCGCCCAACGCGCCCGCGCCCAAGAAGCTGATCGATTATTTCGAGCCGCTCAAGCAGGGTGACGCCTGGTGGCTGATGGCCTTTTACTCCGTGACCTTCGGCGGGTTCGTGGGCCTCGCCGCCTCGCTGCCCATCTACTTCACGGACCAGTTCGGCCTGACGCCGGTCGTCGCGGGCTATTGCACGGCGGCCTGCGTCTTCGCCGGATCGCTGGTGCGGCCTATGGGCGGCGCGCTGGCCGACAGGATCGGCGGCGTGAAGGCGCTGATGATCGTCTATCTGGTCGCGGCGATCGCGCTGGCGGGCGTATCCCAGGCGACGACGCTGGCGGGCGCGCTCGGCCTGTTCGTACTGGCCATGCTGGCGCTGGGCACGGGCAACGGCTCCGTCTTCCAGCTGGTGCCGCAGCGGTTCCAGGCTGAAATCGGCGTCATGACCGGCCTGGTCGGCATGGCGGGCGGCGTCGGCGGCTTCTACCTCGCCTCCTCGCTGGGCGTGGCCAAGCAGTGGACCGGCAGCTTCGCGCCCGGCTTCCTGATCTTCGCCGGTCTCTCCCTGCTCGCCCTCATCGGCGTGGCGATGGTGAAGGCCCGCTGGCGGGCAAGCTGGAACACCGGCGCCCGTATCTGAGGCATTCCCATGACGGCGGCCGGGACAGGAACTCGGCCGCCCTTTCCTGTCCCAGAGGGGGGCTGTTCTCCATGAAATATCGTTTCGCAACGGCGGTCGCGCTGGCCGTCGCAGGGCCGGCTTGCGCCCAGGACATCGTGTTGAAGCCCGTCGCAGAAGGCAGGCTGCGCTATGAGCATGCCGATCAGGACGGACTGCCGCGCAAGGCCGACGCGCTCACCCTGCGCGCCCGCGCCGGGGTGCAGGCAACCAGCGGAGCCTTCGGGGCGAGCGTGGTCGCGCAGGGGACATTGGCGGCGATCGACGATTATCATGACGGCCTGCGGGGCGACACGGGGCGGCCCATCGTCGCGGACCCGCAGAATGTCGCGCTCTATATCGCCGAACTGCATTACAAGGCGAAGGGCCTCACCCTGACCGGCGGGCGGCAGCGCATCGCCCTGGACGACGAGCGCTTCGTCGGCAATGTCGCCTTTCGCGACAATGCGCAGACATTCGATGCGGTGCGCGCGGAAGTGACGCCGGCCAAGGGCCTGAAGCTCGACATCGCCTATGCCTGGAACGTGCTGACCATATGGGGCGTGGACGGCCGGGGCGCGCGGCCGCGCTCCATCGGCGGCGGCAACATCCTCGCCAATCTCTCCTATGCGACGCCGGTGGGCACGCTGACCGGCTTTGCCTATCTGGTCGATCAGGACGAGGCGGCCGTGCAGGACTATCGCCTGTCCAGCCAGACCTATGGTGGGCGGCTGTCGGGGAGCCGGTCCCTGTCCGGGGCCGTGAAGCTCAGCTACAATCTGAGCTATGCGCGCCAGTCCGACTGGCGGCGCAATCCCAATGACTATGCCGCCGACTATTGGCTGGCGGACGCCACGCTCGACGTGAAGGGATGGAAGCTGAACGCGGGCTATGAGGTGCTGGGCGCCAGCAGCGGAAACGCGCTCACCAGCTTCCAGACGCCGCTCGGCACCAATTTCAAGTTCCAGGGCTGGGCCGACAAATTCCTGACCACGCCGCCCAACGGCATTCGCGACCTCTATGCGGGCGGCGGCTATGGCTGGAAGCAGATCGGGCCGCTCAAGGGCGTGGCGTTGCAGGCCGTATGGCACCGGTTCGACAGCGACCGGCTGGACCAGCATTATGGTGACGAGATCGATCTTCTCGCATCCGCGAAGGTCCGGAAAACCGCCATCTCGCTGCGCTATGCGCATTATGATGCGCGGACGATGGCCACGGACACCGACAAATTCTGGTTCCAGCTCGATTGGACCTATTGAACGGGGGATTACGGAATCGCTTGAGTGATCGGGCGATTCCCCTTATGCTGCGGTGCAAGGGACAAGGATGTTCCTCCCAACCATAGCCGAGGCGGTCCACGGACGGACCGGTGAGGCGCATATGATGGCAAGGCCGCCATCCAGACTTTCGGTTCTGAACCGAGGGTCCGGATGGCGGCCTTTTTCATTTCTGGAGTGACGCGGATGGAATTTCAGCAGGGGATCGACCGGGCGCCGGCGGCGGAAAGCGGGGAGGGCCTCGTCACGCCGTCGCGGGATGCGCGCCAGCATCTGGTCGTGGTAGGCAACGGCATGGCCGGCTGCCGGGCCGTGGAGGAACTGATCGCGCGGGATGCGGGGCGCTATCGCGTCACCATCTTCGGCGCGGAACCCCATGTGAACTATAACCGGATCATGCTGTCGCCCGTGCTGGCGGGCGAGAAGACGTTCGACGACATCGTGATCAACAGCCGCCAATGGTATGCCGACAACGGCATAGAGCTGATCGTGGACGATGCCGTGACGGCGGTGGACCGGACCGCGAAGACCGTCACCTCCCGTACGGGCCGCACCGTCGCCTATGACAAGCTGCTGATCGCCACCGGCTCCGACCCGTTCATCATCCCGGTTCCGGGCAAGGACTTGCCGGGCGTCATCAGCTTCCGCGACATGAAGGATGTCGACACCATGCTGGCCGCCGCCGCGACGGGCGGCGACGCGGTGGTGATCGGCGGCGGCCTCCTGGGCCTGGAGGCCGCCCATGGCCTGACGCTGCGCGGCATGAAGGTGACGGTCATCCACCTGATGCCGACGCTGATGGAGCGGCAGCTGGACGAGGCGGCGGGATGGCTGCTCAAGACCGCGCTGGAGGCACGGGGCCAGACCATCCTGACCGGCGCGGACACCGCCGAAATCTTCGGGCAGGGCAAGGTCGAGGGCGTCCGCCTGAAGGACGGCCGCGAAATCCCCGCCAGCCTGGTCGTCATGGCGGTCGGCATCCGTCCCTCCGTCGGCCTGGCGCGCGAGGCGGGGCTGGCCGTCGGCCGGGGCATCCAGGTCGACGACCATATGGTCACCAGCGACCCCGACGTCCTGGCGGTCGGCGAGTGCGTGGAGCATGACGGCAATGTCTACGGCCTCGTCGCGCCGCTCTGGGACATGTGCCGCAGCCTTGCCGACGGCCTGACCGACCGGCACACGGGCTATCGCGGTTCCGTCACCTCCACCAAGCTCAAGGTCGCGGGTCTCGACGTCTTTTCCGCCGGGGATTTTTCGGGCGGCGCGGATTGCGAGGATATCGTCCTGCGCGATGCGGCCCGGGGCGTCTACAAGCGCGTCGTGGTGAAGGGGGATCGGATCGTCGGCGCCGTGCTGTATGGCGATACCGCCGACGGCAACTGGTATTTCGACCTGCTCAGGAAGGGCGAGAGCGTCGCCGATATGCGCGACAGCCTCATCCTCGGCCAGGCCTTCGCCTCGGGCGGCGGGCGGGCGGACCCGCTGGCGGCGGTCGCGGCCCTGTCCGACGATGCGGAGATCTGCGGCTGCAACGGCGTATCCAAGGGGCAGGTCGTCGCCTGCATCGATGCGGGCGCATGCAGCCTGGACGCCGTGCGCGCCGGGTGCAAGGCGTCGGCCAGTTGCGGCAGCTGCACCGGCCTCGTCGAGACTATCCTCGCGCTCAAGCTGGGCGAGGACGTGGACTCCGGGCCGAAGACGATGTGCAAGTGCACCAGCTTCACCCATGACGATGTACGCCGCGAGATCGTGGCGCAGGAGATGAAGTCCATTCCGGAGGTCATGCAGAAACTGCACTGGTCGACGCCCGACGGCTGCGCCTCCTGCCGCCCCGCACTCAACTATTATCTGCTCTGCGCGCTGCCCGGCGAATATGTGGATGACCAGCAGAGCCGCTTCGTCAACGAGCGCATGCATGCGAACATCCAGAAGGACGGCACCTATTCGGTCGTGCCGCGCATGTGGGGCGGCCTCACCAATCCGCGCGAGCTGCGCGCCATCGCGGACGTGGTGGAGAAATATGACGCCCCGATGGTGAAGGTGACGGGTGGCCAGCGCCTCGACATATTCGGCATCAAGAAGGAGGACCTGCCCGCCGTCTGGGCCGATCTGAACGCCGCGGGCATGGTCTCCGGCCATGCCTATGGCAAGTCGCTGCGCACGGTGAAGACCTGCGTCGGGTCGGAATGGTGCCGCTTCGGCACGCAGGACTCCACCGGCCTCGGCGTCAGGATCGAGCGGATGACCTGGGGGTCGTGGATGCCGCACAAGTTCAAGATCGCGGCCTCCGGCTGCCCCCGCAACTGCGCGGAGGCGACGATCAAGGATTTCGGCGTGGTCTGCGTCGACTCCGGCTATGAACTGCATGTCGGCGGCAATGGCGGCATCCATGTCCGCGCCACCGACTTCCTCTGCAAGGTCGCGACGGAGCAGGAGGCGCTGGATTATTGCGCCGCCTTCATCCAACTCTACCGGGAGGAGGCGCGCTATCTCGAACGCACCGCGCCATGGATAGAGCGGGTCGGCGTCGATTATGTGAAGGCGCGGGTCGTGGACGACGCGGTGGGGCGCGAGGCGCTGCGCAACCGTTTCCTCTTCTCGCAGAGCTTCAGCCAGGACGATCCCTGGGCGGAACGGGCGGCAGGCCGCCATGCCGAACTGCACCAGCCGCTCGCCCCCGTCGCCCCCAAAGACCTCATCGCCGCGGAGTAAGAAACATGACCGACTGGATCGACATCGGAACGCTGGCCGACATTCCCCGGCGCGGCGCCCGCACGGTGCAACTGGCGGGGGAGAAGGAGATTGCCGTCTTCCGCACCGGCGACGACAGCATATTCGCCCTCGTCAACGAATGCCCGCACAAGAAGGGGCCGCTGAGCCAGGGCATCGTCCATGGCCATAGCGTCGCCTGCCCGCTCCATAACTGGAACATCGCCCTTGCCAGCGGCGAGGCGCAGGGCGCGGACAAGGGCTGCACGCCGACCATCGCCGTGCGGATCGAGGGAGAGCGCATCCTCATCGCCAACCCGGCCACGCTGAAGGCCGCGGCCTGAACGAAGGGAGAGACGTCATGCAGCCATCGGAATGCATCGCACCGGGCCAGGTCTGGCTGGTGGGGGCCGGGCCGGGCGATCCCGACCTCCTGACCCGCAAGGCGGAACGGCTGATCGCGGCGGCCGACATCCTCTTCCACGATGCGCTGGTGGGGCAGGGCGTGCTGGCCCTTGCCCGCCCCGGCACGGAGATGGTGAATGTCGGCAAGCGGTCCGGCCGCCATTCGAGGGCGCAGGAGAGCATAAACGACCTGCTGGTCGCGGCGGCATTGGCGGGCAAGCGCGTCGTGCGGCTCAAGGGCGGCGATCCGTCGATCTTCGGCCGCTCCACGGAGGAGATGGATGCCCTGGCGCGCGCGGGCGTGGCCTGTTCCATCTGCCCCGGCATCACCGCCGCGAGCGCGGCGGCGGCAAGCGCCCGCCTGTCCCTGTCGCTGCGGGGCCTCGCGCGCCGGGTGCAGTTCGTGACCGCCCATGCGCGCGCGGGCGAGCCGCTGGACCTCGATTGGGCGGTGCTGGCGGACCCGAAGGCGACGACGGCCTTCTACATGGGCCGCTCGGCGGCGGGGGAGATCAGCCAGCGGCTTGTTGCTTCGGGCCTGCCGGGCGCGACGCCGGTTCTGGTCGCCTGCGACATCAGCCTGCCGACCGAGCGGCTGCTGCACACCCGCCTCGACCTGCTGCCCCTGGCGGCGCGGGCGCTGACGGACGACCAGCCGATGCTGATCCTGGTGGGCGAGGCGGCGGGGATGCGCAACGGCGCTGCGCTGGCCGCCGCCACGACCGACGCGCCCGCCGACTGAAAGGCCAAGCGGGAAAACCGCCTCTGGCATGCCGCTTTCCGTCCCCTATGGACGATGGAGATCATTCCCCATGTGAAGCTGAGGGCAGGCGGCGCCGCCGCTCCCGCCCCTCTCAGGCGGCAGGCTCGAAGGGGCGCGAATGCGTGCCGTCCGTGCCCAGCGGCACGTCTCCGGCGATGGTGATGCGGTGGAGGATGCGCTCCACCTCCGCATAGGACAGGTCGGTGGGCGCCGAATGCGCGCTGGCGCGGTTGTCCCAGAAGGCGATGGAGCCGGGATGCCAGCGGAACCGCGTGGTGTAGGCCTGCCGTGTCATATGCTCATAGAGGAAGGTCAGCAGCGTGCCGCTTTCCTTGGCGGTCAGGCCGAGGATATGATCGGTATAATTGGGGTTCACCCAGATCAGCTTCTCCCCCGTTTCCGGGTGAACGCGCACGACGGGATGGACCGTCTTCATCCCGTCGGCCCGGAACCGGTCATGATGGACCGCCCACAGGCCGTCGATCAGGCCCCGTATCGGCGCCGACAGATCGTCATAGGCCGCGACCAGATTGGTGAAGCTCGTATCGCCGCCAAAGGGCGGAACGTCTATCGCCTGGAGCAGGGCGCCCATGGGCGGCGCCGGCAGGAAGGTCAGGTCCGCATGCCAGGGCGAGTCCACGCCGCGACCGGGATATTCCGCCTTGCCGACCACCAGTATCTCCGGCTGGTCCTGCACGGAATAGACCTGCATGGGCGAGCGGGCCTTCATCACCTCGCCGAAATGGCGTCCCGCCTGCACGAGCTGCGCGGGCGTCAGGAACTGCTCGCGGAAGAAGACGACCTTCCATTTCAGCAGGGCCTGGCGGATCACCGCGACCTCATCCTCCGCCAGCGGCTGGCGCAGGTCGACACCATGGATTTCCGCGCCCGTATGGCCGGATGTCGGCGCGACGACGATTCGGGGATGCTCGATGACCGAAGCGGGGGACACAGCCGCGCGGCCGGGCGCATAGCTTCCCGCCGCCAGCACGATGGGCAGTTCCGCCCCGATCCAGCCCGCGAAGCCGCCCCGCACGATGCGGATGCCGGTCCGGTCCTTCTCAGGCAGCGCGCCCCATAGTTCCGCCGAGAGCTGCCCCGTATCGCACAGGAGCAGCAGTTCCGCCTCCCCGGCCAGCGCGCCGCCCTCCGCCAGGGCGCGCGGCAGGGCGTCGGGCAGCAGGGCGACGGCATTGGGAACCGCCCCGTCCCGATGCCGGTTCGCCTCCTGGCGCAGATCGACGATGCGCGCGCCGTCCCGCGCGCGCCTCGCGGCCTCGGCCGCGAGGACGGCATTGTCGTCGATGGTGGCGGGGTCTGGATTATGCGTCATCTTGTCCTCTTCGCGTCTGTCTTTTCGGGGAACCGTCAGCTTAGCCTGCCGAGCAGCT
>JASGGS010000138.1:0-11265 GCA_047602685.1 Sphingobium sp.
CCACAACCTCCAGCGGTCTCCTCGGCGCAAAAGCAACAGCAGCGCGGGTCTTCATTCTTTTCTCCGAAAGGGCTGGCGGCTGCCGGTCCGCAGGTGACAGCAAAGGGGTTGGTTGAAATGATTTGACGGAATCAGGCCCGGATCGGCCGCATGCGTTACCGCGCCTCGTTGATGACGTGGACCTGCGTGAACTCGTTCAGCCCTTCCTGCGCGAATTCCACGCCCAGGCCGGACTGCTTGGCGCCGCCGAAGGGAATCGAAGGCCCAAAATCCAGATGCTTGTTGATCCAGACGGTGCCGACTTCCATCCGGCTTGCGAGATCATGCGCGGCCGCGCGGTCATTCGTCCAGATCGATCCGCCCAAACCCATTGCGGAAGCATTCGCGCGGGCCAGCGCGTCTTGGGGATCGTCGAAGCGGATGATCGGAAGGATCGGGCCGAACTGCTCCTCGTCGACGAGTCGTGTTCCATCCTCTATATCGCGCACGATCGTGGGGCGGATAAAATAGCCCGGTCGATCGGGCACCGCGCCGCCCGCGACGATGGCGCCATTCTCCCCGGCGTCATCCAGAAAGGCCTTCACCTTGTCATACTGCGCTTTGTTCTGAAGCGGACCGATCTGTGCGCCCTGCTTCAAGCCGTCGTCGACAACCGCTTCCTCGGCGAGACGGGCAAGCTCCGCGCATAGGGCATCGTAGATGTCCGAATGGGCATAGACCCGCTTGATGGCGAGGCAGACCTGCCCTGCATTGAGGAAGGCTCCGCCGAATATTCCCGGCGCCACCTTCACCGGGTCCGCATCGGACAAGACGATCGCAGCGTCATTTCCTCCCAGTTCGAGAGTCAGGCGTTTGATCGATGCGGCCGCGCCAGCCATGACCTTGCGCCCCGTCTCGGTCGATCCCGTGAAGCTGATCTTGGCGACATCCGGATGGGCGGTGAGTCGGCCGCCAAGATCATTTTGATCGGTCACGATATTGACCACGCCGCCCGGGAAGATATCGGCTATCAATTCTCCCAGACGCAAGGTGGAGAGCGGCGTGGTGGGCGCAGGCTTTATGACGAGCGTGTTGCCGGCCAACAGCGCGAACGGCAGCTTGAAGGCGACGATGAGAACCGGGAAGTTCCACGGGATGATCGCGCCGACGACGCCCAGGGGCCGGCGTTGCAGTTCGACGCGGCGGTTGTCATTGTCCTCGAGCACCTGCACGGGAAGGTCGTGGGTCGCCATCTGGCGGATGAAGGCCTCGCTATAGGCGATTTCCGCAGCCGCCTCGGCAAGCGGCTTGCCCTGTTCCTGGGTCAGGAGCCGCGCCAGCGCCTCCGCTTCGGCATGAAGCGCGTCCGCGAGCTTCAGGATCGCCGCGCGCCGATCCTCGATCGGGGTCTTGGCCCAGGCAGGAAAGGCCGCCTTTGCAGCGGCGACGGCTTCGTCGAGCTGCGCCTCGGACCCGCGCGGACAGGAGGCGAGCACTTCCTCGGTCGCGGGATTGATGACGTCCATCACCGCGGCGCCATCGACCAGCCGGCCATCGATCAGAAGCTTGTACTCGGACATAGATCCTCCTGTGCGCTTGACCGCTGCTCGCGGCGGTCAGTCATTTCGGCTTCGACGCGCGTCACGAAGCGATCGGCGGGTGAAGCCTGGAGGCTTCAGCTAGAACATGTCTGTGTCCATGCCCTAGGGCCATGCCGGGCATTTTTGATGGGGCCAGTTGGAGGTCACCGCATTTGCCGGATGACGGCCGCGACCCGCGCGATGGCCTCCCGGATCTCGCCTTCCGACAAGGCGGTATAGCCCAGAATAAGCGAGCGATCGCGGAACCGGCCAGGTGTTCCATACTCCTGGGCGGCCCCGCCCGCGAAGGGATAGAGACCGACGCCGCAATTGAGCGCGATCCGCTGCATCTCGTCGGCGGAGGGCAAGTCGGGAGGGACGGTCCACATCATGTGCATGCCGCATTCCTGGCCCCAGAGAATGCCTCCGGGAAAATGCTCTCCGATCGCCTCCACGACGGCATCTCTGGCCAGCATGTAGGAGCGGCGGATGCAGCGCAGGTGACGAAGAAAGGCGCCTTCCTTGAGAAAATCGGCAATGACCGCCTGTTCGAGCCACGGTGCTCCATTGTCGAACAGGGCCTTCGCGATCCTGGCCTGATCGACCAGATGGCGCGGAAGGACGGCGTAGCCGAGTCGCAGGCCCGCCCCGATAGATTTGGAGAAGGTGCCAAGGTAGATGACATGGCCTCGCCGGTCGAGACCGGCAAGTGCCGTCAGCGGCGGCCCGTCATAGCGAAAGTCGCTGTCATAGTCGTCCTCGATGATGTAGCTGCCGGTCTGATAGGCCCAGTCGAGCAGGCGCAGGCGGCGATCGAGGCTGAGTGTGCAGCCGGTGGGGAACTGGTGCGAAGGCGTCACATAGACGAGGCTTCCCTGGAAGCCCTCAAGCTCGGAAACGAGGATGCCCTGATCGTCGACATCAATTGGCCGGATGCTGGCCCCATAGCTGTTGAAGAGATAGGCGGCGCCTTGGTAGCAGGGATTTTCGACTGCGACGCTCGCTTTGCCCGAGCCGGTCAGGAAGATACGGGCGAGAAGGTTGAGAGCGCCCTGGATTCCGGAGGTCACCATAATCTGGTCGGGACCGGCATCGACACCGCGCGTTTCCCGGAGATGGTCGGCAATGGCTTCGCGCAGGGCCGGCAGTCCGCGCGGATCGCCATATTCGGTCTGTACGCCATGCGCGTAGTTCAGGTGGCGGCTGATCGAGCGCTGCCAAAAGCTGGTTGGAAAACTCCCGGGATGCGGGCGCCCCACGAAGAAGTCGAACTGTGGCCGAAGCCGCTTCTCGCGCCAAAGCGCCGGAGCGCGTCCCGAAAAGCTCGGATTCTTGCCAAGACGAATGCGCCTGCTCTTTTGCGCCACCGTGGCATGGCCGTTGCGCAGCAGGACTGTCGCGTCAGGCAGCTTGTCGTTCACGAAAATTCCCGCCTTCGTCCGGGAGGTGATATAATCCTCGGCGGTCAGCCTTTCATAGGCGAGCATGACGGTGTTGCGGGCAATGCCGAGCTGTTCGGACAGCCCACGGGTCGAAGGCAGGCGCTTTCCCGCTTCCAGCGTGCCGCTGAGGATCATCTCGCGCAGCGCTTCATATATTTGGACCTGCAATGACCGTGGGTCCGCACGGCTGATCTGGAGCATTATCATCGGCATCCCCCCGCAGCAGCTCGGTCAGATGGTCGGCCGAGCGTCAGCTTATCGTCTGCCAGTCCTATTCATAGCGCGATGAACGCTGGCACCATGAAGTATCGCTGAACTGGCCCTACCGGGAGACCACCAGCTCACCCATCCTGCCCCCACAGCTATTTGGCTGACATCGAAAAGCGAGCGGGGAGACACCCATGTCGATATTTCTGAGCATGCAGCGCGTGCGTTTCTCGAGCGCCGATGGCTATGAGAAATTCAAGGTCATCTTTGCCGACACGCGCAACCACCTCATGAAGATGCCGGGCTTCCTGCATCTCACCTGGTGGGTGCATCCTGAAGATCCCACCTGGTTCAACGAGGTTAGTTTCTGGATCGATCGCGAGTCCCTCAAGGACTGGCACATGAACGTCTACCATAAGCACGCGAAGGAATGGGCCGCGCGGGGCGCCATCATGGAAGACATCATCACCAATTTCCAGCTGACCAACACGCGCTTGCTGCGCGTCTGCCCCTGCTGCGGCCTGGTGGAGGACAAGGCCTTCGAACTCCAGGAGGAGCAGAAGGTGCTCGCCGAGCCATGCCCGAAATGCGAGTTTCACTTTCCGGTCATGCCCTCGACGCCGAGCAGCTTCGCGGTGTTCAAGGACATACCGCTACAGATCGCCGCCGATCCGGCCGCTGTGACCGAGCAACCGGCGCCGGCATAGGTTGCGGGCGCCTTTTCGCGTCATGGGATGGGTTCTGCCGGGCGGTTTCAAGGCGACGCGGGCCGCCCCGCTGATCGGAGGGGCTACGGCCTCATCTGGCACCATAGGAAACGCTACGCCTGGCGCTAGGGATCGGGTTTTCCGGCCGTCATTATCCCGACCAGGATCGATCCTTCGAGGCACGGCGATCTAAATCTTACAACAGTCCAGATCAAGGAGATGAGGATATGGCGAGTAGCTCAGCGCGCGAGGTGAAGGCCGAACCGCGTGCCACGGTACATGGCGGCGTCCAGAATCTGCCCGCGGATCGGTGGGCGCCGTTCGACTGGATCGAGCCGAGCGTCGGACGGCAGATCCACGGCGAAGTAGCGGTCATTCGGCCCGAGGGCATGTCGGGATCGTTGCAGGCGGGCTTCTGGCGGACCGGACCGACGGCGCCCGGCGCATCGCCCGACGGATCGCACCGGATTCTCTATTCCGCTCCGCTCGGTGACGAACTTGCCTGCGTCATCGACGGCAGCGCTACGCTGACGGTCGTTTCCACCGGCAAGAGCTATCGCGTCGGCCCAGGCTCGATCATCAGCTCGCCCAAGGGCCTGGAAGTCCAGTGGGAGATCGAAGGCCCCTCGTTCAAGAAATATTGGTGCATCTGGAACGGCAGCGAGGCAACGCCCAATCCGCCCCAGGACCTGAAGATCAGTCATGTCAGCGACAATCCCGCCGGGTGGCAGGATTACCAATTCACCGAACCAAAAGAGGGCGCGCTGGTCGCGGGCGAACTCTATTTCATCAGCACCGGGGGGTCGACCGGCACGTTCCTCAGCGGCGTATGGCGGTCCGGAAAGGGCATCGCCGGCAGCTCGGTCGATGAGAATGGCACGCTCGTCACGCCCTATACCGGCACGCTTGGCGACGAGACCATCCTGCTTCTCGAGGGCGAGGTGGATGTCGTCGAAACCGACAGCGGCAAGACGCATTCGTTCAAGGCGGGCGACGTGATCGGCCTCTCCTCCGGCCAGCATGTCACTTGGACCTCCAAGGGACCCTTCAGCAAGAAGCTGTGGGTGATCACCCGCGACGCGCTCGCCGAATAGGCTGGCTTCCCGGTCGTGGCGGCCCGCAGCCATGTTGCGGGCCGCTGCTGCTCGCGCGCCATTCCGCACGGCTTGGATCGCGTGCGGCATGACCTGAAGATTCCAAAATTTCGAAAGAAGCCGGTCAAGGAAACGGACATAGGGAGGCTTGCGGCCGGGAGGCGGCAAGTGACCTTGGCCGAAAATCGTGGGGAGGAGAAAATGATAAGTGCTGGCGCACCTGTTTCCTATGCAGCCGCAATCGGCCAATTCGATATTGAGTCCGAGGAAGCGCGGCTTTCCGGCAGCCTGGATCATGGCGTCAATGCCTGTGTCGAGTGCTGTGACCGCCATGCGTCCTCGGAACGGATCGCGCTCCATTGGCTGTCCGCGGATGGCCGCGAGGAGACTTACAGCTTCACGCAACTGCGCGACCTCTCCGCCAAGGTGGCCAATCTGTTGACCTCCGTGGGCGTTCGACCGGGCGATGTCGTCGCCGGACTTCTCCCGCGCACGCCGGAACTGGTGGCGACCGTGCTCGGCACCTGGCGCGCTGGAGCGGTCTATCAGCCGCTGTTCACCGCATTCGGACCGAAAGCCATCGAGCATCGCCTCCGGCTTGGCGAGGCAAAATTGGTGGTTACGGATACCGTCAACCGCCCCAAGCTGGATGAGGTGGGCCACTGTCCGCCTGTTGCGACCGTGGCAACCGGAGAGCGCGCGGCGCCCGAAGGCGATATCGACTATCGTGCCGCCGTCGCGGCGCAACCGGCCATGTTCGAGCCGATCCTTCGTAAAGGATCGGACCTGTTCCTCATGATGTCGACCTCCGGCACGACGGGACTCGCCAAGGGCGTCGGCGTTCCCCTGAAAGGCTTGCTCGCCATCGGCGCCTATATGCGCTGGGCGATCGACCTGAGGCCCGGGGACAGGTTCTGGAACATTGCCGATCCTGGCTGGGCCTATGGCCTCTATTACGGAATCACCGGGCCGCTGCTCCTCGGCCACGGTACTACGCTTTATGATGGACCATTCTCGCCCGAGACGGCCTATGGCGTTATCGAAAAGCTCGGAATCACGAACCTCGCCGGTGCTCCCACGGCCTATCGCCTGCTCATTGCCGCGGGTGAAGCGGCGGCGGCGCCCCTCAAGGGAAAGCTCCGGACCGTCAGCAGCGCGGGCGAGCCTCTGAACCCGGAAGTGATCCGCTGGTTCGGCGCGCATCTCGGCGTCCCCATCCACGACCATTACGGCCAGACAGAGACGGGAATGGTGGTCAACAACCATCATGGGCTCGAGCATCCGGTACGGCCCGGGTCGGCAGGGCTTCCGATGCCGGGCTACCGGATCGCGGTGCTCGATGAGGCAAGCAACGAACTGGGTCCCAATAAGCCCGGAATCCTCGCGATCGACATCGAGCGTTCCCCGCTGCTGTGGTTCACCGGCTACTGGCGGCAGGACACGCCGGCGATCGCCGGCGGCTATTACCGGACCGGCGATACGGTCGAGTTCGAGCCTGACGGCAGCGTGAGCTTCATCGGGCGCTCCGATGACGTGATCACCTCTTCCGGCTATCGGATCGGCCCATTCGACGTGGAGAGCGCGCTGATCGAACATGGGAGCGTGCTGGAGACCGCAGTCATCGGCATACCCGACCCGGAACGGACGGAGATCGTCAAAGCCTTCATAGTGCTTCGCGGCGGATATTCCGGTTCCGATGCGCTGGCCGAGGAACTCAAGCGTCATGTCAAGCGGCGGCTCTCGGCGCACGCCTATCCGCGGCTCGTCGAATTCGTCGGCGAACTGCCCAAGACGCCCAGCGGCAAGATCCAGCGTTTCCTGCTGAGGCGCGCCGAAATCGAGAAAATTCGGCAAGGTTAAGTCCGCGCGAAGGGCGTGTTCCCCAGGCTGATGTCTCGCGACATCAGTCTCGACGGAGCGCAGGGGATGAACAACCTCCTGAAAGCTCACATCTAGAGCCTGTTTCAAAGTCGAGACCATGATGCTTGCGAAGCGCAGCGATCAGATGCCTCGTACAAGTGCATCTGGCACCATCCGAAATACGGAAACAGGCTCTAAGAAGAGTATCAGTTCTCTTGCAATGTGGACCTTGACAGCGGTCAAGAGGGGTAAATCGCCCCTTTTGACCGCAGTCTGGCGCAATAGGTCACGAACAATACAGCCAAAAGCGTGACCCTATTAAGGGGAGAATTTCCATGGAATTGGTTCGAGGCGTAAGCCTGTTCGCACTCGCCGCCTGTCTTTCCGCAACCGCTCATGCCCAGGATGCGCAAGGCGAGGCCGCCGCGCCGCAGGGCGGCTTGGAGGACATTGTTGTCACCGCTACGAAGCGGTCCGAGAATCTTCAGAACGTACCCGTTGCCGTTTCGGCGATCTCGTCTTCCGAGCTTGCCGCGAAGGGTGTCTTCGACACGTCGGATCTCAACAACTCCATGCCCAATCTTCAGGTGTCCTCGGCCTACGGATCGCAACAGCCCAATTTCTCGCTGCGTGGCGTCGGTGTCGGCACCGAGCTTAGCGCGAGCGCGGCTTCGCCCGTGGGCGTCTATGTCGACGAAGTGTACCAGACATTCCGCGCGAGCCATGGGCAGCAACTCTACGATCTCGAGCAGGTCGAGGTCGTGCGCGGTCCGCAAGGCACGCTCTACGGCCGCAACACAACGGGCGGCGCGATCAACTTCATCACCCGCAAGCCCGGTCTCAAGGACTTCAACGGCTATCTGACCGCGGGCTACGGCAATTATGACCGCAAGAGCGTGGAGGGCGCCATCGAACTGACGCCCGTCGAAGGCCAACTCGGCATTCGCATCGCCGGCACCTATGTGAAGTCCGATCCCTATATCCGGAATGTCTTGCCCGCGGGACTCAATACCAGCGCGGCGGGCGGCGCTTCCGGCCTCAACTTCAACACGGGCCGCGATCCCAACGGCGACGAAAGCTATGGCATTCGCGGGACGGTGCGCTTCAAGCCCACCGATGGGCTGGATGTCTCTCTCAAGGGCTATGCCGCAAGGACCACGGGTGGTGTCGCCGCTTCGCTGGGTGCCGGTCCGTCCAGGGCGAACCCCGACGTCTTCGATTACGAGAACCCCAATTTCATCCTGGGGCCGGTCTTTCAGCTTCTCGGCAGCAATGGAGCGGGCCTCCTTCCCAGCACCTACAGCCGCGCCGGGCTATCCGACCGCGAGATCGCCCAGGATACCGTCGGCCGCGCTGTCAGCCGGGCGGAAGGCGGTGTGCTTACGGTGAAGGCGGAGCTTGCCAACCGCCTCAACCTCACCTCCATCACCGGCTATGATTCCGGCCTCTATCTTCAGTCGCAGACCGATTGCGATAGCAGCCCGCTGCGGATCTGCTCGAACGGCTACAAGTCTACCTTCCAGGCCTTCAATCAGGATCTTCGCCTCGATTTTGTCGGTGGGCCGTTCAAGATCATCGGCGGCGCCTATTATGGATGGGATTCGATAACATCGGATAACGATATCGACATCTTCAATTTCCTGAGTGATGTGCGGGCCGCCGTCGGCCTGCCCGCGACCTGGTTCAATCCGGCCGGCGGATTCAATGGGACGGCCCTTCCTGCCGATTCGGTCCCCACCGGAATTCGCGGCCAGCAGCATTTCAAGCAGGTTCGCGAGAGCTGGGCCGTCTATGGCGAGGGCAGCTATGAATTCACCCCGGCCCTGAAACTCACGGCGGGCCTTCGCTATACCACGGACACCACTGACTATCGGGATGGCCTGACCACCTATTACGACGATGCCGGCAATGCGCGCATGCTTGCCGTTTCGGCCTATGGCGCGCCATATTTCCTGGCGCCGGTCAGGGACGCTTCGGGCGCGATCGTCATACCCGCCACCGCCGGGCCTACGCCCGGCGGCGTCAGCAAGAGCGGGAAGACCAGCCGCATCTCCGGCCGCGCCATTCTCGACTGGAAGCCGCTGGACGGGGTGATGCTGTACGCCAGCTATAGCCGCGGCTATCGCGCCGGCACCTTCAATGGCCTGGCCTATATCAGTTCGCCCCAGGTCTATTTCGTCAAGCCCGAGGAGGTGAATGCCTTCGAGGTCGGCTTCAAGACGCGCTTCCTCGGCAATCGCCTCCAGGTCAACGGCAGTTTCTTCTACTATGATTACAAGAATCAGCAGAGCCAGGTCGTCGATCAGAGCGTGACCGCCAATATCATCACGCTCGACGGAACGCTCAAGGGCGCCGAGATCGACGTCCAATTCGCCGCGACGGACCGCTTGACGCTCACCGCCTCGCTCGGCCTGCTCGATACCAAGTACAAGGATTATGATCAGGCACAGTGCGCGGCCTTGAACCTTGGCGGCCTTTTCCCCGCGCAGGACGGATCGTGCGTGCAGTCAGGCGCGGGTAGCGTCAGCGTCGGGGGCAACCCCTTCCCCTACGCACCCAAAACGTCCGTCAATCTCGGCTTTGACTGGACCCCGTTCGAGACCAGTAGCGGCAAGCTGCAGATTCACGGCGATACATCCTATACGGGCCGTTTCTACTATGACTCGTTCAAGGACTATAGTCGCGGCGTTCTCAGGAACCTTGCGACCGGCGCCTACACGGCAGGCGAAGGCGACTATTGGATATTCAACAGCCGCATCAGCTATGTCGCGGACCGCTACACGATTTCTTTCTGGGGCAAGAACCTCTCGAATAAGCTGTATTTTCCGGCGGGCTATCCCAATGAAGGGATCACGGGCGCCGGATATCTCGTCCGCGCGCTTCCGCGCACCTATGGCGTAGAGGCAACAGTCCGCTTTTGATGGATGTGGAGGGGCACCTCGAAATATCGCGGTGCTCCTCCCCTCCCGCAACGGAAGCGGAGTCAGCAAGGTCCTTCAGAGCGCGAGTTCCAGGATCGCAGATTTTATGGCGATGAGAGCCCCGCTCAACCGATGATCCGGAGAGGGCGCAATGAGATCCTATCCTCACGCCGCAGCACTGTATTCGGCAAGCTCGACCATGAAGCAGTCATGCGCTTCAGGGCGAGTGGTGGGGGTGCTGTCTTGACGGCGATGGCGTTGCATCCTTGCGGGGCGACTGGGGTCAGCGATAGACTTGGGACTCCTGGCTGTCCCACGTCCTTTCAATGCACGGGCGTTCCCGCGCGAAGCAAGCGGCTTCTCAAACGCTTGCCAGGCCGACCCTTTCTCTCTTCTCTTCTTCTCGTCGGCCGTCTCGAAAAACTCCATCCGGTCCGCACTGCCTTCTTGAAGGCGGGGCGATCCGTCATGTGGCTTCTATAGGCTTCGGCCGCTGCCGGTTACCGAAAGAGCCCATGTCAGCCCCATTCGTTCGCATCAATCCGGCACTCAATTGGGGCGGCAACATGGGCGGCATAAAGTCGCCTGAAAAACCCAATAATTGTAAGATTATGGCGGAGCGGGAGGGATTCGAACCCTCGATACGCTTTTGACGTATACTCACTTTCCAGGCGAGCGCCTTCGACCACTCGGCCACCGCTCCGCATGCCAGGAAGGATGCGCCCTAGACGAGGGGAGGCGCTTGTGCAAGCGGGTCCATGGCGCAATTTCGCGAAAACCGGCCGGGCCGGACCGCCCGTGCCTATTCGCCTGCCGCGTCCACGAACTTCAGCGAGAGGTTGCGGGCGTTTTTGGGGATGTCGAGGCGGCTTTCGGAGACGCGCGCCTCCTCATTGGGCTTGAGCCGGGCCTTGTCCGCCTTGGTGATCCAGCTGAACACCAGCCGTCCCTGCGCGTCGCGCAGCTCCACCACGATGGGCGGCACCGGCAATTCCTCGTCCGCGCTGTTCACGATGCGGCCCGAAAAGGCGAAATATTCCTCGCCCGTGGGCAGCTTGCGCCGCTCCGGCTCCTTGGGGAGGTAGAAGAGGAGCTGCGGCTGGTCCTGATTGGCGGCCAGGCCCAGGCTGACCGCCCAGCCCGGCGGGCCGAAATACCAGAGCGCCCCGCCAGCCGAGGCGGCCAGGACGGCGAACAGGATCGCGCCGACGGTCCAGTAGCGCGCCGGGTTGCGGCGCGGCCTGCGGAGCGGGCGCACCGGCTGCTCTTGGGGGGCCGGCTCGGCATGGGCCGCTTCCGCGGGGGCGGGGGCGGGCGGGGCGGCCTCCGCGACGGGGGCCGCCTCCGCCGCCTTTTCCCCGTCGGCCGGGACAGGGGCGTCGTCGACCGGGGCCGTCCGGGGAGCGGCCGGCGCCTCCACGACCGGGGCGGGCGGCGCGCTCTCCGCCGCTGTCGGCCCGACCGCCACCGCCGGG
>JASGGS010000139.1:0-11260 GCA_047602685.1 Sphingobium sp.
GATCACCGCCCTGATCGCCGATCCGCCGGCGGGGCGCGGCGGCCGTGCGCGGGAGGTGCGGGACTGGTGGGACGGAGTGGTGACGATCCTCTCCCCGCTGGAAGAGGCGTTCGGTTCCGAAAGGGGCATGGGGCCGCTCGTCGCCTGCCTGCGCGAGGCCGCGGGGACGTTGAGCGGCGACCAGGCATGGGCAGGCTATCAGGGCCGCGCCGCCTCCGACCTGATCGGCGCGATGGAAGCGGCCGCGCCCGACGGCCCGCTTCGCTGCGACGGCGCGGAGTTCGCCGCCCTGCTCGGACAACTCCTGAACGGCGAATCCGTGCGTCCGCCGCAGGGCGGCCATCCGCGCATCGCCATACTCGGCCTGATCGAGGCGCGGTTGCAGCAATCGGACCTGATGATCCTGGCCGGACTGAACGAGGGTGTCTGGCCCGCCCTGCCGTCGCCCGATCCATGGCTGGCGCCGCGCGTCCGGTCCGCGCTGGGCCTGCCGGGGCTGGAACGGCGCATCGGGCTGGCGGGGCATGACCTTGCCAACGGCCTCGGCGCGCCGCAGGTCATCATCAGCCGCGCCCTGCGCGATGCGAGCGCGCCCACGGTCGCATCGCGCTTCTGGCTGCGCCTGCGCGCGCTGACCGGCCCTAAATGGGTCGAGGAGAAGCGCGCCCTTGCCCTGGCCCGGATGATCGACAGGCCGGACGCCATCGTTCCCGCCCAGACGCCCGCGCCCCGCCCGCCCGCCGACACGCGGCCGCGGGAGATCGCCGTCACCGATGTCGACCGTTTGAAGGCCGATCCCTATGGCTTCTATGCCCGCCGCATATTGGGGCTTGGCTCGCTCGATCCCGTGGATGCCGATCCCAGCGCGGCGTGGCGCGGAACGGCGGTCCATGACGTGCTGGAGCATTGGCTGAAGGAGGATGAGGCCCGCCCCGACGCCCTCACGGCCCGTGCCAGGGCGCTGCTGGCGAGCGCGACCCAGCATCCGGTGATGCGCGTCCTCTGGCAGCCCCGGCTGATGCTCGCCATCGAATGGATCGCCGCCACGGTCGCAGAACAGCGGGCGCACGGCCGCACCATAATGTTCGGGGAGGAGTGGGGGACATCGACCGTCGCGGGCGTGCTGCTGCGCGGCAAGGCGGACCGGATCGACCGCAAGCCGGACGGGTCCGTCATCGTGGTGGATTACAAGACCGGCAAGGCGCCGAGCGCCGCGCAGGTCAAGGCGGGCTATTCCCTGCAACTCGGCCTTCTCGGCCTTCTCGCCGAGGCGGGCGGGTTCGAGAAGGTGGAGAAGGGAACCGTGGCGAGCGGTTTCGAATATTGGTCGCTCGGCCGCAATGCCGAGGGCGGATTCGGCAAGATTGCCAGCCCCGTCGATGAAAAGGGATCGCGCGGGCGCATTCCGACGGGCGATTTCGTGGGCCTGGTGGCGCGGCAGTTCGCGGAGGTGGCCGGGGAATATCTGACGGGCAGCGCGCCCTTCGCCGCGCGGCCGCATCCCGATGCGCCGGTGTTCACCGATTACGATCATCTGATGCGGCTGGACGAATGGTTCGGCCGGGGGAGCGGCGCATGAGCGGCGCGGTGCCGGGGACGCTGAAGCCGCTGCGCGCGGAGCAGGCGGCGGCCTCCCGTCCGGAGGCGCATGTCTGGCTGAGCGCGTCGGCGGGCACCGGCAAGACGCATGTACTGACCGCGCGGGTCTTCCGCCTGCTCCTCAACGGCGTGCCTCCGGAACGCATACTCTGCCTGACCTTTACCAAGGCCGGGGCGGCGGAGATGGCCAACCGCGTCCATGAACGCCTCGCCGCCTGGGTGCAGATGCGGGAAGAGCATCTGTTCGAGGATCTGGAGGCGCTGGGCGAACCTTCCGGCCCGGAGGCGCGGGAAAAGGCGCGCCTGCTCTTCGCGCGCGTGCTGGAGGCGACGGGCGGCGGCCTCAAGATCCAGACCATCCACAGCTTCTGCCAGACATTGCTGGGCGCCTTCCCGCTGGAAGCGGGCCTTGTGCCGGGATTCCGTCCGCTGGACGACCGTGGCCAGGCGGAACTGGCGCGATCGACGCTGGTCGAACTGATCGTCCGGGCGGAGGAAACCGGCGACAAGGCTTTGCTCGATGCGCTGGCGGCGCTGTCCCTGCGGCTGGGCGAAGGCGATGCGGAGCGTTATCTGATGCGATGCGCGGGCGCGCTGGAGGGGCTGGACAGCCTGCCCGGCGAGTTGCCGTCGCATATAGTGCGGTTGCTGGGCCTGCTGGAGGGCGATCCGGACGAGATCATCGAGGCGGCCTGCCGCGACGACCGGTTCGATATCGAGTCCCTGCGCCGCATCGCCGCCGCCAATGCGGAGTGGGGCGCGGCCACGGGGCTGGCCAATGCCGACGCCATAGCGGCATGGCTGGCCGCCGGGCCTGCCGCGCGCGCCGCCTCCATCGCCACGATCCGTTCGGTCGTGATGACCAGGGACGGCAAGCCCAAGGCGGTGCCCAGGAAGATCGCCGCCACCGATCCGTCCTATGAGGGATATGCCCTGCGCATCGCCGCGGCGTGCGAGGAACTGGACGCCCTGCGCGCGCGGGTCGGCTATGCGCGGATCGCCGCCGACGGGCTTCATGCCGGCCGCGCCTTCGCCCGCGCCTATGCGGAGGCCAAGCGGCGCAAGGGGGCGGTCGATTTCGACGACCTGATCGCCTGGACCATCGGCCTGCTGCGCGAAGCGGACATGGCGGAATGGATACGCTACAAGCTGGACCAGGGCATCGACCATATATTGGTGGACGAGGCGCAGGACACCAATCGCGACCAGTGGCGGATCGTCGATGCGCTGGTGGAGGAATATTTCGCCATCCAGCCGGACGACGACGGCAAGCCCAGAACCTTGTTCGTCGTGGGCGACGACAAGCAGGCCATTTTCGGTTTTCAGGGCACCAGCCCCGATGCCTTCCGCACGGCGAAGGACGGCTTCCTTGCCCGCGCGCTGATCGCCGACCAGCATTTCAGCGTCCTGCCGCTGTCGGAGAGTTTCCGTTCCACGCCGCCGGTGCTGGAGGTGGTGGACGCGGTGCTGGAGGATCTGGGGCCGGAAGCCGTCGGCCTGGTCGAACGGGCGCCCGCCCATCTGAGCGCCCGCCCCTATCCGGGGCAGGTGCTGGTCTGGAAGCCGACGGGCGGCCTGACGGCGGAGGGGGAAGGCGATGCGCCGACCGATTCCGACATAGCGGGGGAGGAGGACTGGTTCGGCGATCATGTCCGCGCCCATGCCACCGCCATCGCGCGCCAGATCAAGGCATGGATGGGCGGCGGGCTGGTTCTTGCCTCGCAGGGGCGGGCCGCGACGCCCGGTGACGTCATGGTGCTGGTCCGCAGCCGCTCCGATCTCGCCCGCCTCATCGTTGCGCGCCTGTTCGAGGAGGGGGTGCCGGTCGCGGGCATCGACCGGCTCCGGCTCCAGGCGCCGCTGGCGGTGCGGGACCTGCTGGCGGCCGTGCGTTTCGCGGTGCAGCCGCATGACGACCTGAACCTTGCCAATCTCCTCGTCTCGCCCCTGATCGGCTGGGATCAGGACCGGCTGATGCATGCGGCCATCCGGCGGGGCAAGCTGGGCCTGTGGGGGCATCTGCGCGCCACGCAGCCGGACGACGCCCTGGCGCCGCTGCGCGCCTTGCTCGCGGCCGCCGACTTCGTGACGCCCTATGGCTTTCTGGAGATGATCCTCACCGGGCCGATGCGGGGCCGTCATGCCCTGCTTGCGCGCATGGGCGCGGAGGCGGGCGATGCGGTGGACGAACTGCTGAATGCCGCCATGGCCTTCGAGAAGGACGAAAATCCTTCGCTCCAGCATTTCATCGACTGGTTCGACCGGGGCGAGGGCGAGATAAAGCGCGATCTGGGCGAGGGCGGCGATGCCGTGCGCGTCATGACCGTCCACGGCTCCAAGGGCTTGCAGGCCCCGATCGTCATATTGGCCGACGCGACCTTCAAGCCGGAGCAGCAGCAGCGCGATCTGGCCGTCGACTGGCCGCAGGAGGACGAGACCAGCCTGCCCGTCGTCATGCCGCGCAAGGCGGAGCGTTTCGGGTCGATAGAGGAGGCGGTCGAGGGCTGGATCGGGCGCGAGATGCAGGAGCATTGGCGCCTGCTCTATGTCGCCATGACCCGCGCGGAGGAGGTGCTGGCCGTAGGGGGCGCCCTGCCGCCCCGGGCCAAGGGCGCGGCGCCGGAATCGAGCTGGCACAGCCGCATCGAGCGATCGCTGGAACGGTTGGGAGCGGAGCCGCAGGAGTCCCTCCATTGGGGCGAGTGCCGCATATGGACGGGCGGCCGCGCGGATAAGCCGGCCGCCGCAAGGCCGCGCCCGGCGGAGGTGGAGGACAGGGTGCCGGACCTGCCGCCCTGGCTTCACGCCCCTGCCCCGGCGGAAGCGCGGCCACCCCGGCCGCTTGCGCCTTCCGCGCCGGTGGACGATGCGCTTCCCTATGCCCCGCCGAGCGGAGGGCAGCGCGTGGCGGCAGCGCGGGGCACGGCGCTGCATGCCCTGTTCGAACGCCTGCCCGCCGTCCTTCCCCTCAGCCGGCGTGCCGTGGCGGATCGCTGGCTGGAGCGGCAGGGCGGCTTTGCCGATGCCGTGGAACGGGCCGCGATGATCGACCAGGCGCTCGCCGTGATCGAGGACCCGGCCTTCGCCGCCCTCTTCGGCGATGCGGCTCTGGCGGAGGCGCCGGTCGCCGCGACCGTGAACGGCATCGTCGTGGCCGGAACCATCGACCGCCTGCTGGTCGAGAAGGACCGGGTGTTGCTGGTCGATTTCAAGACGGGCATGCGCGTTCCGGCGGACGCGGCCGACGTCCCGCAGGGACATGCGCGCCAGATGGCGGCCTATGCCGCCGCGCTGCAGATCATCTTCCCCGGCCGCCGGATCGAGGCGGGATTGCTCTATACGGCCGGGCCGCGTCTCATCCTGCTCGACCCCGCGCGCCTTGCTCCGCTGAAGCCGGGCTTGGATGACCGGTAGGACAATTTGTGACGGTTCAGGATTGAGAAGGACGGGCCTGCCCCCTAGATTGGCACCACTATGAAGATAAGGAGCTTGCCCCATGGCAACAAAAGCGATCAGTGACAGCAGCTTTCACGACGACGTGATCGCATCGGACCAGCCGGTCCTCGTCGATTTCTGGGCTGAATGGTGCGGTCCCTGCAAGATGATCGGCCCGGCCCTCGAGGAGATCAGCGATGAACTGGCCGGCAAGGTCACGATCGCCAAGATCAATATCGACGAGCATCCCGATGCCCCCGCCCGTTACGGCGTGCGCGGCATTCCGACCATGATCCTCTTCAAGAATGGCGAGCCTGCCGCGACCAAGGTCGGCGCCGCGCCGAAGAGCCAGCTCAAGGGATGGCTCGAAGGCGAACTCTGATCGCCCTTGCCTTTCGGTGGAGCTTGAAACCCCTTCCCCTTGCGGGGGAGGGGTTTTCTCATGGGGTCAGGTCAGCGGGATCATGACCGGCCTGGCATAGGCCTCCCGGCGGGTCAGCCGCTCATACCATTCGCGCAGATGCGGCAGTTCGGGCCGCTCGATGTCCAGCGTGTAGAAGCTGTGGACATAGACGCCGACCGGAATGTCGCCGATGCCGATCTCGTCACCCGAAAGCCATGGCTGGCGCGAGAGGCAGTCATCGACAAGCCTCAGCGCCTTGGCGGAGACCGCCGCGCTCCTGGCGATGGCGGCGGGGTCGCGATCCTCCGGCGCCGTGCGGACGAGGTTCACGAAGGCGTCCCGCTGCGCATCGGCAAGCGAGAACTGCCAGTCCATCCATTTGTCGCCGGACGCGCGCGTCGCCGGGTCGGACGGCCACCAGCGCTCACCGCCATGACGCTGCGCCAGGTAGCGAAGGATCGCGTTCGATTCCCAGAGGGAGAAATCGCCATCCTCTATCGCCGGGATCAGTGCATTGGGATTGGGCCGCATCCATTCCGAACTGCCCGCCGACATCGTGGCGGACATGGGGGAGGCCCAGTTCATAGGCGAGCCAGACCACTTTCTTCACATTATGGCTGTTGAGGCGGCCCCAGATGGTCAGCATGACGGCGGTCCCTTTCAGAACAGGATGCGGGCGCCCAGGTCCCACAATGCGGGCGTGGCGGCGGCAAGGAGACCGGTGCGCCGGTCGGTGACCCGATAAGGCGAGCCGTCGAGGCGCCGCGCGATGCCGCCCGCTTCGTTGACGAACAGGACGCCCGGGGCATGATCCCAGGGCAGCGTCCGCTCGAACACGGTCAGGTCGTTCTGGCCGAGGACGATGCGGGGATATTGCTCCGCCGCGCAACGCGGAATGGGAACGGTGGCCAGGTGGCCCCGCGATCGCTCCTCCAGCCGTTCGCGCTTGTCGGGGGGCATGTAGGTCATGCTCAGGCCCGCTATGGGCAGGGCCTCGCCGCTGCCGCGCGCCGCGATTCTCTCGCCATTGATATAGGCGCCCTCGCCAAGGCGGGCATGGCTCATGCGGTCGATCACCGGGTCGAACATCCAGCTCGCCTGGACCTCGCCATCCACGGCGAATGCGATCATCAGGCCGAAGGGCGAATTCCCGGCGGCGAAATTGCCGGTGCCGTCAATGGGATCGATGATCCACACGGCGCCGTCGCCGATGCGGTCCTGCACGCGGGGATCGGCGGCGCAGGCTTCCTCGCCCACGATACCGGCTCCGGGCAGCAGGGCGGCAAGCCCCTCCGACAGGCGGATTTCGCTTTCCTGGTCGGCGATGGTGACGAGATCGTCCGCCGCCTTCTCCTGCACCTCATGCGCGGCGAGGTTGCGGAAGCGCGGCATCACCACGTCGCGCGCCACTTCGCGCAGCAGGCGCTCGACGCCTTCGATCTGGCCGGGGTTGAGGATGGTCATGATTTCAGCTTTCCCGTCGCGGCGATGCCGAGCGCGGCCATGATGAGAAGGCCGCCGCTGGTGCGATTGATGATGCGGTTGGTCGTCCGGCTGGCGGCATAGCGGCCGAGGCGCCAGGCCAGCAGGGCGTAGAGCGCCAGCACGCTCGCCTCGATCATGACGCCGATCACGGCCAGCGCGGCGATCTGCGGCCCTATGGGCGCGGACGGGTTGATGAAGGGCGGCAGGATCACGGTGAAGAACAGCAGCGCCTTGGGATTGGAAAGCTGCACCGCGGCCGCCGACAGGAGGCCGCGGCCGAAACCCGCCTTATCCGTGGCGGCGCGCAGGGCCAGCGTCTCGTCCGGCTGGCGCCATGCCTGGATGCCGATCCACAGAGATAGCCGATGCCGACCCAGCGCAGCGCCGCGAAGAGATGGGGCAGGGCGGTGACGACCGCCGACAGACCGGCGCCCGCCAGCGTGAACCAGACGAGATTGCCGGTGTTGATCCCCGCGATCGCGCCCGCCGCGCCGCGATCCGGCCAGCGCGTGGCTGGTCACGGCCAGCACGGCAGGCCCCGGCGTCAGGCAGGCGATGAGGTCGGTGAAGGCATAGAAAAGCAGGAGGTGCAGGGTATCGCTGGTCATGGCCGCCCCCAAATTTCAGATCGTCGGTTCAGCTCCGGTAATCGGCGTTGATCGAGATGTAGCCATGGGTGAGGTCGCAGGTCCACACCGTCGCCCGTCCCGTTCCGAGGCCGAGGTCGGCGCCGACGCTGATTTCCCGCCCTTTCAGATGAGCGGCCACGGGCGCCTCGTCATAATCGGCCACGGCGAGGCCGCCGCTGGCGACGATGGTTTCGCCGAAGCGGATGGACAGGAGATCGCGTTCGGCCGGTTCCCCCGCCTTGCCCACGGCCATGACGACGCGGCCCCAATTGGCGTCCTCGCCTGCGATGGCGGTCTTCACCAGCGGGGAATTGGCGATGGAGAGGGCGACGCGATGCGCGCTTTCGTCGCTGGTCGCGCCGGTGACGTTGATCTCGATGAACTTGCTCGCCCCTTCGCCGTCGCGGACGACGAGATGGGAAAGTTCGCGGCAAACCTGTTCCAGCGCGGCGGCGAAGGCATCGGCGCCATCGTCATCGGCACTGGTCAGCGGTGCGTTGCCCGCCTTGCCGGTGGCGAAGGCCAGCACCGTGTCGGAGGTGGAAGTGTCGCTGTCGACCGTGATGCAGGAAAAGGTCACTTGATTCGCGACCGAAAGGCATTGCTGGAGATAGTCGTGGCTGACGGCCGCGTCCGTGAAGATATAGCCCAGCATGGTCGCCATGTCGGGGGCGATCATGCCCGATCCCTTGACGATGCCGATCAGCGTCACGGTCCGTCCGTCCACGACCGCCGTCGCCGCCGCTCCCTTCGCAAAGGTGTCGGTGGTCATGATCGTGGCGGCGGCATCCTCCCACCCGCATGGATCGGCGGCGAAGGCTGCGGCAAGCCCCGCCTCCGCCTTGTCGACGGGCAGGGGGACGCCGATGACGCCGGTGGAGGAGAGGAAGACCTCCTCCTCGCGGCAGCCGAGATGCCTCGCGGCCTGCTTCGCCATGGCTTCGACGGCGGCGCGGCCTCTGTGGCCGGTGAACGCGTTCGAATTGCCCGCATTGACGATCAGCGCCCGTGCACGGCCCTGCGGCAGGGCGGCGCGGCACCATTCCACCTCCGGCGAAGGGCAGAGGCTTTGCGTCGTCACGCCCGCCACGGTCGTCCCCTCGTCCAGCGTGACGAAGGTCAGGTCGCAGCGATCCCAGCTCTTATAGCCCGCCCGCGCGATGCGCGGCACGGCGCCCGCGATGGCGGGCATGGCGGGGAAGGGCGTGGCGAGGGGGGATATGTCGGTCATGGCAGGCGCCGCATAGCGCAATTCGACCAACGGACAAATCCGTCACTGTCCGTTGCCATCAAAAAAGAGACCCGGCGACACGGAGGCCGCCGGGTCAGTCAGGATACTGCAAGACAGCACCCTCGGGTCGCGGGCATATTTCTAAGGCGCAACGACTTAATAATTTGTGATGCTGGTCACGAAAATGCGCGGATTCGCTAAGTTGTTGATGTAGTTTGTCAATAATTCGTCTGTTTTACATTTTGCCACATTCGGCAAATGCCGGACGCCGACTCATGCAAGACTGATGAAGCTGTCCAGCACCCTTTTGCGCCCGGATTGTTCAAAGTCGATTTCGAGCTTGTTTCCTTCAATCGACGCAATATTGCCATATCCGAATTTCTGGTGGAAGACGCGCTGCCCGACAGACAGGTCGCTGCGTCCCTTGTTGCCGAGGCTGACCGCGCTCTGCCGCGCTTCCACGATGCGTTGCGGCTCGCGGCTGAACTGGCCGCTGGAGGCCGCGCGCTGCCAGCCGGGGCCGCGCCCCGCGCCGCGTCCGACATGGGCGAACGGGTCCTCCCGTTCCGACCAGTTGGCGCGCCACAGGCTGGCGCCGCCCGACATGCTGTTCTCGCTCTCGATATGGTCCGGCGGCAGTTCGCCCACGAAGCGGGACGGGATGGAACTGGTCCACTGGCCATAGATGCGCCGGTTGGCGGCATGGAGGATGGCGCAGCGCCGCCGTGCGCGCGTGATCGCGACATAGGCGAGGCGCCGTTCCTCCTCCAGGCTGGCAAGCCCGCCCTCGTCCAGGGCGCGCTGGGACGGGAAGACGCCTTCCTCCCAGCCCACGAGGAACACGGTATCGAACTCCAGCCCCTTGGCAGCGTGGATGGTCATGACGGTAACCTTGTCGTCGCTCGCCTGCGCGTCATTGTCCATGACGAGGCTGACATGCTCCAGAAAGGCGCCGAGCGTCTCATATTCCTCCATCGCGCGCGCCAGTTCGGTGAGGTTTTCGAGGCGGCCGCTGGCCTCCGTCGTCCGCTCCGCCTGCAACATGGCGGTATAGCCGCTCTCATCGAGCACCTGCCGCGCCAGTTCGGCATGGTTCATCGTCCCGGACAGGTCGCGCCAGCGGGCAATGTCGCCGATGAAGCGTCCCAGCGACTTGCGCGCCTGCGGCGTCATCTCGTCCGTGTCGAGGATGCGCGCGGCGGCGAGGGTGAGGGGAATGCCCTCGGTCCGGGCGAGGCGATGGATCTTCTCCACCGCCTTGTCCCCCAGGCCCCGTTTCGGAACGTTCACCACCCGTTCGAAGGCGAGGTCGTCGGCGGGCTGGTTGATGAGACGCAGATAGGCGAGCGCATCGCGGATTTCGGCGCGCTCGTAGAAGCGGAAGCCGCCGACGATGCGATAAGGCATGCCGATCTGGATGAAGCGATCCTCGAACTCGCGCGTCTGGAACTGCGCGCGCACCAATATGGCGATGTCGTTGAGGGGCGTGCCGCGCCGCTGCTCCGCTTCTATCTCCTCGGTCACGGTGCGGGCTTCCTCCGGCCCGTCCCACACGCCCAGCACGCGGACCTTCTCGCCGGCATCGCATTCGGTCCAGAGCGTCTTGCCGAGCCGGCCGCCATTTTCCGCGATCACGCCGGACGCCGCCCCGAGAATATGCGGGGTCGAGCGGTAATTCTGTTCGAGCCGGATCACCCTAGCGCCGGGGAAATCCCGCTCGAAGCGCAGGATGTTGGCCACTTCCGCCCCGCGCCAGCTATAGATGGACTGGTCGTCGTCGCCCACGCAGCAGATATTGCGGCGTTCCTGCGCGAGCAGGCGCAGCCAGAGATACTGGCTCGAATTGGTATCCTGATACTCGTCCACCATGATGTAGCGGAACCGCTCCTGATACTGGCGCAGCACCTCATGATCGGTGCGGAACAAGGTCAGCATGTGGAGCAGCAGGTCGCCGAAATCGCAGGCGTTGAGGGCCTGGAGGCGCGCCTGGTAGGCGGCGTACATCTCCGCGCCGCGCCCATTGGCGAAGGCCTCCGCTTCGCCCGCGTCGATATCCTTCGGCGTCCAGCCCCGGTTCTTCCACTTGTCGATCTGCGCGGCGAGGGAACGGGCGCTCCAGCGCTTCTCGTCAATATCCGCCGCGACGATCATCTGCTTCAGCAGGCGAAGCTGGTCGTCCGTGTCGATAATGGTGAAATTGCCTTGCAGGCCGACAAGCTCCGCATGGCGGCGGAGCATCTTCGCGCCGATGGAATGGAAGGTGCCGAGCCAGGGCATGCCCTCCACCGCCGGGCCGATCATGCGGCCGACACGCTCGCGCATTTCCCGCGCGGCCTTGTTGGTGAAGGTGACGGCGAGAATCTCCGACGGCCATGCGCGGCGTGTCGAGACGAGATGGGCGAGGCGCGCGGTCAGGGCCGCCGTCTTGCCGGTCCCCGCGCCCGACAGCACCATCACCGGCCCTTCCGTAGTCAGCAC
>JASGGS010000140.1:0-10943 GCA_047602685.1 Sphingobium sp.
GAGGGTGGCGGTCCGGGCGCGGGCGGCCACCCTCGCCGCCCGCCGGACGGCCCTCACCACCGCCAGGACCGCCGGGACCACCCGGACCGCCGGGGCCTTCACCGCCCGGCGCGCCTGCCGGACGCGGCGGCCAGCTCGCGCCGAGCCAGACATAACCGGCCTGCGTCCAGTTCACCGTCACCTCGCCCTTGGCATCGGTCTTGACGGACGTATCGCCCAGATTGGCGCGGAAGCGGCCGCCGCCGGGAACGATGGTGATGTCGATGCCTTCGGCGGGCTTGCCGTCAATCAGCGCACGGAAACGCGCGGGCGTGCCCACCACATTGTCCGCCGGACTGGTCAGCGGCACGATCTCCAGCCCCTTGCCGACCGGCGTGATCGCGGTCGCGTCGCCCACGGTCACGAACGTCTCCAGCCGTCCCTCGCTGCGCGTGATGCGCACGTCGGTCGCGTCCTTGGGAATGGCGGTCGCCAGTTCCGCCTCGGTGCCGCGAAAGCGCTTCTGCTCGCCATTCACCGTGTAGCTGCCCATGGCCGATGCCGTGACCTGCGCGATGCGATAGGTGCCCGCCTTGGGCAATTTCGCATCGAAGGTGCTGCGGCGCTTCCCGGCCGAGACATTCTCCGGCTGGACCGCCTGCCCGTCTGGACCGGTGATGACCAGCCCCTCGATCTTGATCGGGAAGGAGTCGAAATCGAACAGATTCTCGGACACCGCCGCGTCGAAGGTCACATAGGCACCCTCATCCTCGACCACCGTCTGCGACGGCAATATCCACTGCCGGTGCGCGGAGGCCGATCCCAGCGGCAGAGCCGCCGCCATCAGCCCGGCCAGGCCGAGCGTCAATCTGGACGTCATCATATCTTGTCTCCCTTTGCTGCCGTCCGGCGGGACGATGCCCCCTTGTACGGCCTTTCAGTACAAATCCGCATGATAGCGCCCGTCATTGCGGGCATTGGTCGCCCATGACGCGCCCAGCGCCGTCTCGACGGCGGCCTCCACCTCCTTGCCCATGGCTAGACCGCCGCACAGCATGATGGCGCCCTGTGATCCCAGATAGTCCGCGATGTCGACCGCCCGTTCGGCGACGACATGCTGGACATAGCGCCCCTGCCCCTCGCCGAGCCGGGAATAGGCGAGGTCGAGCCGCGCGAGACGCCCTTCGGCCTCCCATCCCCTCGCCTCCGCCGTGATGCGCACATCGATGTCCGGCCGGCGCTCGCCGAGGATGATCCAAACCGGCCGCCCCGCCTCCATCGCCTCGATCGCATGGGGCCGGATGCCCGCAAAGCCCGAACCCGCCGCGATCAGCAGCAGCGGCCCTTCTCCCGAGGGGGCATGGAACGGCACATGGTCGCGCAGCCGTGCCGAGACGCTGCCCGACAGGGGCGTCGCCTCGACCAGCAGGCCGGACCCCTCGCCTCGCCGCCCCTGCTCGTCATGGACCTCCCGCACCAGCAGCGTCACATGCCCCTCGCCGGGCAGGCTGGCGATGCTGTAGTCGCGGCGATGACCCGTCGGCGTGACGATCTCGAACAGGTCGCCCGCCAGCCAGCCGGGAAGCGCGCCGTCCTCTGGCTCCAGCACGATCCGGAACAGGCCGGGCACGCCCGCCGTCCCGGCGGGCGCGGGATTGAGATGCTCGCGGCTGACGATGCGCCAGGGGCGATGCAGCGTCTCGGCGGGCGGTCCCGCCTCCACGGCGCCGAGCGCATCCAGCAGCCTGTCCCATCGGCCAAGGCTCTCCCGGTCCAGATCGTTCACCTCTATCCGGTCGTGCAGCGGCCTGGCCCCGGCCCGCGCCAGCCATTGGTCGACCTGACGGCCAAAGGCGCAATAATCCTCATATTTCCGGTCACCCAGTGCCAGCACGGTATAGCGCGTGGCGGACAGGTCCGGCGCCCCGTCCTCGCGGCGCGCGACGAAAGCCCGCGCATCGTCCGGCGCCTCCCCGATGCCGGTGGTGGAGGCGATGACCAGCAACTGCCCGCACGCGGCCATCTGCTCCGGCTCGGCCTGGCCCAGCGGCATGGCGACGGCGTTCTGACCGCCCTCGAGCAGCCGCCGCAGCGTCATCTGCGCCAGTTCCAGCGCCTGCCCGGTCTGGGACGCATAGAGGATCAGGGTCGCATCGGCCGACACGCCCACGCGCCTCACCGGCCGAAGCCACCAGGCGCTCAGCGCCAGCCAGAGGAGGACGAGAACGCCCGCCAGCGCCCACCGCAGGGGATCAGCCGTCATCGTCCAGCCAGTCCCGCATCGCCGCGCTGAGATATTCCGCGATGCCGCCGGCCTCGCGCACCGTGATGAGCGCGGCTATGCCCTCCGCATCGGCGAGGGCCAGCGCCTCTTCGCGGCCCAGCACCATCAGCGCCGTCGCCAGCGCGTCCGCCCGGCCGCATTCGCGGTCGAAGACCGTCGCGCTCGCCACGCCGGTACGGACCGGGGACAAGGTGCGCGGATCGATGGCATGGCAATATTCCGCGCCCGCATGCGCGAAGCGGCGCAGATAGTCTCCCGAACTCGCCACCGCCCAGTCGCAGAGCGCCGCGACGACCGGCGCGCCCGCGGCGCCCTCCGGCCGTTCCAGTTCCACCCACCAGGGCATGCCGTCGGGGCGGATGCCCCATCCCTTCAGCTCCCCGCCAATCTCCACCAGCGCCGCCGCGGCGCCGGGCGTGGCGCGGATCGCCTCCATCACCGCATCGACGGCATGCCCCTTGGCAATGCCGCACAGGTCGAGCGTCAGGCCGCCCTGCGCGACGATCCGCTCCCCGTCGAAGGCCAACGCCCGCCAGTCGCGCCGCGCCGCGTCCAGGCGGGCGATGCGCGCCGGATCGGGCAAGCCCTCCTCCACCGCGCGCGCGCTGAAACCCCAGAGGGACACGGCCTCATGCAATGTCGGATCGAACGCCCCGCCGCTCAGCTCGGCCACCGCGATCGCCTGTTCCACGACCGAGCGCATCGGTTCCGGCAGGACGAACACCTCCCCGTCGGCGCCCCGGTTGAAGCGCATCAGATCGGATGCCTCCCGCCAGGGGGACATCTGCGCGTCGATCCGGTCCAGCACGGCCGCGATGCGGTTCCGCAACGCGGCCAGCCAGAGCGTCCCGTCCCCTTCCCCCTCGCGCACGACATCGACCCGCCAGCCCGTCGCGAAAATCTCGCCGGACAAGCGCAGCCAGACCCCGTCCGGGATTTCCAGATCCTCCGGCATGACCGGCGGCAGGAAAACCCGGCGTTCCTGTTCGTGCGGGGCCTGCTCGTGCAGGGCCTGTTCGTGCGGGAAAGGAGCGGACGCCATGGTCATGCGCCTGTTCAGGCTCGCCGCCTGTCAGCGCGACGAGAGCTTGACCGCGCCCAGTTCCCCCGTGCCCTTGGCGGCGGCGGCGATGGTGCCGCCCGGCTTCCAGGCGAAGGGCGCCTTCACGACTTCGCGGCCGCCGCCCTCGCGCGCCGCCTCCACCACGAAATTATACTGACCGGCGGGCAGCCTGGACAGCGGCGAAGCATCCGCGGGCGTGGAGACGGTCGCGCGGCCGGGCGCGCGGGTGGCGCCGCTGACGCCATCGGCAGGGACGGTCAGGGTACGGCCGCCCTTGCGCCACCAGGTCTTCATGTCGGGCAGCCACTTCTTGCCGCCATTCTCCCGCTTCTTGAGGTCGTACCAGACGAGCAGGTGGCTGACGGTCTTGCCGCTCGCATCCTCGACCCAGCCCGCCACATAGGGACGATGATATTCAGCGACGGAGATGCGCGGCACCTCGATCTCGATCACGAACTCCTTCGGCGCCGCCAGGGCGGGCACGGACGCACCCATCAGCAATGCGGCAACGGCGATCTTCAGGCGCTTATTCTTGAGGCGCGGCATCGGGGCAACTCCTAACTATGGACGAAGAGGATGAAGAGGATGACCGGCAGCACGACGCCCAGCGTCGTCAACGGCCAGGTAAGCGTGCGGCCACGGGCATGGACCCAGAGGAGTCCGAGGCCCGTCACCGCGAAGAGGATGCAGGCAATGGCGATCAGGTCGATGAAAACGCCCCAGACGGGACCGGCATCCCGGCCCTTGTGCAGGTCGTTGAGCACGGCCAGGACGCCCCGGCTGGTATGTTCGTAGCTCGCCGTTCCGCCAGCCATGTCGATGCTGAGATAGCTGTCGACGCCCGGCCCCGGCAGGTCGATATAGACTTCTCCGTCGCGATTCTCGACATCGCGCCCGGCGACATCGACCTGCGTCTCCTTTTCCACGGCGGCGGCAAGATCGGCGGGAAGCGGCTTGCCGTCCTCGACCTTTTCCAGGCGCTTCAACAGCGCCGGCGTCAGCTCCGCCTCGCGCGTGACGGTTACCGGCCGCGCCTCGATCGAGGCGGCATGGTTGAGCGTGAAGCCCGTGACGGCGAACAGCAGCAGGCCCGCCAGGCAAATGGCGGAACTGATCCAGTGCCATGTCCGGAGCTGCGCCTTCCAGAAAGCGGAGCGCGAAAGGGACGATGCGGGCGTGTCAGGCTTTACCATGGTCAGCGCATCCCCGCGCGGGTCCATATCCGCCTGTTGAGGCAGACCACGCCATGACGGACGCTGCAATTGCTCCACGACAAGACCAAGATTCCCCCGACACCCACGATTCCCCGGCCTTTTGCGGCTATTCGGGCAGAAGCGGGCTATTGCTAGTCACTGTCATTTGCAACCGCGAAAATTGTATCAAAGTTGGCGAACTTTCCGCCTCCGCTCCTGTGAAGAAGCCCGGGGTCACGGTGATGAGACCAGTGACCCCGGCAGGGAGAGGAGAGACCTTGGAAAGGTCCGCGGAACCGGGTTGACGACTCGCCACCCCGGTGCGAGAACCCTGTTATTGAGAATCACTCTCACTCGCAAGAAGGAAATGCACCATGGGAGAGATTGTGGAGTTTCCGAGACGCCGTGAAGCCTGCAGCCGCTGGCGGCGCGGACAGGCCGCGATCAGCCTGACGGCCCGCCCCGCCTGCGCGGCCCTGGCCATGGCGCTGGCGGGCGTGGCCCCCGCCCTCAAGGCGCAGCCGCTTCATGGCGGCACCGCCGAATCGATCCTGGTGCCGCTGCCGGCGGTCGCGCCCGCCGCCGTCCGCTGATCTCTTCCGGAGTGGGAAAGGTGGCAAGGCCCGTCCACCGTTCAGGAGACCGTCATGTATGAATTTGTCGACCGCCCTGTAACGTCGCTGGACCATGGCGGGCGCTTCCTTCTGTGGACCCTGCGCAATTGGGTGAGGGCCTTGTCGGAGGGGCGCTGCGCCGCCGCCGCTATTGGCCCGGCCTTTGCCAAGTGGAACATGATGGCGGCTTTCCCGCCCTTTCATCGCATGCTGACCATCCTGAACGTGCATGGGCTGGAGACGATCTCCGTCGCGCCCCTGGAATGTCGCCGCGTCTCCGAGCATGAGGCGATATTCCTCGCCCTCATCAGCAATCTGGAAGATCGCCGTCCCGCCGTCCTGCGCGACACGGTGGCGATGCTGGTGGAAGAGGATCATATCGGATCGGTGCTGGCGGCCGTCTCCTCCCTTGGCGGAGCGATGTTGGAAGCGGGGATTTTCCCGCGCAAGCCCGAAGCCGTTCCAGGCGCCATCTGGCGGCCGGAGGACTAGGACGGATCGACATTCAGCCCTGACGGCCTGCAAATGGCGATTTCCCGCGCTTCCGGTGCTCACGTATCGTTAGTACGCTCCGTTCAAGCGAGGCACGCGACTCGCTTGAAGGGGCACGGAAAACCACCATTTCCGGCTCGTCGTCATCTGAATGTCGATCCGTCCTGAGGGGGCATGGCCCTTGCCATCATTCATGCGCCATCACCCATGCCGCATATGACGAAGGGGCTTTTCCCTGACTTTGATCGCCCGCGCTCCGTGTTCCTGCGAAAGCAGGAACCCGGGGCAGCATGGCATGTCTCTTGACCGGGCAGGTCCGTCACCCGGCCCGACTCAGCGCCCGGCAGGTCGCACCCTGAAATGCCGGTCCGGAGGCGAAGGAGCGAAGCATTCAGGGAACCACCCCGCTCCGCCTCCCGCGAACTGCCCGCGAACTGGTCGCCGCCAGCCTGGGCCGTGATCGTTTTCCCGGCCGAATCAGGCTATGAAACATGAACAGGTTTCGACTTGAGACAGAGCCTGATCCACGCCTTCGGCTGAAATGCGGGGCGTTTCCGATCATGCTCCCGGACCGCCGCTCGGCATTCAGCCGGAAAGGCGGTTTTGCGTGTCCCTTCAAGCGAATCACACCGAAACCTGATAAAGACCGGAAACAGGCGGAAGCGCCACTTGCCGTCCCTATGGGCTGGATGCCGATTGGCCCTAATTCCGGATGTCCCTGCCCGCTTCTTCCATGGCCGAACCCGCCTCGTTCCTGGCATGGTCGGCGCCTTTGCGCATATCGGCGCCCGCGCGGTCGGCCGCCGCCTCCAGATGATCGCCCGCCCGGTCGGCGGCGCTCGCCACATCGTTCGCGGCGTCGTCCATGGCATCCCCGGCGCGATCCGTCGCGGCCTCCACATCCTGGGCGGCGGCATTCACGGCATCCTGTGTCCGCCGCTCCGTCTTTTCGCTGCAAGCGGCGATGCCGAGAAACGGGGTGGACAGCAGCACGGTCAGGGCAAGGATACGCATGGGAGCCTTTCGATCAGCATTGATCTCCGCAGAACCGGCGATCCCGCCCGTCCGTTCCGTCCGGAAATGACGACGGGCGCCCTGCCTGTCCGCAGCGCGCCCGTTCATTGTCCATCGGACAGGGGACTTCTCAGTCCTCGGCCGCCTCCGACTGGAGCTGGATATAGTTCTGGATACCCATGCGCTCGATCAGGTCGAACTGGCGTTCGATCGTATCGACATGCTCTTCCTCGCTTTCGAGGATATCGTTGAACAAATCGCGCGTCACGAAGTCGCGGACCTGCTCGCAATATGCGATGGCCTCCTTGAGCTGCGGGATGGCATCCAGTTCCAGCGCCAGATCGGCCTTCAATATCTCCTCGACGCTCTCGCCGATGCGCAGCCGTCCAAGGTCCTGGAAATTGGGCAGGCCGTCGAGGAAGAAGATGCGGTCGGCCAGGCGGTCGGCATGCTTCATCTCGTCGATGGATTCGCCATATTCATATTTGGCCAGCTTCTCGATGCCCCAGTGTTTCAGCATGCGGTAATGCAGGAAATACTGATTGATCGCGGTCAACTCATTCTTGAGCGCCTCGTTGAGAAACTGAACAACCCGGGCGTCGCCCTTCATATCGAACCTCCAATGTCAGGAGGCCGATGTAGCAGCAGAGGCTGATTTCGCCAATGGAGGAAAAGGAAAACTGGCGGAAATCAAGCCGCGACGCGGCATTCCTCATCGATTATCTGTTCTGCGAATGAAAGACATTGGCAGCAATTGGGTTCGCAACCGAGATGCGCATATACATCAACTACGTCGGAAATACCCCTTCGCACGGCTTCCCGAATCTCTTTCTCACGGATGACATTGCAAATGCAAACGACCATGTTCGAGTCTCTCCCAAGAGACCTTCTTGATACGCTATTGCGAGTTGTTTGCAATCCAATTCGCCATTGGATGCGACGAACTGAGAAAGAATATCATTTCCCGGCGGCATCCAATTCCCCCGCATTTCCGGAGCAAATTTTTTTCCGTTCAGGTCCCAATCGACCCAATTTCGGGCATTTGATCGACCCAATTCGCCCTCCGCCACCCCTCCCGCCATCATGATCCGAAGGGGATTTGGGCAAGCGATTCGAATCTATCCCGCCTGCTTTGTCGAAGGGGGTCGCGAAGCCAGGGAATCTTGGCAGACGATCAGTGACCCAACTGCACTGCCTACCGCCGCTGCGGTTCCGGCGCCCCTTCCCAGCCGCCGCCCAATGCCTTGAACAAGGCAACCTGCGCCTCGGCAAGACTGGTGTTCGATTCCGCCAGGGCCGCGCGGGCCGAGGCACGGTCCCGTTCCGCGTCCAGGCGCTGGAGGAAACTGTCGCGCCCTTCCGTGAAGCGCAGGCCCGCAATATTGGCCGCGCTTTCCGCCGCTTCCGTCGCCCGGCGCTGGCCGGCGTTCGCCTCGATCGTCCCGGCATAGCGCGCAAGGGCCTGCTCGACTTCCTTCAACGCCGTCAGCACCGCCCCGTCAAAGGCCGCGAGCGAGGCGTCCGCACCGGCGCGCGCCTGCTTTATCTGCGAACGGGCGACAGCGATGTTGGGGAAGCTCCAGCTGATCAACGGCCCGACCGAGAAGTTGAAGGCCGAGGATTTGCCAAGATCGCTGACGCTCTGCGCGCCAAGCGACGCGGAGCCGAGCAGCTTGATGGACGGGAACAGCGCGGCGGTCGCGATGCCGATGCGGGCCGTATCCGCCGCCAGTTTCCGTTCAGCTTCCCGCACGTCCGCGCGGCGGGCGAGGAGCGCGGCGCCATCGCCGACCGGGATCAATGTCGTGACCCCCGGCGCAGTCCGGCATTGCCCCGCATCCGCGTCGATATCCGACGGCTCTCGTCCGGTGAGCGTGGCGAGGGCATAGAGCGATGCCCGCCGTTCCGCCTCCAGCAAAGGCACCTGCGCCCGGGCCGTCTCCGCCAATACGACGGCCTGATCGAAATCGCGCCGGGTTCCGCGTCCGGCGTCCAAGAGCTTGCGCGTCAGCTCGCGCGTCTGGTCCTGGAGCCGCGCCGTCTCCCGTGCGACATCCGCCTGCGCCGCATAGCCGCATGCCTGCGCATAGGTGCGGGCCGTCTCCGCCGCCACCGCCACCCGGGCGCCGTCCAGAGCCGCCTGCGCCGCCTGGGCATCGCCTTTCGCCGCCTCGATGGAGCGGCTCACCCGGCCGAATAGATCGACCTCATAGGCCGCGTCCATGCCGACGGTGAAGAAGTCGAACTCGAACCCGTCCACCCCGTTAGTCTGCTGTACGCCCTGCGCGCCCAATTGCTGCGCGCCGATACGCCGGCGCGTATATTGGGCCGTAAGATCGGTCGTAGGCAGCCTGCCCGAACGGGCTTCCAGCAGAAGGCCCCGCGCGCGACGCAGATTGGCGGAAGCCTGTCGCACATCCGTATTATGGGCCAGCGCATCAAGGACCAGCCGGTCGAGCACCGGATCGCGGAACAGCCGCCACCACTGGCCTTCCGCGGGTCCCATGGAAACCTGCGTCACGCCGGGATCGACAAATGCCTGCGCGCCCGCATCGCCGGGCTTTCTGCTGCCCGGCGTTTCCGGCCGCCTGTAATCCGGACCGACCGCGCAACCCGCCAGCAGCAACGAGAGAGTGAGCGCCAGCTTTCTCATTCACCTGCCTCCACCGGCCGCTCGCCTTCCTCGCCGCGATGCCGCCGGAACGCTCCGACATGCAGGCGCCGGGCGACGAAATCGCCCAGATTGCGGCTGATGACATAGAAGGCAGGGGTGAAGATCAGGCCGAAAAAGGTCACGCCGATCATGCCGAAGAACACCGCCACGCCCAGCGCCTGCCGCATTTCCGAAGCAGCGCCGGTGCTGATGACGAGCGGCAGCACGCCGAGGATGAAGGCGATGGACGTCATGAGGATCGGGCGCAGGCGCTGATGCGCCGCACGGACGGCGGCATCGCGGATGCCCAGCCCTTCCTCTTCGCCCTGCCGGGCGAACTCCACGATGAGGATCGCGTTCTTGGCAGCGAGGCCGATGAGCACCACCAGCCCGATCTGCGTCAGGATATTATTGTCCATCCCCATGGCGTTGACGCCGAGGATCGCGGCGAGAAGGCACATGGGCACGATCAATATGACCGCCAGCGGCAGGACGAGGCTCTCATATAATGCGGCCAGCAGCAGGAAGACGAACACGACCGCCAGGGCGAAGGCGATGATACCCGTATTGCCCGCCTGCTTCTGCTCATAGGCGAGTTCCGTCCACTCATAGTCGAAACCGGCGGGCAGGACGCGCGCCGCCAGTTCCTCCATGGCGCGCAGCGTCTGGCTGGTCGAGAAACCCGGCTTGGTATCGCCCTGCAATTCCGCCGCCGGATGCAGGTTGTAACGGACCACGCGATAGGGGCCGCTGTCGTTCTTCAACGCCATGACCGAGCTCATCGGCACCATCTCTCCCGTGGCGGAGCGGGTCTTGAGAAGCTGTATGTCCGACGGGTCGTCGCGATAGGGAGCATCCGCCTGCGCCGTCACGCGATAGGTGCGGCCCAAGAAATTGAAGTCGTTGACGTAGGACGAGCCGAGATAGGCGTTGAGCGTCGAGAAGATATTCTGCACCGGCACGCCCATGCGTTCCGCCCGCTCGCGATCGACATCCGCCGACAGGCGCGGCGTGCCGATGTTGAACAGGGAGAAGGCGCCCGCGACCGCTGGCAACTGGTTGGCCTCCATCATCATCTGCGTGGAGACGCGGGCAAGCTCGGCATAGCCTCTGCCTTCCCGGTCCTCGATCATCATCTTGAAGCCGCCGCCCGTGCCTATGCCGTTGACCGGCGGCGGCGCGATGACGAGGAGGTCGCCGCCCGTGATGCTGGCGAAACTGCCGTACAGCGCGCCCTGTATGTCGGTCGCCGTCTCCTTGCGGGCCTTATGGGGCTTGAGCGCGAAGAAGATCACGCCCGCATTGGGGGCTGCAGAAAAGCTGGCGCCGTCGAGGCCGGCAAAGCCCACCGCATTCTCTATTCCCGGCACCTTCATCGCGCGGTTGATCGCTTCCTGCATCACGCCGTCGGTGCGCTGGAGCGAGGAACCGGGCGGCAGTTGGACCACGCCAATCAGATAGCCCTGGTCCTGCTGCGGGATGAAACCGGTGGGTGTCTGCCAGAACCGCCAGCCAGCCAGCGCGATCAACGCCAGATAGACGATGCCGACCAGGGCCAGAATCCGCACCAGCTTTGCCGTCGCGCGGCCATAACGATCCGACAGCCAGTCGAACCCGGCATTGAAGCGGTTCGCGAAACGTTGCGGCCATC
>JASGGS010000015.1:0-36430 GCA_047602685.1 Sphingobium sp.
GGACATTTGCCTGCTGGATGGCGCTCGGCCTCATGGCGGCGCAGTCCGGCACCGCCATGGCGCAGGTGCGCACGGTCGATCCCAATACGCAGATCGATGCCGATCTCGCGCCGGTCCCACCCGGCGGCGACGTCTCGCCGCCGCCCGCCACGCCCGCTCCCTCCACCTCCGCTCCGTCCGGCGGGGACTATGGCACCACCTATTCCTCGCCTACGGACCCCAATGCGCCGCCGCCCCCGCCCAGCGCAGGCTATCAGAAGGATGACGTGATCGCCGGGGCCGAGGGCGTGTTCGGCAAGGGAGCCGAGGGTCTGGCCAGCATGATCGAGAAGATCCTGAAGGATCAGGGCGAACCCATCGGCTATATCGCCGGGCGCGAGGCGTCGGGCGCCATCGTCGTCGGCCTGCGCTACGGTTCCGGCACGCTGACCCACAAGATAGAGGGTGAGCGCAAGGTCTACTGGACCGGCCCGTCCGTCGGCTTCGACGTGGGCGGCAATGCGTCCAAGGTGTTCGTGCTGGTCTACAACCTTTTCGACACGCAGAAGCTTTTCGGCCGCTTCCCCGGCGCGGAGGGCGCCGCCTATGTGATCGGCGGCTTCACCGCCACCTATTTGCGCAAGGGCGACGTGGTGCTCATCCCGATACGCCTGGGGGTCGGCTGGCGGCTGGGCGTCAATGCGGGCTATATGAAATTCTCCGAGAAGGGGCGCATCATTCCCTTCTGAAGCGGGCCGGGCAATTTCCCCAAGGCGCGCGCTTCCCCAAGGGAGGCGCGCGTTTTTCGTTCCATCATGGATTGGAAATGGCGGATTCCCGTCATTTCTCCTACTTCAAAAATATTCCGGAATATTTTTCGATATATCTTGAATCGCGATATATCGAGATGTATATCGGCGTTTATGAAGAACCACGGACAGTTCGGCGGCAAGGGCCGCCATTTCACCCACCCCGCCTTTTCCGACCGCCCCCGCCGGGGCGGCTTCCCCGACGGCTTCGGCCCCGGCGGCGGTTTCGGGCGCGGCCATCCCGGCCATGGCCATCATCATCGCGGCGGCGGCAGGGGCGGACGGCGCGGCGGCCGCCTGTTCGACTATGGCGAACTGCGCCTCCTCGTCCTTGCCCTGCTCGCTGAAAATCCGGCGCATGGCTATGAACTCATCAAGGCGATCGAGGAGCGCTTCGGGGGCAGCTACACGCCCAGCCCCGGCGTCATCTACCCCACGCTCTCCTGGCTCGACGACATGGGCTATGCCACGGTCGAGGCGGCCGAGGGATCGCGCAAGCGCTATGCCGTGACGGCGGAGGGGCGCACCTTCCTCGCCGCCAATCGGGACCAGGCCGACGCCCTGCTCGCCCGTTCGGGCGGCGAAGGCGGCAGGCCGGGCCTTCCCGCGCCCGTCATCCGCGCCATGGAGAATCTGAAGCTCGCCATGCGCCTGCGCTTCCGGGAAGGCCCGGTGGACGAGGCCGCGGCGCAGGCCATGGCGGCCGCCATAGACGAGGCCGCCCGTATCGTGGAGACAAGCAAGTGACCGAAGCCACCGAAACGACCAGCGGCACCGGCGCCGCCCGCAGCATCGGCATTGTCGAGACCGACAAGGCCAGCCGCTATCTCCAGCAGCTTGCCAAGCATTTCGCGCACAAGCTGCCGGTGACCTTCACCCCGGAAACCGGCGACATCGCGTTCACCATCGGCAATTGCCACATGGATGCGGAGGAGGGGCGGCTTGTCCTCTCCCTCACCGCGCCCGACGGGGCCGACCTGCCCCAGCTTCAGGACGTGGTGGAACGTCACCTGGTCCGCTTCGCCTTTCGCGAGGCCGATCTGGCGGTGGCATGGCAGGCGGCCTGAGCGCCCCCTGCCTCCCCCTCTCGTCCGCCGTCCCCCCTTGCCTTGTCCCGCATTCGCGGCGAGGGTCGCGGCATGACCGCAAGCCAGATTCTCGACCTGCTCATCGCCGCGCTGATGCGCCGCTCCGGCGGGACGAAGCGGGACTGGCGCCTGGCCATCGGCCCGGTGCGGGTCCATGACCCCGCCACCCATGCGCATTGCAACTGGTCCGTCTCGCCCTCCGGCAGCGCGGCCCAGAATGCGGCCATAGAGCGCGTGCTGGACGATCTGCGCCTGACGCATCCGATCGTGAAAGGCTAGCCTGCCTGAGCACCGGAAGCACGCGGAAACGCCATTTGCAAGCCCGTATGGGCTGAATGTGACCGGCTCTAACCCTCCGGCAGCGCCCGCGTCCTGTTCAGCCTGTCGATCACCTCGTCCAGCGGTTCGACCACGGTGACGCTGCGCCCCTCGCCGAAACGGATGCGCGTGCCCTCCGATATGCAGGAGATGAAGGAGACCTGCGCGGCATTGATCGCCACGGGCACCCGGTCAGGACTGGTGAACTTCACGAACATCGCACACTCTCCCGGCTGTTTCGCGGCAGCTTAGCGCCTGTTTCGCTGACGGGGAAGCGGCACCGGCCCGCCCTGCCAGACAGTGTATCCTGGCGCGCGCGCAGCCGCCGCGCGCCGGTGCCGTCTACGGGGATGGAGAAGCGCCTCAGGCCAGCCCTTGCAGAAAGGCGATCAGCCCGCGCTCCTCCCGGCTCAGCCATTGGGTGGCGCGGGGCAGGCGCGTCGCCTTGCGCCACGCCTCCGCCTCGCCCGACTTGGCGAGGTCGATGAGGGCGGGATGGACATAGCTTTTGCGGCTGATCGCGGGCGTGTTGCCCAGCGCCTCCGCCACGCAGGCCAGCATGGACTTGAGGCCCGTCCCGCCCTCGCCATGATAGAGGCAGGAAAAGGCGGTGACGCTGCCGCCCCAGGTGCGGAAATGCTTGGCGCTGATCCCCGGCCCCATGACCGCGCGCAGATAGGCGTTGACGTCGCCCGAACCGACCTCGTGCCGCGCACCGTCATCATCGACATATTGGAACAGCCGCTGGCCCGGCAGGTCCTGCATCGCCCGCACGAAGCGCAGCAGGCCCGCATCCCTGACCCGGCGCTCATGCATCTTGCCCGACTTGCCGCGATAGCAGAGGCGCAGCGTGCCGCCGCCCTCTATGGCGGCATGGCGCATGCGCAGGGTGGTGGCGCCATAGCTCCTGTTCTCCGCAGCATAGCGGTCGTTGCCGATGCGGACCATGCCGATGTCGAGCAGCCGGACGATGGCGGCCACCGCCCGGTCCCGGCCCACCGACCGCTTGCGCAGATCCGCCGCGACCCGCTTGCGCAGCCTGGGCAGCAGGGCGCCGAAGGTCGCGCAGCCCGCATATTTGCCCGCCTCCTGCGCCTCCCGGAAAGCGGGATGGTAGCGATATTGCTTGCGCCCGCGCGCGTCATAGCCGGTCGCCTGCAAATGGCCCCTGGGATCGGGCGAGTACCAGCAGTCGCGATAGGCGGGGGGCAGGCCGATGGCGCGCAGCCTGTCGATCTCCGCCCGGTCGGTGATGCGCGCGCCCTCGTCGGTGAAGAAGGCGAAATAGCGGCCCTTTTTCCGGCGGCTGATGCCCGGCGCGCTGTCGTCTGTGAAATGAAGGTCGGAGGGGAGGGAGGAAAGCAGGCTTGCCATGAAGGCGGCAACGCATGGGACGCGGCGAGGGTTGCTCGAAAGGCGGCTGTTCCATGGGAATGATCCGGCCTAGCGGGGCAGCCCGAAAGCGACCCCGATCCACAATGTCCGGGGCGTGCCATAATCCATCGACCCGTCCGCATTGCGCGTCACGACGATCTCGTCGAACAGATTCTCCACCCGCCCGATGATCGCCGCGCCGCCGCCCAGCGGCAGGCGCGCGAAGCCGTCCACGGTCAGTGCGTCGCGCAGGACATTGGCGTTGAGGTCATCCTCATATTGCCGCCCCGCATAGCGGATCGTCGCGGACAGGCGCGCGCCGTCCTTCCCCGCCCAGCCGAGCGTCGCCGAGGCCGCATGGCGCGGATTCTGCGCGGGGTCGCGGCCGTCGATACGCTGCGACGGGTCCAGTCCCGGCGACAGGGGCGCGCCGTCGCGGACCTTGGCATGGCTATAGCTGTAGGAGGCGTCGAGCAGGAAGGCGCCGAGGCGCGCCGAGCCGGTCAGTTCGATCCCCCGCGCCTCTATCGCATCCACATTGCGCCGTTCGCGGGTCACGCCTGCGCCGCTTCTGGCAAGGGTGACGTTGGCGATGGCATCGTCCAGCCGGTTGTCGAAGAGGGTGATGCCCAGCGTCACGCCCGGCAGGGGCATGATGTCCGCGCCCGCCTCCACCCCGCGCAGCCGTTCGGGGCGGAGGCCGGGATTGGCATTGGTCACGACCGGCCCGGGAAAGACGCTGAAGCTGCGATAAAGCTCGTTGAGCGTGGGCAGGCGGAAGCCGGTATAGGCGGCGGCGCGCAGGGAGAGGGCCGGGCTTGCCTTCCAGAGGAGGCCCGCCCGTCCGCCCGCTTCCCAGCCGTCTCGGCCGGGATAGTCGGTCGCCGTCCGCAACAGGCCCGCGGGATCGCGCGCCTCATAGACGGCATGGCCGATCGTCCAGTGATCGACCCGCGCGCCGCCGGTCAGGATGATGTCGCCCAGCGTCCAATCATCCTCGATAAAGGCGCCCAGGGTCAGTTGCCGCCCCGTCGCCCGGCGCCGTTCCGTGACCGGATTGGCGGCGAGACCGGCATTATAGGCATCTTCCAGCATCTCGCCGCTCGCCCGGCGCGCGTCGATGCCGAAGCGCAGCAGATGGTCGCCGCCCATGGGCGGGCGCAGTTCGATCTTGCCGCCCAGGCCGAGGGCGGGGGTGTCGCGCTGGTCGAGGGACTTGCGGAAACTGGTGCTGGAGATGACGATATTGGAGAAATCGCGCGCCTGCACATAGGCGAGCGCATCCAGTTTCCAGGCGCCGCGCGCGATCAGGCGGATGCTCGCATCCTGCCCTTCCGCATGGCTGTCCGCGCCCCGGAAGCGCAATGTCCGGTCGTCGCGATAGAGGAGGAGCCGCGCCTGTATCTCCGCGCTTTCGCTCACCGGGGCGACGGCGCGCAGGCCGACGCTCCACCCCGCATAGCGGGCGGGCACGCTGGCCGCGACACGCTGGCCGGGCGGCGTGGTCTGGAAGCCGTCGCCCCGCTCATGGCGGCCGGAGAGCGAGATGAAGCCCGCGCCGACATCCGGGGAGAAGGTGGCGGAGATTTCCTGCGCATCGCGGCTGCCATACAGGGCGGTGGCGGAGAGGGTGGCGAGGTCGGCCCGCGTGGCGCTCGCCATCTCGATGGTGCCCGCGACCGCGCCCGAACCGAAGGCGCCCGCGCCGCCGCCGCGCGTGACCCGGATGGCGGACAGCCGCTCCGGCGCGATGGCGCCATAGGGAATATAGCCGAAAAAGGGGTCGGCCATGGGCACGCCGTCCAGCAGGACCAGCGTGCGGCTCGCCGCATTGCCGCCCAGCGCGCGCAGATTGGCCCCCTGGGAGGATGGATTGGCGGATCGGCTGTCCGACCGGCGGAACTGGGAAAAGCCCGCCACGTCGCGCAGTATATCCTCCACCCGGCCCGCCGCATCGCTCTCCAGCCTGTCCCGGCCGATGAGGCTCTGGCCATAGGCGGGCGTGCCCGGCGGCAGGTCCAGCGTTCCGCCCAGCACCACGATCACCGGCGGCGCCTCTCCTCCCGCGTCCCCTTCCTCCCCGGCCAGCGCGGGCAGGGGCGCGATCAGGGCCAGGCAGGCGATGGGGAGGATCGGGCGACGCACATCGTCCGGCTATCGGCGGGCATGCGATGCTGTCAACGCGCGCGTGGCGACGGCTGGCTCATTCCGCCGGGACAGGCGCGGCTTGTTGCGGACTTTCCGGCGCGGACGGGCCGATGGTGCGCAGGCGCAGGAGCAGGCTGGCCCCGAGCAGGACGGATAGGCCCGCAACGACCATGAACGGGCTGTAGCTGTCCGTGCGGGCCAGTATCGCGCTCAGCAGGATCGATCCGGTGGTCATCGCCGCGCCCGCCGCCGCCATCAGCAGGCCCAGCACGCTGCTGTAATTCTCCATCCCGAAATAGCGCGCCACGGCATAGCCCATGATGTCGGACTCGGCGCCGAAGCTGATGCCGAACAGCGCCACGCCGACCAGCAGCGGCGCCACATGGGTGACGGGGGAGGCGAGGATGAACAGGCCGACCCCGGACAGCGCCATGCCGACAAAAGCGACGATATGCGTGGGAAAGCGGTCCAGCGCGGCGCCCAGGCCGAACCGCCCCGCCATCACGCCCATGGCAAAGGTGGAGATGACGAAGCCCGCCGCCGTCGGCGTCAGTTTCTTCTCCAGCAGCATGACGTTGAGCTGCGACTGCGCCAGCGCATAGGGCAGGCAGCAGAGGAACACGCTGGCGAAGACCAGCCAGAAGACCGGGTTGCGCACGATCTCCCGGTAATCGGCCCCCGCCTTGCGCGCGGGCGCCGCGCCCTGGCCCGGCCGGGCCAGGGCGGGGATGAGGAGCAGCGCCGCGATCCCCGCGACCAGCGTGAAGGCCGCAAAGGCGCCCGCGCCCGCGCGCCAGCCATGGGCCGCCACATAGTCCGCCAGTATCGGGCTTCCCACCGCGCCCGCGATGGCGGGGCCGCAGGCCATGATGCCGAGGCCGATGCCGCGCGCGGCGGTGAACCGCTCCGCCACCACCCGCGAATAGACGGTGGTGGTCGTGGTCGAGCAGAGCAGGAGCTGGAAGATGTTGATCGCATAATAGAGGCGGATGTCCGGCCCCATCATGCTCAGCGCGATCCAGCTGACGGGATAGAGCGCCACGCCCGCCAATATGGCGGCCCGCGCCCCCGCCACGTCCGCCAGGCGGCCGGACAGCGGGATGGAGATCATGCCCAATATGTAGATGCTGCCGATCAGCGCGAATTCCGCCTTGGTCCAGCCGAACTCCTCGAGCAGATACGGTCCCAATATGGAGTGGACATAGCCGTTGATGGACAGGCCGGACCCCAGGCCCAGCGTGGCCCCCGCCAGCGCCCGCCAGTTGACGCGGAACTCCCTTGCATAGCTCATCGGACATTTCTCTCCCGCCCGGCGTCCGCGTCCGGCGCGGAATCGCTGCATACGGATGCCGTGCGCTGCCGGGCCGGGTGCGTCAAGCCCCCGGCTGACAGGTGAAAGACGCGCTCATCGCCGCGGCGGGCCGGGCGGGGCCATGCGACATTCGACGTATATCCTCTGCTGCACCGCCGCATAAACTTGGCCCGAGTCCAATAAAGGGAGCGCATCGTGGCCACGCCGAATCTCATGAAAGTCGACCCGCAGATCGTGGAGCGCATGGCCGCGTCCATCCCCTGCCAGAAGCCGGAGGTCATCCAGGACCGTTTCGGCATCGGGGTGAAGACCTGGGTCAAGATCCGGGAGGGGCAGGCGATTCGCTACAGCGTCGGCGCGCGCCTGCTGGAACGGCTGAAGCGCGATCCGCTCATCTGAGACCGGCCGCCGCCCCGAACGGGGACATGTCATGAGTATGATGCAATTCCGTCGCAAAGGGGTTGCATCCTGAAACGCTGCTATGCACAATGACGCCAAGGCCGTTTGTCCGTTGAGCGGATGAACGGCAAGGGGTCCAAAAGATAATGCTGAACGGTGTCGTGGGTGAAGCGGGCGTGATGCGCCCGGCTTCCAGGGATAGTGCGATGTCCTGCCCGTTCGCCCGGTTGCGGGGGCGGCGCTGATCATGCGCTGGCGTCCTTCCTCGGGCTATAGCCGCTGGAAAGCGCCGCCGTTCATCCTCCGCCTCGCTTCCGACGGCACCCGCGCGGGGCTGTCCCAATTTCCCTTCGATTTCCGGCGCGAGACGATTCGCGCCCGCGCGCCGGTCGTGGCCAGCGGGACCATCGGCCTCCTCGCCCTGCTGCTCGCCGTCGCCCTCGTGCTCGTCCACATGTCCGGCTATGTCAGCGACCGCAGCGCGGAGGCGCATATAGAGGCGGCGGGCGTGCTGCTCGTCATCATGCTGCTCGCCGCGCTGACCGGCCGCATCATCGGTCCGGCGCTGGCGCGTCCGGCGGCCATGGCGGAGCAGGACTGGGCGGACCGGGACGGGGCGGACGGCGGCACCCTGGCCCGCCTCCTCCAGGAAAAGCAGGCGGCCGAGGCGGCGAGCGCGGCCAAGAGCCGCTATCTCGCCAGCGTCAGCCACGAGATACGCTCGCCGCTCAACGCCATTTACGGCTATGCCCAGCTCCTGGAGCGTGGCGGCGAGGTCGACCCGGCGGAGGCGGCGCGCATCATCCGGCGCAGCGCGGAGCATCTCACCAATCTGGTCGAGGGCCTGCTCGACATCTCCCTCATCGAGAACGGCATATTGCGCATCAGCAACGATGTCGTGCGCTTCGCTCCCTTTCTCGACCAGGTGGCGAGCATGTTCCGCCACAGCGCCAGCGCCAAGGGGCTGCGTTTCGACTATGAACGGCCGGACCGGCTGCCGGAATTTGTCCGCATGGACGAGAAGCGCCTGCGGCAGGTGCTCATCAACCTTCTGTCCAACGCTATCAAGTTCACGCCCTCCGGCTCCGTCACCTTCCGCGTGCTCTGGTCCGGCCAGGTCGCGCAGTTCGAAGTGGAGGATAGCGGCCCCGGCATCGCGCCGGAGGACCGGGAGCGCATCTTCCTCCCGTTCGAGCGGGGCGCCTCCGGCCAGTCGAAGCGGCAGCCGGGCATCGGTCTCGGCCTCGCCATCACCAATGCGCTGGTCCACATACAGGGCGGCGAGCTGGAGCTGGACAGCCAGCCGGGCAGCGGCGCCACTTTCCGCGTGCGCCTGATGATGGGGCAGGTGGCGGGCGCTGCGCTGGAGACGGATGTCGGCGCGCCGATCACCGGCTATGACGGCAAGCGGCGTTCCATCCTGGTGGTGGACGATGACGTCCACCAGTTGCGCCTGATGCGCGGCCTGCTCGAATCCCTCGGCTTCGACGTCGCGGTCGCGCCCAATGGCGAGGCGGGGCTGGCCCTGTCGGAGGCGGGCCGTTTCGATCTCGTCGTGCTCGACATCTCCATGCCGGGCCTGTCCGGCTGGGAGACGGCGCGGCGCCTGCGCGACCGCCACGGGGCGGACCTGCGCATCGCCATGCTCTCCGCCAACGCGCATGAGCGGCACGGGCCGGAGGACGGGGAGCCGGTCCATGACCAGTTCCTGACCAAGCCGGTCGAGCTGGGCGCCTTTGTCGATGCCATAGGGGCCCTCCTGTCCCTGCGCTGGATTCGCGAGGACGAGGCGGAGGAGGCTCCGGCCGCCGCCGGGGGGGAGGCGGGCCTGCCCGATGCCGCCCTGCCCCATGCCGAGAAGCTGCGCGCGCTTCTGCGCATCGGCCATGTGCGCGGCATAGAGGGCGAGATAAAGGCGCTGGCGGAGGCCGCCCCGGAAGCACGGGACATGATCGCCCGCCTCTATGCATGCTTGGATAGATTCGACCTCCCGGCGCTCCGGGCCACATTGGACGAGTATCGATGAAAATAGCCGCCCCGCCCACGCGCCAGGACACGGTGCTGGTGATCGACGATGCGCCGGATTCCCTGCGCTTCCTCACCAACGCGCTGGAAAATTCCGGCATCACCGTGCTCATCGCCACCTCCGGCAACGCCGCGCTGGAACTGCTGTCCCATGTCGTGCCCGACCTCATCCTCATGGATGCGGTCATGCCGGGCCTCGACGGGTTCGAGACGACGGTGCGGATCAAGAACACGGCCTCGCTCGCCCATATCCCCGTCATCTTCATGACCGGCCTGACCGAGAGCGAGCATGTGGTGGAGGCGTTCGAGGTCGGCGGTGCCGACTATGTGCGCAAGCCCATCAGCGTGGACGAGCTGCTGGCGCGCGTGCGCGTCCACATCACCAATGGCCGTGTCGTGCAGGCCAGCCTGGCGGGGCTGGACGCCACGGGCCGCCTCATGATGGCGACCGATGTGGAGGGGCGTTTCCTCTGGTGCACGCCGCTGGCCGAGCAGGCGATCCAGAATATCGCGCCGGGCTGGAGCCGAGAGGATGCGGCGCTGCCCTCCGTCATGCGGCCGACCGTCGACCGGCTCCTCTCCATGCGCGAACTGCCCGGCGCCTCCGTCAAGCTGGAACAGCCGCAGACCACGCTCGAACTGGTGCTGATCGCGCAATATCGCGAGAATGAGGTGCTGATCCGCCTCAACGAGGTGAATCCGGAGGCGGATGCCGCCAAGCTGCGCCTCACCCTCGACCTCACCCAGCGCGAGGCGGAGGTGCTGCTCTGGGTCAGCTACGGCAAGCCCAACCGGGTCATCAGCGACATATTGAGCATCTCGCCCCGCACCGTGAACAAGCATCTGGAACGGATTTTCGAGAAGATGGGGATAGAGACGCGCTCGGCGGCGGCGGCCATCGCGATCCGCCTGATCTGCCAGTAGCGGCGCGCCCCGAACCTTATCAATGGTGCCAAAAGGAGCGCGTCTCTCCAGAGGCGGATGACATTGGATCAACTCGCCTCGTCATTGCGAACGTAGCGAGGCAATCCATTACGCCGCGCCTGCCTTGCGCGAACGCCTCCGCCATCCGCCTCGCCGCGACTTCATCACGTTGCGCCGGAACAGCTCCGTGCCGATGCGGATGATCGCCCAGGTCCACAGCGCCTGCCAGGCGAGCAGCAGCCCATGCGGCCACAGTTCCGGCACCTGCGCCGCGCGCGCGATCAGCGCGAAGGGGGAGGTGAAGGGAAAGAGGCAGGCGGCGATCTCCACCGCCGATCCCGGCCGCGCCATGGCATAGCCCGCCAGCAGGAAGATGACGAGCTGCGCCATGCTGACCGGCATGGACAGGGTTTGCACGTCGCGCACCGTCGCGGCCATGGCGCCGATGCTCAGATAAGCGGAACCGAGCAGCAGATAGGCGGTGGAGAAATAAAGCGCGCCCAGCAGCAGGAAGACCGGCCAGCCAACGGCGGGAGCGGGCAGGGCGGGCAGCGCCGATCCCGCCAGCAGCGCCAGCCCCGCGCCCAGCCCCACCCACAGGCCGATGGCGATCAGGGCCATGGCCAGCATCGCGAACAGCTTGCCGAGGAAGATGGATTCAAGGGGAATGCTCGATGCCAGTATCTCTATGATCTTGTTGGTTTTTTCCTCGACAAGATTGGAGAGGACCATGCCCGCCAGCAACATGGTCGACAGGAACAGCGCCATCTGCCCGAACTGCGCGGTGCCGCTGCGGTCGACGGGCGCGGCCGCTCCGCTCCGCCCGTCCTTGCCGGCGGGCGGCATGCGCACGTCCAGCGCCACCTTGCCGAACCCGCCGTCCCGCCGCGCCTCGTCTATCGCCAGCTTCATCCGGTCCGGCCAGATGGCCGCATCCTCCCCCGCCCGCAGGTCGAGGCGCGGCTGGCCCAGCGTTCCGGACAGGACCCCCATGTAGGACGGGCGGGTGCCGAGCAGGGCGATGGGGTCGGGAAGCCTGTGATCTTTTGCGGGATCGACCCTCTCCAGGACCGGCAGCCCCCCGACGATCCGGTCGAGCCTCTGCCCGGCGGCGAGCAGGCGCGCGCCATCCTCCCCCGCCATGGCGATGCCGATCACCGGGACGGACGGCTTGCCCACCATGTGCGCGCCGACGGCGCCCGCCGCCAGCGCGATGGCGAGCATCAGGATGGGACCGACGAGGAAGGCGATGAACGCCTTGGACCGCACCAGCGCGGTGAAGTCGCGGCGGGCGATGACGAAGGCGGCGCGCAGCACCTCGTTCATGGCCGCCCCTCCGCGCCATGGCCCGCTTCCTCGTCCCGCTCGCGCAGCAGGTCGGCGGCCGCCGCCTCGCCCGCAATGGCGATGAAGGCGTCGTGCAGGCCCGGCCGCTCGATGGAGAGGGAGACGATGCCCGCATCCCCCGCGATCAGGGCCTGGAGCAGCGGCTCGACTCCCTCTTCCGGCAGTTCGAAATGCCAGTGGCGCCCGGTCGGCATGGTTCCCGGCGGCATCGTCCCCGGCGGCAGGGCGGCGCGCCACGGCCCGTCCGCCGCCCGCGTTTCCAGCCGCACCCGCGGCCGCAGCCGCCGCCGCGCCGCGTCCACGGAACCGGCAAAGGGCATGCGTCCGCCCGCGATGATCGCCACCTGCTCGCACAGCCGTTCGGCATGGGCGATGACATGGGTGGAGAAGATGATCGTCGTGCCCGCCTCCGCCTGCGCCCGGATCAGCGCCTCCAGCTTCTGCTGGTTGAGCGCGTCGAGGCCGGAGAAAGGCTCGTCGAGGATGATGAGCCGCGGCCGGTGGACGATGGTGCCGAGCAACTGCACCGTCTGCGCCATTCCCTTGGAAAGCTGCCTGATCTGCCGGTTCAGCGCATGGCCGAGGCCGTGCCTCTCCATCAGCGCGCGGGCGCGGCGGCGGCCCTCCGCCAGCGCCAGGCCGCGCAGCGCGCCCATGAAGGCGATGGCCTCCACGGCGGTCATGGTGGGATAGAGGCCGCGTTCCTCCGGCAGATAGCCCACCTCCCGCGCGACGGCGAGCGGCCTGTCATTGCCGAGCAGCGCGCAATGCCCCGCATCGGGCGCGATGATGCCCAGCAGCATGCGCAGCGTCGTGGTCTTGCCCGCGCCATTGGGACCCAGAATGCCGAATATGCTCCCTGCGGGGACGGTGAGGTCGATCCGGTCGACGGCGCGGAATCCGTCGAAATCCTTTACCAGCCCGCGCGCGACGATGGCGGGCGCGGGGGCAGGCGGAGGGGTTGGGGAAGGAGAGGGGGCGGCGGCATGATTCGGGACCATCACCGCCTTCTATGCGCCAAAGCCCCAAGAAATTGCGAATGGCGGCGGGTGGAAGCGGTGGCAGGACGACCGGCGGTCAAGGGGAAGGAATGCCGCCGGTCGTCCGTCTCGCTAGGGCCTATTTCTTCTTGGCGGCGATCGCCTCGATCTCGATCAGATATTGCGGGCCGACGAGAGCGGCGACCTGGAAGGTGGAGCGGGCGGCGAGATTGGGATTCTCGGCCGTGCCGAAAAATTCCCTGTATCCCGCATTGGCGCCCGCGAAGTCCATCTTGCCGGTCCGGGGATCGGCGGCGACGAACAGGGTCAGCTTGATGACGTCCGCCATCTTATAGCCCTGGGTCGCCAGCACATCCTTGATCTTGTTCAGCGTGCTGACCGTCTGCGTCCTGGTATCGCCGAATTGCTCGACCGTCATGTTGGGCGACATCGGCGTCTTGGGGTCGAGGGGGCTGGCAAGCTGGCCGGAGAGGAAGACCATCTCCGTTCCCGCCGCGACCTTCGCGCCTTCCAGGATGATGGCGTTGGGGTTGCGGTTGATGCGTGTGACCTGCGCGGACGCGGCGGCGGGCAGCAGCAGCGCGGCCGTCGCGGCGGCGGCCGCGGCCCGGGCGAGGAGGGAAGAGGATATGGGCATGGGACAGGCTCCTTGGCGGACGGGGCGTGGGATCGGATGCCGGCGGCGGGCGATCAGGCCGCCGGTGCGGGCACGGGGGCCGGGACGAAGCAGCTTGCGATGACGCCGATCGCCTCCTGCGCCACGGCATAATCGGGCGTTTCGTCGGTGCTGTTGAACCCCTGCGACTCGTCCGGCCCGGTATGCTGGATGACGATGCCGTCGCGGCGGGCGAGGGCCGACACCTTGCGGTAGGAAACGCCGTAATGGACGCCCTCCTGCGGCAGCAGCCAGGCGAGCTGGCCGCGCACCGGGATCACGCTCTCGTCCTTCATCAGCGCGCGGGCGCCATAGCCGGTGCAGTTGATGATGGTCTTCTCCCTGATCTTCGCGAAATCCGCCGCGCTCGCCAGCTCCATCGGCACGAAGCGGCCGCCCGCCACCTGGAACTCCATCTCCAGATGCCGCATCAGGTCGGCGATGTTGAACATGATCGAGCTGGTCTTGCGGACGAAGGGCGCGGGAAAGGGATGGGTGCCCGGCGCCAGCAATTCCTGCTGCGGCTGGAGGTCCTTGGTCTTCTCCTCATAGTCCACGAAATAGTCGGTGCCGCCGCCGGGCAGCGGGACCGGCGTGTGGGGCTGCTTGGACGGCGCCGTGTCGGACAGGGCGTAGCGGTCCAGCCATTCCACGGGATTGCCGCCTAACCCCATATAGCTCTGGTGCATGGCATAGGTGGCCCGCGTCATGCGCTCCCACTTGGTTTCGAAGGCGGCGTCCGTCGAACCCTGCATGGCGACGCGGCTGGCGGGCGACCATGTGCCCGTCGCGCGGGCGGAGCGGACATTGGGGAAGCGCTCCCTGGCGTAGACGGTGGCCTTCAGGCCCATGCGCTGCGCGGTGATGGCGGTCGTCATGCCGATGGCGCCCGCGCCGATCACCGCCACCTCCTTCGCGCCCGTGGCGAGGACCAGTGGCATGATCTCCTGCGCGGAACCCCAGCTCAGCGACCAGCCGCTGCCGCCATGGCCATAATGGTGGACGACCTTCTTCGCCCCGATCTCCTCCAGTTCCATGCGCGGCCCGGCCACGCGGAACGGGCGCAGGCAGACGGAGACGCGGAACATGCGATCGGGCCGCGCCAGGATCGGCACCAGCGCGGGCGGCGGCGCGAACAGCCTGCCCTGCGCCAGGGCAAGGGCGGGCCGCATCGCCGCAAGAGCGGCAAGCCCCGCCAGCCCTCCCCGCAGCATATGCCTGCGATCGACCGTCGAACCGAATGCGTCCGTCATGCGCCCCCCTTTTTCGATGCGGGCAGCCTAGAGCGGCCCCGGCGAAAGATCATACGTCAAAGCGCGTATGGGCAACAGCGAGCGAATGCGGCTCATTGACCCCCGACACCTTCCGACGAGTCCGATGCGGTTGGACTGGATAACGGAACGGATTTCCAACGGATATCCCCGGACGCTCATAATAATATCGTTCCGGATATCAAAAGGAGAGGGCAGGGAAACCTTTTGGGGGGAAATATAATGTCGCGTATTTCCAAGATTTGTACTTCGATCCTTCTCGCTTCCACATCGCTTTCGATGGCCCATGCCCAGTCCTCTGCCGGAGATCCGGCCGGAGAGGGCGAGATCATCGTCACCGGCACGCGCGCCACCGGCATGGTCGCCGCGGACAGCGCCGCGCCGGTCCAGTTGCTCAGCGCCGATGCGCTTTCGAAAGTCGGCCAGCCGAACCTCAACCAGGCGCTGACGCAGATGGTGCCGTCCTTCCAGGCGCAGAGCCAGGGCACGGACATGGCCAGCTTCTCGCTGTCCGCCCGTCTGCGCGGCCTCAGCCCGAACCACACCCTGGTCATGGTCAATGGCAAGCGCCGCCACGGCAACGCGATCCTTCAGGTCATCAACGGCGCCTTTGGCGGTTCCGCCGCGCCCAGCATCGACCTCATCCCGCCGGACGCCGTGCAGCGCATCGAAATCCTGCAGGAAGGCGCCGCCGCCCAATATGGGTCGGACGCCATTGCCGGCGTCATCAACATCATCCTCAAGAACCAGGACAGCGGCGGTTCGGCCCAGGCCACCGCCGGTCAATATTATGACGGCGAAGGCACGCAATATAGCGTCAGCACCAATTTCGGCCTGCCGATCGGCCAGAGCGGCTTCCTGAATTTGACCATGTTCCATCGTCGTAACGATGTCACGACGCTGGGTGACGGTCAGACCACCGTGCGCAATGTCGATGGTTCGACGGTTACGAACGTCTCCGCCGCTTTCCAGCCGATCTACAATGCGCTCAATGCCCGCAATGGCACGGCGGGTATCAATGGCGGTCAGCCGGAATCGCAACTCACGATCGGCTTCTATAATTTCGGCTATGATTTTGGCGGTGTCGAATTCTACTCCTTCGGCGACTATTCCTATCGCGACAGTTCCGCGCTTCAGGGCTATCGTCCGCCGAACCGCATTTGCGCGGTGACCGCCGACCCGACCACCTGTTTCGCACCCACTGTCGCCAATGGCATGGTGCCGAATATCGAGGTCCGGCAGAACGAATATTCTTTCACCAATGGGTTGCGCGGTGACATCGAAGGGTGGAACTGGGATCTCGCCTTTACATATGCCGATGACAAGGCCCTAGTCTATACTACCAATTCGGCCAACCGTTCGCTCTTTATCGACCGCGGTTATACTCCACGCGATTTCTATGACGGCGGCTTCCAGTTCACGCAGTTCGTGTCCACGCTTGATATCCGCAAGGAGGTCGAAGTGGGCCTGAGCAGCCCCGTCACATTTGCTTTCGGCGGCGAATATCGAAAGGAAACCTACGATATTTTCGCGGGCGATGCCGGCTCGCAATATAAGGAGGGCGGGCAGTCCTTCCCCGGTTATCTCGACAGTGACGCCGGACATAATCGACGCAACTCGCAGTCGCTCTATGCCAACGTCATCCTGAAGCCGCTCGAAAAGTGGACGCTCGATATTGCGGGCCGCTTTGAACATTATAGCGACTTTGGCAGCACGACGATCGGCAAGATAAGCGGCCGCTATGATTTCAGTCCGGCCTTCGCCATTCGTGGCACGGCCAGCACCGGTTTCCGCGCGCCGACCATGGCGGAATCCTTCTATTCCTCCACCAACGTGGCGCCGACTGGCGCCACGCTCCAACTCCAGCCGGGTTCAGCGGCAGGCAATGCGGCGGGCTTCGGCAAGCTGAAGCCTGAAAAGTCGACCAACTTCTCGGCCGGTATCGTTCTGCGCCCCGTGCCGAGGCTGGTCGTCACCCTCGACGGCTATTACATCAAGATCCGTGACCGTATTGCCTCTACGGGAAGCATCATCGGCCGCGATTCCAGCGGCAATCCGGTGCTGACGCCGCTCATCAACGGCCGGACGCCTTACGACATCGTGAACGCAGCGATCGCCGCCAGCGGCAAGTCAATCGATGACGCCGTGCCGCAGCTCGCCATCCAGACCTTCACCAATGGCATCGATACCCGCACTTACGGCCTCGATCTGGCGGCGCGCTATCCGATAGACCTGAGTTTCGGCAAGCTCGATATGACGTTGGGTCTGAACTATAATGATACCAAGGTGACGAACAATCGCCTTGGTCTCCTCTTCGACTCATCCGCGCGGGCGATTATCGAAACGTCCAGTCCGAAGTTCAAGAGCGTGCTCGGCGCCCTGTTCACCAGCGGAGCGTTCAGCGCCAATGCCCGCGCGACCTATTACAGCAAGTCCACTCTGCTGGTGCGCCCGGCGAACATCACTTCCGCTCCCATCCCGCAATTCCCCGGCGGGCCGGGTACCTATTATGAAGGTGTGGTCAAGGGCACGATGATCTTCGATCTCGAACTGGGTTACGACATCCAGAAGTGGGTCAATGTGGCGATCGGCGCGAACAATCTGTTCGACAAGAAGCCGGAAATCCCCGGTTACACCCCGCAGGGCAGCCTCGCCGGTAACGGTACTTCACCCTACATCAACAATACCACCACCATCAATGCGCCTTACAATCACGGACCATATGGCACCAATGGTGGCTATTACTATGCTCGCCTGACCTTCAAGTTCTGAGGATGAAAGGCGGCGGCGACCTAGGGACGCCGCCGCCTTTCATCATGGTGACGACAGAAAAAGGACCAACCATGACCATCAAGTCTCTCGCCCTGCTTTCCACCGGGCTGCTCGCGGCAACCGCCGCCGTCTCTGCCCAGGCTCAGGTCGTTCGCGAGGGCCAGCCCACCGGCGTCATCGCCAGCACCGTGACCGTGCCGGCCGGATACAAGACGGTCTATCTCTCCGGCTCCACCGCCTCCCCCATGGACCCGGCCAAGCCGGAATCGGTTGGCGACACCAGGCAGCAGACCCTCTCCATCCTCACCAAGATGAAGGCGACGCTGGAGGGCATGGGCATGACCATGGGCGATGTCGTGAAGATCAACGTCTTCCTCGTCGGCGATCCCGCCAAGGAGGGCAAGATGGACGCGCCCGCCATGAACGAGGTGTTCAAGACCTTCTTCGGCACGGCGGAGCAGCCCAACAAGCCCGCCCGCTCCACCGTCCAGGTCGCCGCCCTCGGCCGCCCCTGGACCCTTGTCGAGATCGAGGGGATCGCGGTCAAGAAGTGACGCGGTGCGGCGGATAATCCTTAGGGAAAGGGACAAGGCATGACGGAGCTGTCGGGCACCACGCGCCGCGACCTTCTGACCATGATCGGCAAGGCGGGCGGCACCATCGCCCTCTACCAGGCGATGACCGCGCTGGGCCATGCGGCGGAAACGCAGTTCACCGGTCCGCCGAAGCTGAGCGGCGCCCGGAAGGGGGCGAGCGTGCTCGTCCTCGGCGCCGGGCTGGCGGGCATGGTCGCGGCCTATGAGTTAATGAAGGCGGGCTACAAGGTCACGATCTTGGAATATCAGGATCGCATCGGCGGGCGTAACTATTCGGTGCGCGGCGGGGACAAGATCGTGGAGGTGGGCGGCGCCACCCAGACGGTAAATTTCGCGCCCGGCAACTATCTTAATCCCGGTCCGTGGCGCATCCCGCACCATCACCGCTCGCTCCTCCATTATTGCAAGGCGTTCGGCGTCGAGCTGGAGCCCTTCATCCAGCTCAACCACAACACGTTCATCCACAACCGCAAGGCGATGGGCGGCAAGCCGCAGCGGTTCAAGGAACTGGAGGTCGACTGGAAGGGCCATGTCTCCGAACTGCTGGCCAAGTCGCTCAATGCGGGCGCCCTCGACGGCGCGGTCGGCAAGGAGGACAAGGAGAAGCTGCTGGAGGGCCTGCGCGACTGGGGCATACTCGACAAGGACCTGTCCTACGCGTCCAGCCTCAAGGTCTCCGGCCAGCGCGGCTATGACCGCGCGCCCGGCGGCGGCGTGAACGGCGCGCCCACCCCGTCGCGGATCAACGGCCTGTCGGACCTGCTGAACACCGGCGTATGGACGCAGATGGCCTTCTTCTTCAACTATGTGATGCAGACGACCATGTTCCAGCCCAAGGGCGGCATGGACATGATCGGCAAGGGATTTGCGAAGCAGTTCCCGGCGGGGACCATCCGCCTCAACAGCAAGGTCACGAAGATCGCGCAGGACGGCAAGGGCGTCACCGCGAGCTGGACCGATACGAAGACGGGGCAGGCCGGATCGACCGCCGCCGACTATTGCATCTGCACCATCGCCGCGCCCGTCCTGGCGCAGCTGGATCTTCAGGTGGGCGCGCCCATGCTCGCGGCGATCAAGGCCGTGCAGTACAGCAACCAGGTCAAGATCGGGCTGGAGATGAAAAGCCGCTTCTGGGAGGAGAATTACTCCATCTATGGCGGGCACAGCTTCACCGACCAGGCGATCGGCCTGATCTCCTATCCCAACAACAATATGCACAAGGACGGCCCGGCCGTGCTGCTCGGCGCCTTCGCCAACGGGGCGGGCGGGTTCCAGCTTGCGGGCATGACGCCGGAGCAGCGCATCGAGGCGGCGCTGGCGCAGGGGTCCGTCTTCCACCCCGCCGAATATCGCCGCGAATATCTGAACGGCGCCTCCGTCGCATGGAGCCGCATCCCGTGGATGCTGGGCTGTACCTCGCGCTGGAGCGACGAGGCGCGGGCCGCCCATTATCAGAATCTCGTGGCGATTGATGAGCGGATCGCATTGGCGGGCGAGCATGCCTCCTATTATGGCGGCTGGATGGAAGGTTCGCTGCTCTCCGGTCTCGACGCGGCGGAACGCCTGCACAAGAAGGCGCTGGCTGCGTGAAGGGCGCGGGGATGAAGGGTGGCTGGTCGTCGTTTCTCGCCACGGCGGGGGCCTGTGCGATCTTGCTCGCCGCGGTGGCGGGCCGGGCGCAGGACGTGTCGGGCGGCGGCTCCTCCGCCGCGCCCACGGCGGAGGACGGCAAGCAGGTCTATGAGGAGATATGCCAGGCCTGCCACATGGCCGATGCCAAGGGCGGCGGCGGCGCTGGCGCGCAGATCCCGGCGCTGGCGGGCAATCCCAACCTCAAGGACCCGAAGTTCATCGTGGAGATCCTGATCAAGGGACGCGGCGGCATGCCCTGGTTCACGGACATGCTGACCCCGGCGCAGATGGCGTCCGTGTCGACCTATGTGCGCAGCCATTTCAACGACTATCCGGACCCGATCAGCGAGGCGGACGTGAAGGCCGTGCAGGCATCGCTCGACGCGCCGGGCAAGCCGGATTGCAACACTTGCGGAAATTGAAGGAACGGCGCCGGCGAACTGGGGAGCTTTGCCGGCGCCACGCCTTTGCACACCCGGAAACAAGGGGGCATTGATATGGAAATGAACGGTCAGACGCGGCGCGAACTCCTGACGATGATCGGCAAGGCGGGCGGCGCGCTCGCCATGTACCAGGCGATGACCGCGCTGGGCCATGCGGCGGAGACCCAGTTCACCGGTCCGCCGAAGCTGAGCGGCGCCCGGAAGGGGGCGAGCGTGCTCGTCCTCGGCGCCGGGCTGGCGGGCCTGCTCGCGGCCTATGAGCTGACCAAGGCGGGCTACAAGGTCACCGTCCTCGAATATCAGGACCGCATCGGCGGCCGGAACTATTCGGTGCGCGGCGGGGACAGGATCGTGGAGGTGGGCGGCGCGACGCAGAATGTCGGCTTTGCCCCCGGCAACTATCTCAATCCCGGTCCGTGGCGCATCCCGCACCATCACCGCACGCTGCTCCATTATTGCAAGGCGTTCGGCGTCGAGCTGGAACCCTTCATCCAGATGAACCATAATGCGTTCATCCACCGCGGCGACGCCTTTGGCGGCAAGCCGCAGCGCTACAAGGAGCTGGCCGTCGACTTCAAGGGCCATGTCTCCGAACTGCTGGCCAAGTCCCTCAATGCGGGCGCCCTCGATGCGAAGGTGTCGGCCGAGGACAAGGCGAAGCTGCTGGAGGGCCTGCGCGAATGGGGCGTGCTCGACAAGAACATGGCCTATGGCAGCAGCCTCGCCGTCTCCGGCCAGCGCGGCTATGACAAGGCGCCCGGCGGCGGCGTGGGCGGCGCGCCGACGTCCTCCGCCGTCAACAGCCTGCCCGATGTGCTGTCGTCCAGCGTGTGGACGCAGATGGGTTTCTACATGAACTATGTGATGCAGACGACCATGTTCCAGCCCAAGGGCGGCATGGACATGATCGGCAAGGGCTTCGCCAGGCAACTGCCCAAGGGCATGGTCCGCCTGAACACCAAGGTCACGAAGATCGCGCAGGACGACAAGGGCGTCACCGCGACCTGGACCGATGCGAAGACGGGCGCCGCCGGCTCCACCACCGCCGACTATTGCGTTTGCACCATCCCCGCCACCATCCTCGCCCAGACCGACATACAGATCGGCGATGCGAAGAAGGCGGCGATCAGGGCGCTTCCCTATTCCAACTCGGTCAAGATCGGCCTGGAGATGAAAAGCCGCTTCTGGGAGGAGAATTATTCCATCTATGGCGGACACAGCTTCACGGATCAGGCGATCGCGCTGATCTCCTATCCCAATTATGATTTCTTCAAGGACGGGCCGTCGGTCCTGCTCGGCGCCTTCGCGGGCGGGCCGAAGGGCTATGCGCTGGCGGGCATGACGCCGCAGCAGCGCATCGAGGCGGCGCTGGCGCAGGGGTCCGTTTTCCACCCCGCCGAATATCGCCGCGAATATCTGAACGGCGCGTCCGTCGCATGGAGCCGCATCCCGTGGATACTCGGCTGCTGCGCCACCTGGACGGAACAGACGCGGGCGGAGCATTACCAGAATCTGGTGTCGCTCGACGGCCGCATCGTCCTGGCGGGCGAGCATGCCTCCTATTATGGCTGCTGGATGGAGGGGGCGCTCCTTTCCTCGCTCGATGCCGTCACCCGCCTCCACCAGAAGGCGCTGGCCGCATGAGGCCCGCCCTGTTCGCGCCCTGGGCCGCCCTGCTGGCCATGGCGGCTTTCCCGGCCGCCGCGTCGGCGGCGGGCGACGCGGCCAAGGGCAAGACGGTCTTCGCCCGCTGCATGGCCTGCCACAAGGTGGACAAGAGCGGCGCCAACGGCCTCGGCCCCAATCTCTACGGGATCGTCGGGCGGCCGGTGGCGAGCGTCAAGGGCTTCAACTATTCCCCCGCCATGAAGGCGAAGGGCGGCAAATGGACCCCGGCGGAGATCGACGCCTATCTGACCGCGCCGGCCAAGGCGGTGCCGGGCAACAGGATGATCTTCGTCGGCCTTCCCAAGAAGGAGGACCGGGACGATCTGCTCGCCTATCTGGTGGCGGCCTCGAAATAGAGCGATTGCGGGCCGGATGGCATCGTCCGGCGGCCCGGAATCATGGCCGGAAATCAGAGGAAGCGGGTGATTTCCGGACCCGTCGCGGTCCAGGGCGTGATGCGGAAAAGCCGGAGAGGGACGGACGGCCCCCTCCGGCTTTCGTTCCGAAGCGTCCGCGCAGGGGCGCGGCATCGGGGATCAGTTGCTGGCGACGCGGCCCTGCGGCTGGCCGAGCAGGCGGTTCATCGCCAGTTCGGCATTGGCGCCCATCTCGTTGCGGCACCGATAGTCGGGCTTCAGGTCCGCGTTCAGCCGGTCGCCCGGATTGCAGGCGGCGGCGATGGCGCGCGACACGCGGTCGCGCAGCTTGGCGACATGTTCCGGACGGCTGAGGTCCAGATCGTTGGTGGCGATGGCGACGGAAACCTGCTCGCGGTTGTGCGAGGATGTCGCCTGCGCGATGGCGGGGGCGACGAGCAGGCCGACCGCCGCGATGGCGGCGCTCAGATGTTTCATGGCATTCTCTCCTGCTGGAACAACGGGACGGACGGATAGGATCTTTATATGTCAGGACGGTTTCGGGGCGGGATGCCCGTCGGCCGGCCTGCAAGCGTTGTGACGCGCTTGTCATCGATCTATGCCATTTGCCGCCGCCCAACAAGCGGCCTGCTGTGCTGCGCCGCGGAAATCCGCCGTTTTTCCGTGCCGCGATGCCGCAAGGACGGCTGCGAAACGGTCCCCCGCCCTGCCGGGACTTCTCCTCGTTTCCCATGGAGCAGAGCCATGTTCCGGCCAGCTTCTGCCCATTTTTTAGGCATATTGCCCAAAATTTATGCATGTTGCGCCGCAGCGACGATTTTTTCCGGAAAGGAGCCTTCGCACAGGCCCGGAATGCGCCCCTGAGCGCCACGGGCACCCGGCCCTCCTCTTGTGCGGCTGCGTGATGGGCGGGGCGCGAATCATCCCGCCGGCCCTTGCCAGACTCCGGCCGGACCTGATATTGAAACTATACAGGTGACAATATGGTCCGGCCATGCGCATCAGGGACCATGGCTCTTTGCCGCTCCGGTCCATTTTTTCGCGTTGACGGAAAGTGGGCCGGGATGGTGAATTGTCGGGCAGCGGCCCACTGGCGCGAAAGCCGGGGGCGAGGAGGGATGGCATGACACGGATTGGCGGACGCACGGCCCTCGTGACGGGCGGCGGCAGCGGCATCGGCCGGGGCCTCGCCCTCGAACTGGCGCGCCGGGGAGCCGCCGTTGTCGTGGCCGACATCGTTCCCGACAATGCGGACGCGGTGGCCGCCGAGATCGGCGCGGCGGGCGGGACCGCCGTCGCCCTTGCCTGCGACGTGTGCGAGCGGGACTCCGTGGCGGATCTGAAGCGCCGGGCCAATGCCGCCCTCGGCCCCGTGACCCTCCTCTTCTCCAATGCGGGCGCGACTTCCTTCGAGCGGTTCACGCGGATGTCCGACGCGGACATCGACTGGATCTACCAGGTCAACCTCATGGGCACGACCTATTGCCTCCAGGCTTTCCTGCCGGACATGCTGGCGGCGGGGGAGGGGCATGTCGTCGCCACCGCCTCCATGGCGGGCATGCTCCCCTCCTGGATACCGCTCCATGCGCCCTATTCGGCGGCGAAGATGGGCATTATCGGCCTGATTCTGAACCTGCGGCACGAACTGGCCGAACGCGGCGTCGGCGCCAGCGTCTACTGCCCCGGCGGCGTCGCCACCGGCATGAAGGACAATAATGAGCGCTATCGCCCGGCGCGCTTCGGCGGTCCCGGCCCCGGCCCCGTCAACGTGCCCGAAGGCTTCTTCCATGAGGCGAAGACCGTCTTCCTGCCGCCGGAGCAGGTGGCGCCCATGGTCCTGGCCGCCGTGGAGAAGGACCGGGCGATCATCTTCGACCATTCGGACCAGCGCGCGCTGTTCGTGGAAACCTATCAGAAGCTGGTGATGCAGGCGTTCGACGATGCCGGGGACTATGAGGCGTCCCGGCTCGCCGAGGCAGGATGATGAGGAGGAGGATGGGACGATGACCGGCCTGACCGTCAAACCGCTGGCGGACGACCTGCCCTTCGGCGTGCGGATCGCGGGCCTGACCCGCGCCCTGCTGGACGACCCCGCCGTCGCGAGACGGATCGTCGATCTGTTCGAGGACAGGGGGATGATCGTGTTCGAGGATGTGGAGCCGAGCGCGGCCATGCATGTCGCGATCAGCAATATCTTCGGCCCGCTCAAGGATCATCCCAATCCCGCCGTCGCGCGCGTGGACCAGGACGGCATGCCGGGCGTCATCGACATGCGCCACGTGCCGGGGGAAGGGGGCGTGGTGGAGCTGGAGGGCAAGCGCCTGTCCATGTGGCTGCCCTGGCATTTCGACCATTGCTACAATAACGAGCTGAACCGCGCGGGCGTGCTGCGCGCGATAGAGGTGGCGGAGGAGGGCGGGCTCACCGGCTTCGCGGACGGGGTGGACCTCTATAAGGCCCTGTCCCCCGAATTGCGGGACCGGATCGACGGGTGCACCATCATCTACACCATGAACCTCAATTACCGGAACATGCGCTTCGGCAAGCCGGCGGGGCTGGTGGAGATCAGCGGCAAGCCCGGCGCGGAGGCGGTGGAGGAGGCCGCGCGCAAGCATCCCCGCGCGCTCCATCCCGCCGTCTGGACGCGGGCGAGCGGGGAGAAGGTGCTGCACGTCTCCCCCTGGATGGCGGCGGGCATCGCGGGCGACGAGACGCCGGAGGGCGACGCCCTGCTGGAGGCCGTCTGCCAGGAGATCAATGCGAAGGCGCGGGCCTATTACCATCAGTGGAATCTCACCGACATGCTGATCTGGGACAATTGGCGCATGCTTCATTCCGTTACCGGAATGAATCCGGATCAGGGCCGCCGCATGCAAAGGACCACGATCCGCGGCGACTATGGCCTCGGCGCCTTCGAAACGCCGGGCGGCGGCGGCCGGATATTGGAGATGACGGTCTGAGGGGGTCGGGAAGCCAGTGAGCTTTTCGACTGGCGGGCAGGAGGGAATGGCGTGGCGCGCATCGACATTGACGGCATCGGCATCGGCTACGACCTGATCGGCGACGCGGGCGCGCCCGCCGCCGTCATCACGCCCGGCGGCCGCTATCCGCGCGACACGCCGGGCGTGCCGCAACTGGCCGGCGCGCTGGCCGCCGCCGGGCGCCGCGTTCTCCTGTGGGACCGGCCGGGCTGCGGCGACAGCGACATCAGCTTCGCGGGGCCGAGCGAGTCGGCCTCCCATGTCGATGTGCTGGTGAAGCTGTTGCGCGCCCTCGACCTCGGCCCCGTCGCGATGCTGGGCGGATCGGCGGGATCGCGCATCTCCCTCCTCGCCGCGTCGCAGGCGCCGGAGCTGGTTTCCCATCTCGTCATCTGGTGGATCAGCGGCGGCCCGATCAGCCTGGCGCAGCTTGCCGCCTATTATTGCGGCGACAATGCCATGGCGGCGGCGCGGGGCGGCATGGAGGCGGTGGCGGCGCTGCCGGGCTGGGCCGACCAGATCGCCCGCAATCCCCGCAACCGCGACATCATCCTGGCGCAGGAGCCGGAGGCGTTCATCGCGAAGATGCAGCAATGGGCGGCCGCCTATGCCTATTCGGAGACATCGCCCGTGCCCGGCATGGCGGCGCGGGATTTCGCCCGCCTGACCATGCCCGTCTGGGTGTTCCGCAGCGGGCGGAGCGACATGAGCCATACCCGCCGGACCAGCGAATGGGTGCATGACTGCATCCCCCATTCGAAACTGGTCGAGCCGCCCTGGCCGGACCAAGAATGGAACAGCGTCAGCCTCATTCCCAACGAGCCGGGGCGCGGACGGTTCGAGCGCTGGCCGCTCCTGGCGCCGCAGCTTGCAGACTATATCGGCGCGTCGGTTTCCGCCTGACCGCCGCGGCATCCTCCCCTCGAAGGCTGCTCCGCCCGATCCTCATCCCTTCTCCCGCTCCACCGCAACGCTGTCCGCCGATTTGCGCTCGGCGCCATGATGGACCAGCTCGATATTATTGCCGTCCGGATCGAGCAGGAAGGCCGCATAATAGCCGGGATGATAAGGGCGCTCGCCCGGCGGCCCGTTGTCGCGCCCGCCCGCCGCGAGACCGGCCTCATATCCCTGCGCCACGCCTTCCCGATCGGCCGCCTGAAAGGCGAGGTGGATGCGCGACGGCCGCTCGCCATGGTCGATCCACAGCTCGTCCGCCTCCAAATGGGTGCCGTCCGCCTCGAACGGGATGCTGATCCTGTCCAGCAGCGCGCCGTAGAATCGCTGGGCGGCGGCCAGGTCGCTCACGCGGATATGGATATGGTCGATCATCCTGCCGCGATGGATTTTCATGGCGCTTCTCCTCGTTCCGGCTGCCGGGCGAACGAGGAGGCGGGGAGATCGGTTCCGCTTCGCTTCTGGATCGCCTTCATCACGGCATGCGTCACTTGGGCGCTGATCTTTTGCGGCAGGTTGCGCTATGGCTTCTCCGGCGCGGGGGCGCGGCCGTTCAGGAGACAGGCATATGCAGACACGCACACTCGGCAGCGGGCTGGAGGTTTCGGCGATCGGCTTCGGCTGCATGGGCATCAGCTTCGCCTATGGCCAGCGCATGGAGCGGGATCAGGGCATTGCCCTGCTGCGCGCCGCGGTGGAGCGCGGCGTCACCTTCTTCGACACGGCGGAGGTCTATGGCCCCTATGTGAACGAGGAAGTGGTCGGGGAGGCGCTGGCGCCCTTTCGCGACAAGGTGGCCATCGCCACCAAGTTCGGTTTCCGCATCGATCCGGCGAGCGGCCAGATGGCGGGCTTCGACAGCCGCCCCGACCATATCCGCGAGGTGACGGACGCCTCGCTCAAGCGTCTCGGCGTGGAGGTGATCGACCTGCTCTACCAGCATCGCGTCGACCTCCAGGTGCCGATCGAGGATGTGGCGGGAACCGTCGCCGACCTGATCCGCGAGGGGAAGGTCAAGCATTTCGGCCTGTCCGAAGCCAGCGCCGCGACGCTGCGCCGCGCCCATGCCGTCCAGCCCGTGGCGGCGGTCCAGAGCGAATATTCCCTCTGGACGCGCGATCCGGAAAGCAATGGCGTGCTCGCGGCATGCGAGGAGCTGGGCATCGGCTTCGTCCCCTACAGTCCCTTGGGACGCGGCTTCCTGACGGGCGCGATGAGCGCGGACACGGAATTCGGCAAGAGCGATTTCCGGGCCAATCTGCCGCGCTTCACGCCGGATGCGCTGGCCGCCAACCAGGCGCTGGTCGATCTCCTTCGCCGCTTCGCCACGCAGAGCAACGCGACGCCGGCGCAGGTCGCCATTGCCTGGCTGCTCGCCAAAAAGCCGTGGATCGTGCCCATTCCCGGCACGACCAAGCTGCACCGGCTGGAGGAGAATCTGGGCGCCGCCAATGTCGCGCTGAGTGCGGCGGAGGTGGAGGAGCTGGACCGGGGCGCGGCCGCCATAGAGGTGACGGGCGAACGCTATCCGGCCGCCTTCCAGGCATCCACCGGCCGCTGACCCTCAGCCGCGCCCCGGATGATGGTTCGGGACGCGGCGCGGGGCGCGTCACAGCCGCCCGTAAAGGCTCCCGCCGTCCACCGCGATGATCTGGCCGGTGATGAAGGCCGCGCTGTCGGACAGGAGGAATTTCACCGCCTCCGCCTGATCCTGCGGCGTGGCGAGGCGGGGTATGGCGATGCCGGCCAGCCGGGCGTCGAGATGGTCGTCCGGCACCTGCCCGCGAAAGGCGTCCGTGTCCGTCATGCCCGGCGCGATGGCGTTTATCCTTATGCCCTTCGGCCCCAGCTCGCGGGCCAGCGACAGGACGATGGCGTTCACGCCCGCCTTGGCCACGCCATAATGGCCCGCCCCCAGCCAGGCGGCGGTGGAACTGGTGCAGACGATGGCGCCGCCGCCTTCCTTCTCCATATGGGGCACGACCGCGCGGGCGACGATCAGGCCGCCGAACAGGTTGACGTTGAAATGATGCATCAGCCTGTCCCAGTCCATGGACAGCAGGCCGCCCTTCTCCATCCCGCCGAACAGGGCCGCATTGTTGACCAGATAGTCGATCCGGCCGAATCGGTCCGCTGCGCGCGCCGCCAGCGCCTCCGCCGACTCGGGGCTTGCGATGTCGACATGCAGGTAAACGGCATCATGCCCGTCCGCGGTCAGCGCGTCGGCGCTCGTCCGTCCCTTCTCCTCGCTGATATCGGCGACGACGACTTTCAGCCCCTTCTCGGCCAGCCCCCGCGCCATGGCCGCGCCCATGCCGCCTGTGCCGCCGCCCGTCACGATGGCGACCTTGCCCGAATATCGCATCCATCTCTCTCCCGTTGCTTCAGCGAGTGTGGCACAGTCCGCGGGTCGGGAAAATGCTTTGGCGCGGCGCTCGGGCGATCAGTCGCAAGGCGGCATGGAATCGGCATGCCGGGCCATTAGATATTCCCCTGACTGGTCACGCCGGAAAACCGCCGCCATTCTGCGTCGAGAGACAATGATCGATCCAGTCGATTTCACAGCGCAAACTTATCGGTTTTGCTTTTCATATGGCGGTAGCTAAATACGCTCCCGTCATGACAACCAACGGGAGCGTTTATGTCCGTCCTCAACACCAAGATTAAGCCGTTCGCCGCAACCGCTTTCAAGCAGGGAAAGTTCGTCGACCTGACCGAGGCTGACATTCTGGGCAAGTGGGCCGTCTTCTTCTTCTATCCGGCCGACTTCACTTTCGTTTGCCCGACCGAACTGGAAGACTTGGCCGACATCTATCCGACCCTTGAGGCGGCGGGCGTCGAGGTTTACGGCGTGTCCACCGACACCCATTTCAGCCACAAGGCGTGGCACGACACCTCGCCGGCGATCGGCAAGATCAACTATTTCCTGGTCGGCGACCAGAACCATGTGCTGAGCAATAATTTCGACGTGCTGCGTCCGGGCGTCGGCCTGGCCGATCGCGGCACCTTCGTCGTCGATCCCGAGGGCACCATCCAGCTCATCGAGATCACCCCGGAGGGCGTGGGCCGCAACGCGACCGAACTGCTTCGCAAGATCAAGGCGCTTCAATACTGGGTGAGCCACCCGGGCGAAGTCTGCCCCGCCAAGTGGGAAGAGGGTGAGAAGACCCTTGCCCCGTCCCTCGATCTCGTCGGCAAGATCTAAGCCGGCACAGGGATAGTCGCCCCGGAACCCCAAAGGCGGGGTCCGGGGTTGGACTCCCGGAGCAACCTCACAAGGAGTTATCACGACCATGCTCGACGCCACTATCAAGAGCCAGCTTGCCGCCTATCTGGGCAATATCAAGCAGCCCATCGAGCTGGTCCCCTCGCTCGACGGCACGGCCAAGTCCGATGAACTGCGGCAGCTCCTCGAGGAGATTGCGGGCATGAGCGACCTCGTGTCGCTGGCCGCCGACGAAGGCGATGCGCGCAAGCCCAGCTTCCGCATCAGCCGCGCGGGCCAGACGCAGGGCGTCCGCTTTGCCGGCATCCCGCTCGGCCATGAATTCACCTCCCTCGTCCTCGCCCTCCTGTGGACCGGCGGCCATCCGCCCAAGTTCAGCGAGGAGGTGCTGGAACAGGTGAAGGCGCTGGACGGCGATTTCGATTTCGAGGTCTATTTCTCGCTGTCCTGCCAGAATTGCCCGGACGTGGTGCAGGCGCTGACGCTGATGACGGTCCTCAACCCGCGCATCAAGGCGACGGCGATCGACGGCGCCTTCTTCAAGGAGGAAGTGGACAGCCGCAAGGTGATGGCGGTCCCGTCCGTCTATCTGAACGGCGAAGCCTTCGGCCAGGGCCGGATGGAGCTGGAGCAGATCATCGCCAAGCTGGACAGCGGCGCGGCGGCCAAGGCGGCGGAGAAGATCGCGGCCAAGGACGCGTTCGACGTGCTGATCGTCGGCGGCGGCCCGGCGGGCGCGGCGGCGGCCATCTACACCGCGCGCAAGGGCATCCGCACCGGCATCGTGGCGGAGCGTTTCGGCGGCCAGGTGCTGGACACCATGGCCATCGAGAATTTCATCTCCGTGCCCCATACCGAAGGGCCGAAGCTGGCCGCGCATCTGGAAAGCCACGTCAAGGATTATGACGTGGACATCATGAACCAGCAGCGCGCGACGAGGCTGATCCCGGCGGCGCGCCCCGGCGACCTTGCCGAGGTGCAGCTGGAGAGCGGCGCGAGCCTGAAGGCCAAGACGGTCATCCTCTCCACCGGCGCGCGCTGGAGGACGATGAACGTGCCCGGCGAGGACGAGTATCGCAACAAGGGCGTGGCCTATTGCCCGCACTGCGACGGCCCGCTGTTCAAGGGCAAACGGGTCGCGGTGATCGGCGGCGGCAATAGCGGCGTGGAGGCGGCGATCGACCTTGCCGGCATCACCGCCCATGTGACGCTGATCGAGTTCGATGCGCAGCTTCGCGCGGACGCGGTGCTCCAGAAGAAGCTGTTCAGCCTTCCGAACGTCACCGTCATCACCTCCGCCCTCACGACGGAGGTGCATGGCGATGGCGAGCGGGTGATCGGCCTCACCTACCGGGATCGCAACAGCGACGCGACTCACCTGGTGGAACTGGCGGGCATCTTCGTCCAGATCGGTCTCGTCCCCAATACGGAATGGCTGAAGGACAGCGTTGGCCTGTCGGCGCGCGGCGAGATCGAGATCGACCATCGCGGCCATAGCAGCGTGGAGGGCGTGTTCGCGGCGGGCGACTGCACGACCGTGCCCTACAAGCAGATCGTGATCGCCATGGGCCAGGGCTCCACCGCTGCCCTGTCCGCGTTCGACTATCTCATCCGCCTTCCCGCGGAGGAAAAGGAGAAGGTCGCGGCCTGATCCCGCCCGGACGGCCCGATACCATCCGATCTCCCGCCCCGTCCGCCCCTTTCCGGCGGGCGGGGCGGCGTCGTTCCTGTCCGGCGCCTTCCCCGCTGCCTCCCATTTTCCTTGTTGCGGTTAGCGTTCTCGCCTAGTTCCGACGGACTCCTGTCCTCTTTGACGAAAGCCAGGGCTGCGATGGCTACTATCGAGAACATGACCCGGAATGATTCGCATCGCGCGCGGCGCGGTCCCGGCCGCCCGACCCGCACCCAGGCGCGCCAGCGCGAACTGGAACTGCTCGATGTGGCGCTGGACCTCTTCTACGAACGCGGGTTCGAGGGGACGACCATCGACGCCATCACCGCGGCCTGCAACATGGCCAAGCGGACGGTCTATGCCCGCTATGAGGACAAGACGACGCTGTTCAAGGCGGCCCTGCAACGCGCCATCGAACAGTGGATCGTGCCGGTCGAGCAATTGCGCGCGGCGGAGGAGGATGATCTGGAGGAGAGCCTGCTCCGCATCGGCCGCCTGCTCGTCGCCAATATCATGAGTCCCGCGGGCCAGCGCCTGATGCGGATCACTAATGCCGAATCCTCCCGCATGCCCGAAATCGGCGTCTACACGCTGCAACAGGGCACGGAACGGACCATAACCTTTCTTGCGGACCTGTTTCGCCGTCGGGTGCGGCCGGACGATCCGCAGGCGCCCTATGCCCAGGATGCGGCCAATGGCTTCATCCATCTCGTCGTCGGCGGACCAGCCAATATGCGCGCCTGGGGCGTCGTGCGGGACGAGCAGGAGATCGACCGCCAGACCCGCTTCAACGTCCGGCTTTTCCTCCACGGCCTGTTGGGCTGACCGCCCGATGACCGCCCGCCCGAAGTCGGCGGGCCTTTTTCCTGACGGTGCCGCTCCGTGACGCTATGTTGTGGTGGCCAATAGCTGTAATGCATTGCTTCGGGTGCGCGGCGCGGGGGAAAGGGGGGATGGCCCTGTCGCCGGGCGAGGTGCCATCTGGACTGGGATGAAAGACATAGAAAACGTGAACAAGCCGCTCAAGCGCACGCGCCCTTCCCCGCCCTCCGCCCATGACGTGGCCAGGCTGGCAGGCGTGTCGCAGGCGGCGGTGAGCCGGGCCTTCACGCCGGGCGCCAGCATCGCCAAGGCGACGCGGGAAAGGGTGATGGCCGCCGCCGACCAGCTCGGCTACCGCCCCAATCTCCTTGCCCGTTCGCTCATCCGGGGCGTGTCGGATCTGGTCGGCATCGTCATCGGCAACACGCGCAATCCCTTCTTCTTTGTCGCGCTGGAGGAATTGTCGGCGCGCCTGTCCCGCGCGGGCAAGCATATCCTCGTCTTCACGGCGGAGGGCGGGGAGAATGCGGATGTGCAGGTGGAGGATCTGCTGCGCTACCGCGTTGATGCGTTGCTCCTCATGTCGGCCAATATCTCGCGGGACCTTGCTGCGCGCTGCCGCCGCGACGGCATACCGCTCATCTTCTTCAACCGCCGGCCGCGCTGGGAGCTGGATTTCGCCAGCGTGACGGGCGCCAATGCCACGGGTTCGGAGGAGATTGCCCGGCATCTCCTCGAACAGGGCTATCGCCGTCCCGCCTATCTGGGCGGCCCGCTCGATTCCCCGACCAATAATGAACGCTATGAGGCATTTGTGGGCGTGCTTCATGCCGAGGGGCTGGGCGAGCCGCAGCGGGTGAACGGCCATTTCGAGCGCGCGGCCGCGCAGGAGGCGGCGCGCACGCTGCTGCGCCTCGAGCCCCGGCCCGACGCCATTTTCTGCGCCAGCGACTTCCTCGCCATCACGACGCTGGAGGTGGCACGGTTCGAGTTCGGCCTCGATATCGGGCGGGAACTGGGCATTGCCGGGTTCGACGATATTGCGGAGGCCAGCTGGCCCAGCTTCGACCTCACCACCTATTCGCAGCCGGTGGGACCGATGATCGACAAGGTGATGGAACTGGTCTCCGACACGTCCGGCGCCGACCTCACGGCGCAGGTCGTCGTCGATGGCAAGCTGCAAAGGCGGGGCAGCACCCGCAGGGGATAGAGGATGTGCGGGCGCCGCCGCGCTGGCGCATTATCCCGGCGATGCGCCCGATCATCCGGACAGGATCGCCCGGTTCAGCGGCAACGGCCGTCAATAGCCCGCGTCGAGGTCCACCACATTGCGCATCGCCCGCCCCGCGCGATAGGCGGCCAGATTGTCGAGGAACAGCCGGACCGCGCGGCGCATCATGCCCGACTGGCTGCGACCGGACAAATGCATGGAATGCAGGCAGTTGGGTGCGCTCCACAGCGGATCGCCGGGCGGCAGAGGCTCCGGCGTCACCGTATCGAGAAAGGCTCCGGCAATGGTTCCGTCCGTCAGCGCCGCGATCAGCGCGGGCTGGTCGATCAGGTCCCCGCGCGCGATGTTCACCAGCCATGCGGAGGATTTCATCGCGGCCAGCTCGTCCGCGCCGATCATGGCTCGCGTCTCGCCGGTCGCGGGCGCGGCGAGGATGATCCAGTCATATTCGCCCAGCCGCGCGCGCCACTGGTCGGGGCGCAGCATATCGCCGCGGCCCGAGCGGGTGACGCCCGTCACCCTCATGTCGAATGCGGCGAGCCGCAGCGCGATCTTCGTGCCGATGGCGCCCATGCCGAGGATCAGCGCATGGCTGCCTTCCAGCTCGATCCGGCCCGGCGCGTCCGTGGTCCATTCATGCCGGTCGGCAAGGCGCACCACTTCGTCATAGCGCTTGGCGGCGGCAAGCACGCCCAGCACCGCATAATCGGCCACGGCCGCCGCCGTCAGGCCCGATCCATTGGTAAGGATGACGCCCTTGCCGCGCAGTTGCGCATGGTCGAGACTCTCCACGCCCGCCGCCAGGGTGGACAGCCATTTCAGCTTGTCCGCCCTCGCGACGACCGGTGGAATCTGCCTGATGGCGAGGAGGTCGAGCCAGGCGGCCTCCACATCCGGGATGAGGCGGGCGGCCTCGTCCATGTCATGCCACCACAGCGCCTCCACCCCGTCCGGCAAGCCCGGCTCGATCAGGTCGCGCAGCGCCGCCGGGACGAGGATATTCATGGATCGCTGGCCGGGGATGTCAGTCGGGCTTCTTCGCCACGCCGACCAGGGCCGGGCGCAGCAGCCGCTCCTTGATGGTATAGCCCGCCTGCAATTCCTGCACGATGGTGCCCGGTTCGGCCTCCGCGTGCGGAATCTCGATCATCGCCTGATGCTTGTTGGGGTCGAGCGGCTGGCCGACGGACTCGAAACGCTCGATACCATTTTTGCGCAGGACATTCTCCATGTCCTTGCCGGTCGCATCGAGGCCGACGACCAGCCCCTTGAACTTGTCGTCCGCGCGCAGTTCCGCCGGGATGGCGGCAAGGGCGCGTTCCAGATTGTCGGCCACGGACAGGATTTCCCGGGCAAAGCTGGTCGCGGCATAGGCGCGCGCGTCGCTCAGCTCCTTCTCCAGGCGGCGGCGCACATTCTGCGTTTCCGCATGGGCATAGAGTATGTCCTGCTTCGCGGTCGCCAGCTCTTCCTCCAGCGCCCCGATGCGCTGGGCCGCCGCGTCCTCCGCCGCGCCGTCCGTGCTGGCGGGGGCGGTGTCCTCGGGCAGGCTGTCCTCGGCCTCGATATGGGTATTCTCTGCGTCTGTCATTGCATCAATCTCGTCAGGGTCTGTGCTGTGAAATCCACCATGGGAACGACCCGGGCATAGTTCAAGCGTGTGGGGCCGATGACCCCCACCACGCCGACCACGCGTCCGCCATGGCCGCGATAGGGCGCCGCTATGATCGAAGAACCGGAAAGGGAAAAGAGCTTGTTTTCCGAACCGATGAAAATGCGGGTCGAAGTGCCGCTGCGCGCCCGGTCGAGCAGGCGGGCGATCTCGTTCTTCTCCTCCAGTTCCTCCAGCAAATGGCGCACGCGGTCGAGATCGGCCGCGGCCGCGTCGTCGATCAGGTTCGCCTGTCCCCGCACGATCAGCACGGGCCGGTCGGCGGGGTCCACGGTCCAGGCCGCGATGCCGCTTTCGACGAGGGCGCGGGCGGCATTGTCGATGGCGTGGCGGGCGCTGTCCAGTTCGCGGGCCAGTCGCGACTGCGCTTCCGCCAGCGTCAGGCCGCCCAGGCGGGCGGTCAGGAAATTGGCGGCTTCCGTCAGCATGGACGGGCGCGTGCCGGGCGCGAGGTCGACGATGCGGTTCTCCACCGATCCATCCTCGCCCACCAATATCGCCAGTGCCTGCCGGTCCGACAGGGAGACGAAATTGAACTGGCGGATCATCATTTCCTGCCGGGGCACCATGACGAGGCCGGCACAGGCCGACAGGCCGGACAGCACGGTGGACGCTCCGGCCAGGGCGTCCTCGATCGGGCCTTCGCCGCTCAGTTCCCGCTCGATGGCGCGCTGGTCCTCCTCGGACGGGTCGGCCGCCTGCATCATGCCGTCCACGAACAGGCGCAGGCCCGTCTCAGTCGGCATGCGCCCGGCGGAGGTGTGCGGCGCGGCGAGAAGGCCCGCCTCCTCCAGGTCCTGCATCACGTTGCGGATGGAGGCAGGCGAGAGGTTGAGGCTGGAAAGGCGGCTGATCGTGCGCGAGCCGACCGGCTGGCCCGCCTCCAGATAGGCTTCCACGACGACGCGGAATATATCCCGCGCACGGTCGGAAAGGTCTATTATGCTTCGCGCGATCATCTGGTCCTGAATGTAGGATGGTTCGGCGCACGGCTCAACCGCCACCTTGCTCCCCTTTGATTGAAGCAAGCCCCGTTCCGGAATTCCCTGTTTTCCGCGATTACCGGGCCGGCGGCCCGTCCTCCTTCAGGGGGCGGACAGGCTCGGCGCGCTATTGGGCTCGCCCGCGCCGTCGGCCACCGCCTGCCCGGTCGGCAGCCTGTCTCCTGATAGGGGCAGGGCTTTCCCGATCCACAGGGCGTCCTCCAGATGGTCGCGCCGGGGATTGGTGGTGTTGGGATGCACCAATATGCTCAATCCCCGATGGTTGAGCAGCAGCCACGGGACGAGGCGGTCGAACAGTCCCGTCTCGAAGGCGATCTGGTACATGGACCGGCTATGCGGGCCGACCGGCGCGTCATGCCACCGGCCGAGGCGGACGAGGAAGCGCTCGCCGACACCCTGCCTCAGCCGTTCGGCCCGCGCCCGTTCCCCGGCCCCGTCGAAATAGACATGGGCATGATAGCTCGCAATCTCGTCGCGGCTGCGGAAGGGGGAGGCAGGGACCGTCACCGCCGGGTCAGACCGTGAAGCTCTCGCCGCAGCCGCAGGACCCCTTGGCATTGGGGTTGTTGAACACGAAACCGGCGGTGAAGTCGTCCTCCACCCAGTCCATGGTCGAACCGATCAGGTACAGCACGGACGCGCCGTCAATGTAGAAGAGGCCGCCCGGCGTCTCGATCTTCTCGTCGAACTTCGCCTCTTCGGTCACATAGTCGACCGAATAGGCAAGGCC
>JASGGS010000141.1:0-10860 GCA_047602685.1 Sphingobium sp.
CTGGGACTGGGACTGAGATTGGGACTGGAGCCGGGGGAGAGGCGCCGGGCCGTTCCCGCTGAGGCGTTGGACAAGGTTCATGGCCGTTCACCCTTTCTGGCCCCGCCGTTCGATCCGCGCCTTCCTCTTCCGTTCGTCGCGACGGGTTCGAACGATCCGTTGACTGGAGGCGGCCGGACCCGGAAGGGGGATATGGGGCTGAATCCAGGCCCGGCGCGCCCACATCATGATATGCGGCGATCCTGTCTCCGATCTGCTCCCCAAACCCACCTGGGATTTTTCCTCCGGTCCGATGGCCACGGCTTCATGCGCCCACCCGGCGGGACCGGGCGGCAATGGCGGACCTTCCCAATTTTCCCCACGTCCATGGGGGGAAGGCCAAGGATGGAGGATATGCGGCGAATGTCCTGCCCGCCTTCCCCGGCATAGCCTGCCGGCGAACAGATGGGAGTCGACAAAGTGCTCGCGACCGACCGGAAATCCCCGCCACGCGGCCCATGGCGCGCCGCCCTCTCTCCCGCTCGCTTGTCCTCCACCTGCCTGTCCTCCGCCTGCCGCGCGGCGATGCTGATCCTGCCGCTGCTGCCGGGCGTGGCCCCTGCGCAGACCGCCGCCGGCGCGCAGGCCGTGGCGGCGACGCTCGCCGCCGCGCCGCCGGTCAGCCGCTACGGCGTCAATCCGGGTGACGAGCTGGACGTGTTCGTCTGGGGCGAGGAGCGGATGCAGCGTTCCGTGCGGGTCCAGCCCGACGGCACATTCACCTTTCCGCTGGCGGGCACGATCAAGGCGCGCGACCGCAACGTGACGGACATAGCGGCGGAGATACGCGAGCGGATCTCGACCAACTACCGCTCCGCCCCGCCCGACGTGACGGTATCCGTGCGGGACGCCACCGGCATGCGCTTCTACATCGTCGGCAAGGTGCGATCGCCCGGCAGCTTCACCAGCGGCAGCCCGGTCAACATCTTGCAGGCGCTGAGCCTGGCGGGCGGCCCCGCCGAATTCGCGGACCTCAGGAACGCGGTGGTCCTGCGCCAGAATGGCGGCGGGCAGGTGGTGGAACGCGTGCAGCTTGCCCAGCTCCTGAAGGGCGGGCGGGCCATGGACGCAGGCAGGCTGCAAAGCCCCCTCCCCGTTCTTCTGAGCGGTGACGTCCTTGTGGTGCCCTGATGGCGGACGGCTGTTGCGCATCCTGGCCGGCTCCATGGCCATCGCCGCCTTGGCCGGCGCATCGCCCGGCCTCGCGCAGCCGCGCGTCCGGCTGGCTGTCGACGGCAGCGTGTTCCACTCGGACAATCCCTTCCTCCTCGCGGGCGGCAATCGCGGATCGGCGGCGGTGGAGGCGGGCATCGAGCCGGGCATCGACTGGCAGGTCGGCCATGCCACGTCGCTGGACGTTTCCGGCACGCTGCGCATGCGCCGCTACGAACGCCAATATGGTGAATTCGTGACCGGCGGCGTGGACGCCCATATCCGCCACCGCGACAGCGAGCGACTGACCCTGCGCGGCACCCTCGGCTATTCCCGCGCCCTCCCGACCGACGCCCTGACCGGCGGCCTCGACGCGGCGGTGGATACGCGCACCGTGCGGGAAACTCTGTCGGCGGGCGCCTTCGCCGACTGGTCGCCCGGTCCCGTGACGCGGATCGACGCCGCCCTCGGCGCGACCCGCACCCGCTATCCCGGCTCGGCCCTTCTCCAGCCGATCAATGCCTATGATTTCTCCATCACGCTCTTGCGCAGGATGAGCGCGCGGACGACGGCGGGGCTGGCAGGCCAGATGACGATCAGCGACAGTCCCGCGACGGGCACGCTATCGGCCAAGGCGGTGCGCCTCACCCTGACGCAGCGGCTCAGCGAGACATGGCGGGCCGACGCGCAGGCGGGCCTGGAATGGGGCGGGGTGCCCGATATTCCCGGCATTCCCGGCGGCGGGCGCATCCCGTCCCCCCGCTTCACCGGCACCGGATCGCTCTGCAACGAAACCGTCCGCTTCATGCTGTGCTTGTCGGCCGCCCTGCGCAGCCAGGCCAGCGCCCTCACCGGCCTGCAACGCGAACTGACCGTCGGCGGCAATGCCGAAATACGGCTGAGCGAAAGGGGCAGGCTGTCCCTCACGGCCGACTACCGGCAGGCGCGCGGCGCGGCGGTGCCGCTCGACCTGCTCCGCGCCTCGGCAGGCTATGAGCACAGGCTGGGCCAGCGCCTCTCCCTGTCGGGCGGCGTGGACTATCTGCGCCGTACCCAGGCGGATTCCGGCCGGGTGGGCGCGGCCATATTCCATGTCACCCTCACGTTCAGAGGCCCCCGCAGATGATGACGACGCAGACCCAGGACCCGGACGGCTTCGGCATCCACCCGGGAGAGATCGCCGCGATACTCCATCGCCGCCGCTACTGGCTGATCGCGCCGGTGCTGCTGGGCCTCGTCCTGTCGATCGCCCTCATCGCCGTGCAGAAGCCGATGTACCGCTCCTCCGCGACGCTGCTGATCGACACGCAGGAGATACCGACCAGCGTCGTGGCGTCCCCGCTGACCAATATCGCCAATGACCGCATCGCCAAGATACGCCAGCAGATCACCAGCCGGGACAGCCTGTCCGACCTGATCGCCCGCCACCGCCTCTATCCGGAGGAACGGGCGGCGACCGATTTCCCCAAGGTGCTGGAGATCATGCGCCGCGCCATAGAGGTGAACCTGCTGGGCGCGGACCAGGGGGGATCGGGCCAGGGCAACACCATCGCCTTCACCCTCTCCTTCACCTATCGCGACGCCGCCGTGGCGCAGGCCGTCACCGCCGACCTGACCCGGCGCTTCCTTGTCGAGGACAAGCGTTTCCGCACGGAGCAGGCCACGGGCACGGCCGCCTTTCTGGGCAGGCGCGCGCAGGAGCTGGTGCGGCAGCTCAACGGGCTGGAGGACAAGCGGCGCGGCGTCGAGGCGCGCTATGCGGGCGCGCTGCCCGACCAGGTGGCGCTGAACGCGCAGGCGGGCGCCGCGCTGCGCGCGGAACTGTCGCGCATCGACACCGAGACGCAGGGGCTGGTGCAGCAGAACGGCCTGTTGGCCGCGCGCGCCAACGAAACGGCGCGCGCGCCGACGCCGGAGGGAGACGCGCTGCGCCGGTCGGAAGAAAGGCTGACCCTTCTGCTCGCCACCTATTCCGACGATTATCCCGAAGTGATGGCGCTGCGGTCCGTCATCGCCCGCCAGCGCGCCGACCTGCGCCGAACGGAGGGAAGCGGCGGATCGCCCATCATAGAGACGGAGATCGCGGCGGGCCGCGCCCGCATCGCCACGCTGGCGGGGCGCCGCGCGCAACTGGTGTCCAGCATCACGGACATGGAGCATCGCGCGGCGGAGGGCCCGCAGGCGTCCTACGAACTCAACATGATCGAGCGCGACTATGACAATATCAAGCGCCAGTATGAATCCCTGCGGGAAAAGCAGCTTGACGCCCAGGTCGCCGCCAACCTCCAGTCGGAGGACAAGGGCGAGCGCTTCTCCGTCATCGAGCAACCGAGCCTGCCGCATGAATCGCTGGGCCGGAAGCCGCCCGGCCTGCTGCTGGCGGGGCTGGTCGCGGGTGCCGCCATCGGCTGCGCGGCGGTGATCGGCCATGAGATGCTGCGCGGCAATATCCATGGCGAGGCGACGCTCGCGCGCATCATGGGCGCCCCGCCGCTGGGGATCATACCCGTGGCGCGGCCTTCCAGCGGTCCCCGGCGGCACGAGCAACTCGCGCGATGGCTCGCCTCCCTGCGGCCCACCGCTATCCTGGAGCGACGATGATGCGGATGAACATCGACTTCACGCCCGACCCCCTGCTGAACCGCGCGCCGGACGAGACCCGGCCTCCACCGGCGGAGATGCGGGAGAGCGCGGCTCCGGCGAATGGCGAGGCGTCCGGCGAAAACGGGGAGGATCGAGCGGCGGCCGATGGGAACGGCCCGTTCCGGCCCGACCCGCTCGTCCTGCGCGACAATCTGGTCGTCGGCTTCGCCCATGCCAGCGAACTCGCCCATCCCTTCCTCGTCCTGCGCTCGCAATTGCTGAAGCATGTGAAGGCGTCGGACATGCGCGTCTTCGCCGTGACATCGGTGCAGCCGGGCAATGGCAAGACGCATGTCGCGGTCAACCTGGCGGCGGCGATGAGCCGCCTGCATCCGACCGTGCTGGTCGAACTGGACCTGCGCCGTCCCTCCATCGGCGGACGGCTGGGCATCGATGCGCGGCGGCCGGGGATCGACGATGTGCTGGGCGGGGAGATTCCCCTCTCCGACGCGGGCATGCCGGTCGCGGATTTCGGGCTGACGGTCCACCATGTGCGCGAGCATCGCCACAATGCGGAGGACCTGCTGACCTCCCCGCATCTGGCCGGACTGATCGCGCAGGCGCGCTCCGCGCCCGGCGATCCCGTCATCATCGTCGATACGCCCCCGGCATTGGTCCATGACGACCTGATGCTGATCGCGCGGGTGATCGACGGCGTGCTGATGGTGGTGGAGGAAGGCCGCACCCCGCGCCGCGCGCTGAAGGACGTGATCGGCGCGCTCAGCCCGACGCCGGTGGTCGGCGCGATCCTGAACAAGTCGATCTCCAGCCCCAGCCCGGCCAGCTATTACGACTATTCCCCCTATCGCTAGGATCGCGGGCCGCCCTTGCGCGGGATGTCGGCATGCGGCCCGCTTCCTCCTCCCCCTTCCCCATTTCCCCGAAATCCTGCGCCGGAGCGAAGGCCATGATCCACGATGTCGTGAAACAAGGGTCCGAATGGCTCAGGAACGTGCCCGCGCGGGCGGCGCTGCGCTATTGCAACCGGCCCGATGTGCGCGCCCGCATGGGCCTGCGGCACGAGGCGGCCCTTGCCCGCCACCGGCCCCGGATACCGGAGCTGATCCCGGCCGACCGGGCGATCGTCGACCAGTTGGACCGGCGCGGCGTCGCCGTCACCTCCATCCATGCCCTCGGCCTGGCCGGGGGGGACGGCATGGTCGATATCGCGGCGGGACTGGCGCGGCGCTTCACGGCGCGGGCGCATGGGGAATGGGCATCGGGCAAGCCCTTCATCATCGTGCCGCCCGGCGACATAGTGGGCGCGCCCGCGATATTCCACTGGGGCCTGCACGACCGGCTGCTGGACATCGCCGAGGCCTATATCGGCCTGCCCGCAGCCTATGACGGGGTGGCGATCAACTATACCGTCGCGGACGGGCGCGAGATATCGACGCGCAAATGGCATCAGGACTGGGAAGACCGCCGGATGCTGAAGGTCGCCGTCTATCTGCACGACGTGGACGAGGACGGCGGCCCCTTCCAGGTCGTGGCGCGCGGGGACATGCGGCAGTCGGACAGGAACGGCTACTCCTACGAGCTGGCCGACGATGCGGAGCTGGCGCGGCGGCTGGGACAGGATTACCGGCGCGACATCATGAGCTGCACCGGCGCGCGCGGAACGGTGATCTTCGCGGACACCGCCCGCCTGTTCCATCGCGGCAAGCCCGCCACGGCGCGGGACCGGGCCGCCCTCTTCTACAGCTATTTCGCGCAGGCGCCGCGCCACCCCTTCTATTGCGAGCGCACCGGCATGCGGCGGCGGGACCTGTACCGGCTGGCCGAGGACCTGCCCCGGCGCCAGCGCGAGGCGGTGATGTGGCGCAGGCGCATCGCCCTGCCGCTGCGCATCATCCCACCCGCGACGCTCTGACCCCGGTCACGCAAAGGGGCGCAGCAGGTCCGCGAGCAGCCGCGCATTGCCGTCCGGATCGTGCAGGGCGCGCACGCGGGCGCGGCCGGCATCGCCCATGGCGCGGAGCCGGTCGGCGTCGGCATCCAGCGCCGCCTCCATCGCCCGCGCCAGAGCGTCCGCCGATCCGGACGGCACCAGCCAGCCATTCCCGACATCGACCAGTTCGGGAATGCCCGCGATCGCGGTGGCGACGACGGGGCGGCCAAGCGCCAGCGCCTCCATCAGCACGACGGGAAGCCCCTCCGCGAAACTGGACAGGACCAGCGCCCGCGCCGTCTCCAGTTCCTGCCGCACCTGATCGGGCGCGCGCCAGCCGAGCAGCCGCACGCGGTCCGCGAGGCCCAGCCGCGCGATCTGCTCCTCCAGCATCGCCCGGTCCTCCCCGTCGCCGATGATGTCGAGCGTGAAGGACCGCGCGCGGGAGATGCGGGCGCATGCCTCGATCAGGAGCGGCAGGCCCTTCTGGGCGCTCAGCCGCGCCACGCAGAGCAGCCGGGCGGAAGCCTCCCCGGCGGGCATGCGCGTGGCGAGGAATTGCGGCGCCACCGCGCAGCGCACCACATGGATGCGCGGCCAGTGGGCGGGATCGGCCCAGCGCATGAGCTGCCCCCGGCCGAAACTGGACACCCCCACCACGAAGGCCGCGTCCGCTATCTTGCCCTTCAGGTCCAGCGTGCGGGGCGCGTCGAACTCGTCGGGCCCATGGGCGGTGAAGCTGTAGGTGACGGGGGCGAGCCGGGCGGCCAGCCGCGCCACCGCGACGCTGTTCGTGCCGAAATGGACATGGACATGGGCCACGCCGCGCCGTTGCAGCGCCCGCGCCAGGGCGGCGGCCTCCGCGAAATAGGCGAGCGCCCGGACAAGGCCGTGGCCGCCGCGCCCGCGCACCGCCGCCGCCAGCGCGGACAGGCTCGCCATCGGGCGCCTCAGCACGCTCCCCGCCACCGCGCCCGCCAGGCCGATGGCATTGCCGTCCAGCAGGCAGGTCGTCCGCCCCGCCTCCGCCTGTTCCACATCGTCGGCCGGAGTGGCGGGCGAGCGGCGGATGGTGAAGCGGTCGACGGCGGCGCCGCCGCGCTCCAGCGCCTCTATCTCCGTATGGATGAAACTGTGGCTGATCCTGGGATAGACATTGACCAGATAGGCGATGCGCATGCGGTCCCGCACGGGGGCCACGGGCAACGGCTCCCTCGCGATACCGGCACTCTCGTCGAGCATAAGCGCATCCCTGTCCCGTCCCCGTTTTGGCGGCGAGTATAGGGGCGCGGCGGCCGCCGGAGCATTCCGACTTTTCCTAAGCGGTTTTTCGTGGCGGACTCTCCGGTCCCCTTCGGCTGGATACGCCGGGGGCGGGCCGCATGCGATGCTGCCTCCTGCCCGCGAAGACGGGCCGAGACCCCCTTGCATGAGGATGACAGTCGTTGCACGCCCGGCCCGATCCCCATCCCGCGACCGACGCGCCGCCGTCCCGGTGGACCGGCGAGGCGGGCCGCGCGATGCGGGGCATGCCGCATCTGTCCATACGGCCGGGCCTCCATCTCCTGTGCCGCCTGTTCGGACACACGCCCGCCGACATCGCCGTGAAGGCGGCCGACCAGTGGGAGGTGGCGCCGCCCGGCGTCGTGCGGGTGCGGCCCGCCCGGATGCTGCCCGGCCAGATCGACCGCATAAGGGGATCGGAATTCGCCCCGCTGGCGGAGGTGCTGCGCGACTTCGCGGGCGGCTTCGACTCCCTCCAGCCGTCCACCACCGCCTTTCGCCTGCGCGACGTGCTGCTGATCGACGGCATGCTCTATGCGGGCAACGCCGCGCGCCACCTGCGGGCGCGGACCAGCCGCATGCCCATCGGCATCGCCCCGCGCGAGATCGTGCGCGCCTCCTTCTACGAAAGCTGGGTGGGCAATCGCTGGTTCGGCAACTGGCTGAGCGACGACTGCCTGACATACAGGCTGGCGGAGGCGGCGGGCGGTCCCGTCACCACCAATCCCCCGTCGGGCCATATGGGCGCCTATGAACGCGGCCTGGGCATGGCGCCGTCGCGCATGTCCGCCGCCCTGTTCGAGGAACTCATCCTCTTCGACGACCGCTCGCACAATGACGGCAAGCGCGCCCGCGCCGGCGACATGCGCCGCCGCCTCGTCGGGCCCGAGCCGAAGCATCATCCCGGCACCTTCCTGCTGCGCGGCGGCACGGGCGCGCGGCGCGTGCTGCGCAACGAGCGCGCCATTGCGGAGCATCTCGCGGCGCGGCGCGGCTTCCGCGTCCTCGATCCCTCCTCCGCCAGCCTGGAGGAGATCGTGCGCGACTGCGCGGGCGCGCGGGTGATCGCGGGGGTGGAGGGCAGCCATCTGGTCCACGGACTGATGCTGATGCCGCCGGGGGCCACCGCGCTGGTCATCCAGCCGCCGACGCGGGCCGTGTCCGCCCTGAAGCTGCTGACCGACCGTCAGGGGCAGGATTATTCTCTGGTAGTGGGAGTGGGGAGCGATGAATCCTTCGACGCAGGCATCGGCGAGATCGAGCGGACGCTCGACCTTGGCTGAGCGCGCGGCGGCCAACCCGCCCGCTCATGGTTTCGCGCCGCGCGCCGCCTGGGGGACCCTGGGCGAGGATTATCGCCGCCATGGCTCCGCCCTGCTGAACGGCGCCTTCCTCTCGCTCTGCGTCTACCGGCTCGGCCATTGGGGCCTGCACCGGCGCAGCGCGCCGGGGCGCAAGGCGGTGTCGAAGCTCTACGGCTTCCTCAACCTGTTCGTCGCGAACGTCACCAAGATCTGGATACCGCCCCATGTCACCATCGGGCGCGACTTCCACATCGTGAACAATGAGGGGTCGCTGTCCATCCATCCCGATACGGTGATCGGCGACCGGCTGGGCGTCATGCACAATGTCACCATCGGCACCAACATGCGGCCGGGCGCGCCGGTGATCGGCGACGATGTGTTCATCGGCGTCAATTCGACAGTGCTGGGCGGCATCCGCATCGGCGACCGCGTGCGCATCGCCGCCAATACCGCCGTCACCACCGACATCCCGTCCGATTCCATCGCGGTCGGATCGCCCGCCAAAATATATCCGCGACTGGGACCGCTGACATGAGCGCCCTTTCCACCACTGTCTTCGAGCTGTTCGCGGACAATCTGCCGCACCGCCCGGCCAAGACATTCCTGATCGATCCCGACCGCTGCTGGACCTATGCCGAGGTCGCGGCGGAGGTGGACCGGGCCGCCGCCTTCCTCGCCGCGCGCGGCATCGCGCCCGGCGAGCGCGTCGTCGTGCAGGTCCGCAAGGGCGCGCGGGAGGTCGCGGCCATGCTCGCCGCCAGCAAGCGGGGCGCGGTCGTCGTCAATGTGAACACCCAGTGGACCGCCGGGCAACTATCGTTCGTGGCGGAGGACAGCGGCGCGGCCGCGCTCATCGTCGAGCCGGGCATGGCCCGCGCGCTCCTGCGCCAGGGGATGGACGGCGCGGCGATCCTCGTCAGCGGGCGGGCGGACGACCTGCCCCTCGACCATTGGGACGGCCTGCCCTTGGTGGAGGGCGCCGCCGCCGTGCCGCGCCTCGATACCGACCTTGCCGCCATCATCTACACCTCCGGCTCGACGGGAAAGCCCAAGGGCGTGATGCTGAGCCATCGGAACATCGTGGCGGGTGCCCGGTCGGTGGCCCGCTATCTGGACCTCAGTGCCGAGGACCGGCTGCTCAGCGTCCTGCCCTACAGCTTCGACTATGGCCTCAACCAGCTCACCACCATGATGCTGCTGGGCGGGACGGTGGTGCATCAGCCGGTCGCGATGGCGACGGAGGTGGTGCGGGCGATGCGCGAGCATCAGGTGACCGGCCTCGCCGCCGTGCCGCCGCTCTGGATACAGATTGCCCGCCTGCTGGAGGCCGCGCCGGTCGACCTGCCCGCGCTGCGCCTCGTCACCAATTCGGGCGGCAAGATACCGGCCAACATCCTGGAGCGCCTGCCGCGCCTGCTGCCTGGCGCGCGCATCGTCCTGATGTACGGCCTGACCGAGGCCTTTCGGTCCACCTATTTGCCGCCGGAGAAATATGCGGCGAAGATGGGCAGCATCGGCCGGGCCATTCCGGGGGCGGAGGTGCATGTCGTCAAGCATGGCATCGGCCTTGCCGGGCCGGGCGAGCAGGGCGAGCTGGTCCATCGCGGCCCGCTGGTCAGCCTGGGTTACTGGAACCGGCCCGATGCCACGGCGGAGAAGATCAGGCCCTGCCCGGAGCTGGCGCATCTGATCGGCGACGAGCCGGTCGTCCACAGCGGCGACATCGTGCGCGTGGATGCGGACGGCGACCTCTGGTTCGTCGGCCGCAACGACGCCCTCATCAAGAGCAGCGGTTTCCGCATCAGCCCGGACGATGTGGAGGATCTGGTGCATCGCAGCGGCCTCGCCGCCGACGTCGTGGCCTTCGGCGTCGCGGACGACCTGCTGGGCCAGAGCGTGCATGTCGCCGCGACGCTGCTACCCGGCGCCACGCGGGAGGCCCTGATGGCGCACTGCCGCCGGGTCATGCCCGCCTATATGGTGCCGCGCGCCATCCATGTCTGGGCCGACCCCATGCCGCGCACCGCCAGCGGCAAGCTGGCCCGGCCCGACGTGGTGCGAAGCTGCGCCGTCCAGACAGCCCAACCGCATCCCTGATCCATTTTTCGAAGGAACATTCCCATGGCCCTCACCCCTGCCATCATCATCGACACCATCCGCGGCTTTTCGGGGCTGGAGATGGAGGCGGACGACGACACGCCCCTCTTCTCCTCCGGTGCGCTGGATTCCGTCGCGATGCTGAACCTCATCGCCTTCGTCGAGGAGCGGACGGGGATCGAGATACGCGCGGACGAGGTGACACTCGACAATTTCGACACGCCCGCGCGCATCAGCCGTTTCGCGCTGGAGCGGGCGGCATGATCTCCCGCGAGGCGGACGAATGGCTGCGCCATGCGGCGGAACTGCACGGCACGCCGTCCTTCGTCTATTTCACGGATGATATAGAAAAGCGCATCGGCCATTTGCGCGATGCGTTTCAGGATCGCTTCGCCCTCAGCTATGCGGTCAAGAGCAATCCCAATCCCGCGCTGCTGCGCTGGCTGAACG
>JASGGS010000142.1:0-10846 GCA_047602685.1 Sphingobium sp.
GGGCACGAATTTGTAGATGCAGCCCGGCGTGCTGTCGTCGCCCATGTAGAAGGCGACGCGGTTGGCCGTATCGGTCAGATAGGCCGTATTCTCATGGCTGAACCGGCCCATGGCGGTGCGCTTGGTCGGCTCCGCCAGTTCCTGATAGGGGTCGATCTCCACCACCCAGCCATAGCTGTTATTGGGCTGTGTCGGGTCGAGATAGTTGTTCGTCGTCTCCTCGCAGGTGAGATAGGTGTCCCAGGGCGTGCGGCCGCTGGAGCAATTGTTGAGCGTGCCCTTGATCGTGGAGGGGACGCCCAGGCCGACGGCCGGGCCGGTCGCGTTGTAGAAGCTGTTGCCGGTGTAGCGGCGGTTATAGCGTGACCCCGCCTTCACCGCGAACTTGCCGTCCGTGCCCTTGGCGACCTCGATCACGCTGACGCCCACGGCGGACAGGGCGATCGCCTTCTGCTCGGCGGTCGCGGTGGCGGCGTTGTAGGTGCCGCTGGAGAAGAGGATATTATAGTCCGGCAGTTCGTGGTTGATGGCCAGCAGGCCGCCGGTGTTCGGGTCGACGCCCGTCAGCGGGAAGAATTCCATGCCGTCATGATTGCCCCCGGCCCACAGGTTGGTCTGGTTGGCGCTGGCGGGGAAGGTGCCGGGCGCATAGGCGGTGGCGCCGCTCTCGACCAGATCGCCTGCCTTGAAGATCACGTCCACCGTATAGTTGGCGGGCACGGTCACCGTGTCGGCGGTCGTCGCCAGCACCGAGGAGAAGGCGATGGCATAGCTGGGCGGGGTCGGCGTGGGCGTCGGCGCGGGGGCGGGGGTCGGCGTGGCATCGTCGTCATCGTCGCACGCCGCCAGCGTGCCCATGATCGGCAGCAGCGAAAGGCCGTAAAGGCCGTTTTTCAGGATGGATCGGCGCGACGGATTGGCGGCGACGATCGCCTCCAGGCTGTCGGCGCATTCGATCCTGGGTTCGGCGTCGCGATAGGGCGCGCGCGCCTCGTCGGTGAGATGGGACATCTGGTCTTTCCCCTGTATGTTATCCGCCCCGTGGTGGAGGGGCGTCGCAGCGGTCGCCGCTATTGGCGCACGCCGGATCGCAGAAGCGCATGACGACTGCATGGCGCTGCGATGTCAGGAGGATGACGCTGATATTTCCGAATGAAGACAGTGGATTAACGGCAGCGGGGCGGCCTGTCCCGGGCCACCCCTTTTCGCGGGCTCAGGCGCGTTCCGGCGTCTTGCCGCCCGCGCGCGCCATGGCGAAGCTGCGGACGATATGGTCCTTGTGCGCATCCGGCACGACCGGGAGCAGCCACTGGTTCGACGTATCGCGTATCTCGCCGATGCGCGCGTCGACATCCTCGATGGTCCAGCCGGGCTGATAGACGCCCTCGCTCTCCGCGATATAGGCGCGCGCGATGCGGCCGCCGATCGACACCAGCATCTCGCCCGTGACGGAGCAATTCTCATGCGCCAGCCAGCCGACGGTGGGCGCGACCAGTTCCGGCCCCATGGGCGGATATTGGGAGATGTCGATGCCCTCCGCCATGCGGGTCACGGCGCTGGGGACGATGACATTGCATTTCACGCCCTCGTCCGCGCCCTCCAGCGCGACGACATTGGACAGGCCGATCAGGCCCGCCTTGGACACGCCGTAATTGGTCACGCGCTTGTTGCCGTAGAGGCCGCCGATGGAGGAGGTGAGGACGATGCGGCCATAGCCCGCCTCGCACATGCGCGGAAAGGCCGGGCGCACGACATGGAAGGCGCCGCGCAGATGGACGTCGAGCACCGCCTCGAAATCCTCATAGGACAATTCCTTCAGCGATCCGTATCGGACATTGCCCGCATTGTGGATCAGTATGTCGAGGCGGCCATAATGGTCATAGGCGGCATCGATAATGGCCTTGCCGCCCTCCGGCGTCGCCACGCTGTCCAGATTGGCGACGGCATCGCCGCCCGCCTCGCGGATCGCCTGCGCGACCTCTTCGGCCGGATTGTCAACGATGATGTCGCCCTTCAGGCTGCCGCCCGGATCGTTGACCACCACCTTCGCGCCTTTCGACGCCAGCAACTCGGCATAGGCCCGCCCCAGGCCGCGCCCGGCCCCGGTTATCACGGCTACGCGGTCGTCGAATCTCAGTTCGGGCATGGGGCTTCCTCTCTCCAGCTGTTCATGGCGCCATGAGGCGCCAGCCTGCCTCTTGTCAGGCCCTGCCGCCGGAAACTTGACATGGGAAGACAAAATGCGCCGGGGGCCGCCTTTGACGAACTCCGATTTTGTCGGCAATTGTCAAGTCGGTTGCAAGGGGCTGTGGCACATTTCCTGTCAGAGCATGTCCGCATCGCCGGGAAAGGCCGGTCGAGGGGCGGGCATCGGGCTGGATGGATCAGACGAGAGGATGACATGGCGGATATTGGCAAGATCGTCGAAGCCGCGGAGGAATTGGAGGAGCCTGTCACCATCGGTGTCGAGGCCTATGTCTCCCCGGAATATGCGCGGGCGGAGCAGGATCGGCTGTGGCGCAAGACCTGGCTCCAGGCTGGCCGCGTGGAGGATATTCCGGATGTCGGCAACTATATCACCTACGACATATTGGAGGACAGCCTCCTGATCGTCCGCACGGCCGCGGACACGATAAAGGCCTATTACAATGTCTGCACCCATCGCGGCCGCAGGCTGGTCGACACGCCGCCGGGCAAGCGCAATGCGCGCGGCAAGAAGATGCGCTTCGTCTGCGGCTTCCATAGCTGGACCTTCGACCTGGCGGGCAAATGCACGCATATCGCCGACAAGGAATTGTGGCAGGGCAAGCTGACCGACGAGCGCACCCGCCTGGGCGAGGTGAAGTGCGACACATGGGGCGGCTGGGTCTGGATCAACATGGACCCGGACGCCGTGCCGCTGCGCGACTATCTGGAACCGGCGGCGAGCCTGCTCGACCCGTTCCAGCTGGAGAATATGCGTTGCCGCTGGCGCAAATGGGTCGTGTTCGACTGCAACTGGAAGGTCGCTGTCGAGGCGTTCAACGAAATCTACCACGTCGCGGGTACGCACCCGGAATTCATGGCCTTTGCGGAGTTCAACGGCTGGGCGCGCAATCAGGGGCTGCACAGCAATATCGGCTATGACGCGCCCAAGGCGATGGACGCCAACCAGCAGGCAAAGCTGCGCATCGGCCATGGCGATGCGCGCATCTCCACGGCGGAACTCCAGAAATATACCTGGGAAGCGGCCAACACCAACACGACCATGACGCTCTACAATGCGGCCATGCGTCTGGTGGACGAACTGCCGGAGGGCACGCCGAGCAACGAGGTGCTGATGCACTGGCTGAAATCCGCGCGGGAGGATGACGAGAGGCGCGGCGTGGTCTGGCCCGTGGTCGATCCGGCGCACAATGCGCAGGCGGGCACGAGCTGGCAGATCTTCCCCAACACGCAGATCGGCCATGCGGTCAACAACATGCTCGTCTACCAGATGCGCCCCTACAAGGCGGACCCGGACAAGTGCATATTCGAGGGGTCGGTGTACGAACTCTATCCGGAGGGCGAGGCGCCGGAGACGGAATGGGAATATACCGAGCCGGAGGATTGGCCCATCGTGCTCCAGCAGGACTTCTCCAACATGCGGGCGGTCCAGGAGGGCATGAAGAATGGCGGCTTCCGCGGTACGCAGCCCAATCCCTATCGCGAACGGGCCATTTCCAGCCTGCACTGGAATCTGTCGCGCTTCATGGGCAGGGGCGCGCCGCGCAAGCTGGACTGAAACGGGCAGGGGACGGGGCAGGGGCGGGCTTCCCGCTCGCCCCGCCGGGAAAAGGCGTCTGCCGTCCTTCCCAGGGGACGGGCGGACGCTTTTGCTTTCCGGGCCTTTTCAAGGGCGCGCGCGGGCCGCAACTCCGGCTTGCCAAGGCCCCCCGCGAGCGGCTAAGCGCGTGCCCATGGGAATCCTCGGCAAGATCTTCACCTGGTGGGACGGTGCCACCATCGGCACCTCGATCTTCAGTGCGCGAAACGGCACGAAGGTGGGCGAGGATCATGAGGGCAATGTCTATTTCGAGGGCGGCAAGGACGTCCACGGCAATCCGCGCCGCTGGGTCATCTATAACGGCCCCAATGACGCCAGCCGGGTGCCCGCGGAATGGCATGGCTGGCTGCACGGCTCCCTTGAGGGGGCGCCCGAAAGCCATTTGCCGCCCGCCCGCATTTGGGAGGCGGATTTCACGCCCAACCTGACCGGCACGGACCGGGCCTATCGTCCGACCGGCGCGCTGGAAAAGGGCGGTGTCCGCCAGGCCGCCACCGGTGATTATGAGGCATGGACGCCCGACGCCCAATGAGGCCCCGCCGCTATGCCGGGCACGCCGTGGCGGCGCTGGCGCTCGCCCTGCTGGGCGGTTGCGGCGGCAAGGGCGACGGCACCCGCAATGAGGGGGAGGGGCGGAACAGGCCTGTTTCCGTCGAAGCGGGCGTGCCTGCCCCCACCGCCGAATCGCTGCCCGGCACGCCCATGGCGGAGCGGGTCGCGGTCATCGGTATATTGAACAAGCGCAACGGCATCACCCGCGACCTGACGATGAAGCCGGGCCAGGCGTTTCGCCTGGGTGCCGCCATCGTGCGCCTGCGCGCCTGCGAGCAGACCGCGCCATGGGAGGACCCGCCGGAAACGGGCGCCTTCGTGCAGGTGGACGTGCAGGAAACGCGCGATAACAAGTGGCACCGCGTCTTTTCGGGCTGGCTGTTCAACGACCGGCCGGACCGCAATGTGGTCCAGCACCCGATCTACGACGTCTGGGTCAAGAGCTGCACGATGAGCTGGCCGGAGACGGGGCCGGATACCGTCAAGGCGTCGGACGGCAAGCCGGGTTCCGGTCCGGCCAGGGCGGCGGCGTCCGGCGAGGCCAGCCGGTCGAGCGCCGAGAAATCGCCCGCGCCGGCATCCGGCAATCCGGGCACCGAATCGGCCACGGCCCCGGCCAGCAATCCGGAATAGGTCCGCGCGCTGATCTCCGTCGCGCCCATGGAGGCGAGATGGTCCGTCATGAACTGGCAGTCGAGCAGGGTGAAGCCGCCCGCCTTCAGCCGCGCGACCAGCCAGGCGAGCGCGACCTTCGACGCGTCGGTCTCCCGCGAGAACATGCTTTCCCCGAAAAAGGCGCGGCCGAGCGATATGCCGTATAGGCCGCCGACCAGCCGGTCCCCGTCCCAGCATTCGACGCTGTGCGCATGGCCCATGGCGAACAGCCGGCGGCACGCCTCGAATATGGAGATGTTGATCCAGGTGTCCTGCCGGTCGCCAATCGGTTCCGCGCAGAGCCGCACCACCTCGACGAAGGCCCTGTCCGCCGTCACCCGGAACCGGTCGCGCCGGATCGTCTTCTTCAGCGAGCGGGAGAGGTGCAGTCCGTCGAGCGGCAGGATCGCGCGGCGGCGCGGCTCGACCCAGAAGATATCGGGGTCGTCGGCCGAATGGGACATGGGGAATATCCCTATGCCATAGGCTCTCAGCAGCATGATCGGATCGATGACGGTATGATGCACGGCGGGGCGCAGGCTAGACCGGGCGGGCGCGCCGCTCAACCCCGTGGGAGGCGGGAAGCGCGCGGCGATGCAGGAAAGCGCGCCGGTCCCTCCCGTTCCCGCTTGCGCAGCGCGCGCACTCCCGCTAGAGGCCCGACTTCGCCGGCCGAAGGAGTGTAGCTCAGCTGGTAGAGCGTCGGTCTCCAAAACCGAATGTCGGGGGTTCGAGTCCCTCCACTCCTGCCAAGCCTTTGCGCCCAAGGCCCCTTGTGCCAAAGCCCTTGCACGCGTAAGGGGGCGACCTTATTCCAGACGGATCGAGCGGGCTGATCCGGCCGTCACCGGCAAACGGTTCGGCTGATTCGCCCGCTGGTCGTGTTTTAGAATGCGTCGTGTTTTAGAATGCAAAGGCAGATCGTGGCGAAGACATCCCCCGGCGAATTTGTCCGCCAGGTCCAGACCGAAGCGAAGAAGATCGTGTGGCCGACCAGCCGCGAGACGATCATGACGACTGTCATGGTCGTCATCATGACCGGTACGCTGGGCCTGTTCTTCTTCGGCGTGGACAGCTTCTTCGGCTGGATCGTCCGTTTCCTTCTGTCGCTGGCGTCGGGCCAGGCCTGATCCGGGGCCGTCCCGCTCATCTATTTGGAGTTGCAAGAGAGACCTATGGCGCGCTGGTACATCATCCACGCCTATTCAGGCTTCGAGAACAAGGTTCGTGACGCGATCATGGCCGAAGCCACGCGTCTGGGCCTGGAGCAGCTCGTGGAATCGGTCGAGGTCCCGACCGAGACCGTGACCGAGGTCCGCCGTGGCAAGAAAGTGCAGTCGGAACGGAAATTCTTCCCCGGCTATGTTCTTGCCAAGCTGAACATGAACGACGACGTATACCACCTCGTCAAGAACACGCCGAAGGTGACCGGCTTCCTCGGCTCCTCCGGCAAGCCGCAGGCGATCACCGAGGCGGAGGCCGCGCGCATCCTGAACACCAAGGAGGAAGCCGCCGCCGCGCCCCGGCACAAGGTCAATGTCGATTACGAGATCGGCGATTCGGTCAAGGTGCTCGGCGGTCCCTTCGCCAGCTTCGTCGGCACGGTCGAGGAACTGGATTTCGAGAAGAGCAAGGTCAAGGTGTCGGTGTCGATCTTCGGCCGCGCGACCCCTGTCGAGCTGGACTTCGAGGAAGTCGAGCTGTCCAAATAAGGACGCCCGCATGGAAATGGGGAGGGGGATCGGAACGGCTGTTCCAGTCCCCTTTCACCGTCCGGCGATCCGGCGGCCGCCCCATATTTCGGGGAAGGGCCGATCCTCTCTTCCCTTTGTCCCCCACGCTCGCTATAGGCGCCGCTTCGCCCGCGCTCCGGCATGTGCGATTCCATTGCGGGAGGCCCTTGCCGGGCTGTCTGACCGCTAGACTTGAACGGGCCTGCCGCCGCGCGGCCGGCCCTCTACAGAGTAAATGAAAATGGCCAAGAAGATTACCGGCTATATCAAGCTCCAGGTGCCGGCTGGCTCCGCCAATCCCTCGCCGCCGATCGGTCCGGCGCTGGGCCAGCGCGGTGTGAACATCATGGAATTCTGCAAGGCGTTCAACGCCCAGACCGGCGATCTGGAGAAGGGCACGCCGCTGCCCACCATCATCACCGTGTTCGCGGACAAGAGCTTCTCCTTCGTCACGAAGCAGCCCCCGGCGACCTATCTCATCAAGAAGGCCGTCAACCTGAAGTCGGGCTCCAAGGAGCCGGGCAAGGTGTCCGCCGGAACGATCAAGCGCTCGCAGCTGAGCCAGATCGCCGAGACGAAGCTGAAGGACCTGAACGCCAACGACATCGAGGCGGCGACCCGCATCATCGAAGGCAGCGCCCGCGCAATGGGCCTCACCGTGGTGGAGGGCTAAGACATGGCAAAGCTCAGCAAGAAGGCAAAGGCCCTCGGCGCCGCCATCGACAAGGAAAAACTGCACGGCATTGACGAGGCGATCGCCCTCATCAAGACCCATGCCACCGCCAAGTTCGACGAGACCGTCGAGGTCGCGCTGAACCTGGGCGTCGATCCGCGCCACGCCGACCAGATGGTCCGCGGCGTCGTCACGCTGCCCGCCGGCACCGGCAAGGACGTCCGCGTCGCCGTGTTCGCCCGTAACGAAAAGGCTGCCGAGGCGACCGCCGCCGGTGCCGAGATCGTCGGAGCCGAGGACCTGCTGGAAAGCATCCAGGGCGGCAATTTCGACTTCGATCGCGTCATCGCGACGCCGGACATGATGGGCCTCGTCGGCCGCCTCGGCAAGGTGCTGGGTCCCAAGGGCCTGATGCCGAACCCGAAGCTCGGCACCGTGACCCCGAATGTCGCTGACGCCGTGAAGGCGGCCAAGGGCGGCCAGATCGAGTTCCGCGTCGAGAAGGCAGGCATCATCCATGCCGGTCTTGGTAAGGCCAGCTTCTCCAACGCGGATCTGCGCAAGAATTTCGACGCCTTCGTCGACGCCATCGTCAAGGCGAAGCCGTCGGGGTCCAAGGGCAAATATGTCCGCAAGATCGCCCTGTCCTCCTCCATGGGGCCGGGCGTGAAGGTGGACGTGGCGGAAGTCGCCACCGTCTGAGGCATTGGCCCTCGCATGAATAGAAAGCCCCCGCGCGCGAGTATCGCGCGGGAGCTTTTCCGTTCTGGCGATCCTGTCCTTTCGCGGGCGACAAAAGGCTCCATTCCCGAACCCGTTACGATTCAGGCTGAACGGAACGAGTCTATTCCGCCGGGCAGATGTCCGCCGCGCCCTGCCGCAGGTCCAGGCAGCGCCCGTCCGGTCCCTTTTCGGCCTTGCCGGGCAGGGCGAGGCCGATCTCGGCCGCCAGGGTCGGCGCGATGTCCACCGTCTCCACGCCCAGGGGTTGCTCGAACGGGGCCAGGCCCTTGCGCCAGAAAAGGATGGGCACGCGGCGGTCATAGCTCCACGGGCTGCCATGGGTCGCCACCGCGCCGCCCACGGGCGACGGGATGGGGGTGACGCGCGGTTTCAGCAGGACCACGAAATCGCCTGACCGTTCCGGGTCGAAGCTCGCTTTGGCCTCCTGTAGCAGGGACCAGCTTTCCGGCGGGCCGGACGGCTCCGGCGCGGCCTTCAACTCCTCATGGGTGAAGACGGTCTGCACCTGCGGATGGCCGCGATAATAGGCGAGGGCGGCCGCGAGCACCTTTTGCCGGTCGGCGGCGGACAGGCCGCGGCGGACATAGATGTCGCCAAAGGCGCCGTCGCCCAGCAGCAGCGGACCTTTCAGTCCGGTCTTCGCCTCCAGCGCCGCGTTCACGGCCTTGACGGTCAGCGCCCGGTCGACGCGCGTCGCATCCGGGGCGCCATTTTCGCGATTGCGTTCCGGCAGGTCGTGGCCGCCATGGTCGGCGGTCAGCACGACCAGATAATCGACGCCCGTCTTGTCGAGCGTGTCGAAGAAGGAGCCGAGGCTGGCGTCCAGTTCGGCCATCTGGATGCACATCTCGCCGCCGCCGGGGCCGAAGGCGTGGCCGATCCTGTCCGTGGCGGACAGGCTGATGCCCAATATGTCGGTATGGCCGCGCCGTCCCAGCTTCGTATCCTCCGCCAGCGCCGCCGCCAGCGCCAGCGTCGCCGCGTCCAGCTCCGGCGAGACGGCGAACGTCTTGGCATCGTCAGGCTGCCGCTCGAACCGGCCCGTGCCGACCGTCCGGCCGCCCTCCAGCGCGACGGCGTGGCTGACGCTCCGGCAATGCGGGGGCAGGGGGAGGGGCTGTCGGGCGGCGGCGATGGTCCGCGCGACGGCGGCGTTGACGCTGGCGACCACGGCGCCGGGCCGGACATCGGCATAGCTCGCAAAGCCCTTGCCGTCCCACCACCATGTCTGGTCCGCCTGCTTGCCCGCCAGCAGCATTGCGCCGCGATCCTTGCCGGACACGGCGATGACCCGCGCCTGTGGATCGACGGCCTTCAGCCGGTCGCCCAGCGTCGGCACGCGCAGCCGCCACAGGGACTGCACATATTTGTCCGATGTCGTACCGGGAACGGACGGGTCCTCCATGCAATAGACCTGCTTGTCCTCGCGCTTCACCGACTGGTCGACCCAGTTATTGGCGATGATCCCGGTATGGCCGGGGCGATAGCCGGTCAGGATGGTCGAATGGCCGGGGCAGGTCTCGGTCGCGGCATGGGACTGGTATCCGCTGGGAAAGACGACGCCCTCGCGCGCCAGCCTGCCGAGGCCGCCGGTATAGGTGGAGCGATATTGGGCGAACAGGTCGGCCGAATATTGGTCCACCGCGATGGCGACGATCAGTTGCGGCGGAACCGGCCGGGCGGATGCGGTGGGGGCGGGGGCCGCGCCGGACCCGGTGGCGGGGGGCGTGTCGGCGGGGGGCTGGGCCATGGCCGCAGATCCCATCAGAAGTGCGATCGTCAGCGCTTTCAAACCCCTTGCCATCATATCCGAACCTCCTTGAGGACTTGCTCACCCGGCGCGACTGCAATAGCGCATTCCTATCTTCCGGACAGGGCCGATGCGCGTTTCAGATTTCCTTTTTGTGACATTGACGCGAATAAGCGTGCTGGTCGCCGCTCTGACCCTCGGTGTCGCGGCTGCTCTCGCGCAGACCCCCCTTGGCGGGGACGGCCCGCATATCCATCCGCAGCTTGTCGCGGAAAGCCGGGAGCCTGCGCCCGGCGGCACGGTGACCCTCGCCATCGTCATGCGGCCGGAGGCGGGCTGGCATGGCTATTGGGTCAATCCGGGCGATGCGGGTCTGGACATGGATGTGCGCTGGACGGTCCCCGCCGGTGCCGCCGTCGGGCCGCTGCGCTATCCCGCGCCGCAACGGCTGCTCATCTCCGGGCTGATGAACCATGTGTATGAAGGTCCCTATGCCCTTGTCACGGACCTGAAATTGCCCGCGGGCCTCAAGCCCGGCCAGGCGCTGCCGATCCGCGCCGATGCGCGCTGGCTGGCCTGCACCGACAAGCTGTGCGTTCCCGAGCGGGCGGCCCTCTCCCTCGACCTCAAAATAGGGGATGGTCAGGTAAGTATCGGAAATAGAAGGATTTTCGACAATTATCGCGTCGCGCTTCCCCGTCCTTTGGGTAGGGAAGCCCGTTATCTTATCAATAAGGACCGCATCCGCATCGCCATCCCCTATCCCGCCGCCGCCCCGGTGGAGGCCCCCTGGTTCTACGCCTCGACAAGGGACCGCATCGCCTATGCGGAACCGCAGCGGGCCAGCCGGATCGGCGACATGCTGGTGGTGGAAACCCGCGCGGCCGGGGGCGGCCCCGCCGGGGGCGTGCTGGAGGGCGTGATCGCCGTCGCGC
>JASGGS010000143.1:0-10486 GCA_047602685.1 Sphingobium sp.
GCGCCTGTGCCGTGCTGACCGGCGGCGGCTTCACCGCGCGCGGGCAGCGTCCGACGATCCGCCGCGTACGTCCCCGGCACCGCCGCCGACCCGCAGCGCGGTGAAGCCGCCGCCGGTCAGCACGGCACAGGCGCCGCCCGGTCGCGATGCGCCGCCGCCCAAGGCCACGAATCCGCCCGTTCGTCCACCGGCAAGCGAGGTCGCGGTCGCCAAGCCGCCGCCATCCGGCAATTGGCGCGTCCAGCTGGGCGCCTTCAAGGAGGCTCCGCGCGCCAAGGCGCTTTGGCAGAATGCGACGTCGAAGGTATCCGGCCTGTCCGCCTACAAGCTGTTTCTCGTCGAGGGCGGGGATGTGACGCGTGTGCAGGCGGGGCCGCTCGCCAGCCAGGCGGACGCCTCCCGATTATGCGGGAAATTGCAGGCTTCGGGCTATAGCTGCCTCGTGAAGCAGAACTGAACCGTCGGTCGCGTGGGGAGGCCCTTGCTGGTCCGGCCCCTTGTGTCCGGCCCTCGCGCCCGGCCTTGGCCGGAATGGCGCCGGGCGGGCATTTGCCAGGCTATTATCGGGGCGTGGGCTTCCATGTCCTGCGTTCCTCGGCGGCGCGCAGCACTTCATAGGCTGCCTGAACCGCCTGGAAGCGCCTGGCCGCCTCGGCATCATTGGGCTTGATATCGGGGTGGTTTTCCTTCGCGAGCTGGCGCCAGCTACGTTTCACCGCATCGAAATCGGCATCGCTTTCGAGGCCGAGCACGTCGAGCGCGCGCATCTCGTCGCGTGAGCGCGAACCGTCGCCGGGACCGCCCCAGCCATGGAAGGCGCTGGCGCGATAGCCCTTGGCGGTCGTTTCCTCCTCGCGGGCGCGGCGGTCGCGTTCTTCCGCGTCCAGACCGGCGAAATAGTCCCAGCCCTTATTATACTCGGCCGCATGCTCCTGGCAGAAATACCAGCGTTCCGGGCTGTTGGGCGATTTGGGTGCGGGGCAGTCGCCCGGCTGTTCGCAGCCATGGCGGTCGCACAGGCGCACGGCCTTCGCCTCTCGCGAGCCTTCATAGCTGCGCCAGCGGGGAAAGCCCCAGTCGTCGGATCGCCGATTTCGTGCCATCCGGCCAATGTAGCGAGCCGGGCCGTCTCAGGGAAGGGCGGCCGGGCGCGATATCCCATGCTGGAAGAAGGCGCGCCGGGAAAGCGGCGGCCGGCCGCTCATATCCACTGGGCCAGCCAGTCCGCCAGCGCCTGCGGCGTCATGTGGCGCGCATCGGCCAGCGCGAACAGGCGGCCTTCGTTCAGCAGCTTGTCCGTCCTGGGGTCCACGATCAGCACGGCGGGCACGCCCTTCACCTTGTCCACGCCATAACGGGCCGGGATCTGGAGATTCCTGTCCATGCGGCCGACATCGACCGTCACCACGACATAATGGCGCTTCACGAACGCCTTGACCTCCGGCAGTTCCAGCACGCCCGCCAGCACGCGGCAATCGGGGCACCAGTTGCCGCCAAGGTCGATCAGCAGCTTCTTCTTCTCCGCCTTCGCGCGCGCCCTGGCTGCCGCGACCTGCCGGTCGGCGTCCGCCTTCTCGTCATAGGGCAGGGGCAATGGCTGGCTGAGCTGGTCGAGGTTCGTCGCCTTCACGCGCGGCGCGGGGACGGCATGGGCAAGGGACGCGCCCATGAGGAGCGGGACGGCGAGAAGGGCGGGCCAGGATTTCATGCATGCTCCGACGATGGCGAGTCTCGCCATCCTAACGTCCGTCCGCCGCTATGGAACCGAGAGATTCTCGATCAGGGTTGAGCATCGGTCAAGCCGCGCGGCGCGCGGGAGCGCCAGAGGGTCTGTAAGCCGGGTTCTGTCCACCATCGCCCTGTCGGGGGACGGATGGGCGATCATTCCTCTCGGACGGCCGTTGCCGGACGCCTCTAGCAACCAACCCGGGCGGTCGGGCCGAAACGAGCCCTGTGGAGTCGCCTCCACGCGCCGCCCCTATTCGGTCTTGCTCCCGGTGGGGTTTGCCGTGCCGTCCGCCGTTGCCGGGGACGCGGTGCGCTCTTGCCGCACCCTTTCACTTTTCACGGGGCCTAGACCTTCGTGACCTGCTCTCTGTTGCACTATCCCTGACCCCCGGAGGGGCCGCCGGACGTTATCCGGCACCGTTGTTTCGTGGAGCCCGGACTTTCCTCGACGGCTGTGACACCGGCGCGATCGCCCGACCCTCTGGCAGGGAGGGCTATAGGGCGGGTCGGTGCGGCGGGCAAGCGGACGCCGCTTCAATCGCCCTGCGGACGGGGCAACAGCAATGCCAGCAGGATGGCGCGGCATTCCCCGTCGATGATCCCGTCGATCAGTTCGGGCCGGAAACGCCGCTGAAAGGCGCGCACGGCGGCCTCCGGCTCGGCAATGTCATAGCCGAAGCGCTCCAGCGCCAGCATGAAGCCGCCGTCCGACCAGTGCGGGTCCATCAGGTTGCGGGTGGGGCGGGGCAGGGCCAGGCGCACGCGGGCCAGCTTGGCCCAGGGGAACAGCTCGCCGGGGTCCAGCTTGCGGGTCGGCGCGATGTCGCTATGGCCCACGACATTGCCGCGCGTGATGCGATGGCGCAGCACGATGTCGTTGACGAGCGGGATCAGCGCGTCGATCTGCGCGTCGGGAAAGGGCCTGTAGCCCCATTCATGGCCGGGATTGACGATCTCTATGCCGATGCTGGCCGAATTCACATCGTCTATGCCGCGCCAATGGGACCGTCCGGCATGCCAGGCGCGCTTGGCCTCATCGACCATGCGCACGACATTGCCGTCCTCCGTGACGACATAATGGGCGGAAACCTTGGATGCGGGATTGGCCAGCCACTGGATGGCCGAATGAGCGTCCGGCATCCCCGTATAGTGCAGGACGATCATGGTGATCGGAAGCGATCGGTCGTCGAAATTCGGGGACGGCGTTTCGATCAGTTCGATCATCGGTGGTTTCCGGCGGTTATACCAATCGCCCTTAGTGTGTGATCGTTTGCGGTGGAAGCCTTTTGAGCGACCGGGACCGACGTCAGCCCGCCAGCCGGTCCGCCGCCGCCGCGGGGGCCGCCTGCTGATAGGCGCCGCGAAACTCGCAGGACGGGCTGAACAGTGTGCTCGCCCCGATGGTCGTCTCGCCCGCGCCGAGCAGCAGGAGCGTGTCGGCCCGCGCATGCCGCGCCAGCGTGGACAGGGCCTGCGAACGCAGTTCCGGCGCGAAATAGAGAAGGACGTTCCGGCACAGGATCAGGTCGAACTTGCCCGACACCGCCTTGGGATCGAGGAGATTGTCGACCTTGAAGCTGGCGAGCGCGCGCAGTTCCGGCGCGATGCGCCAGCGGTCCTGCACCGGCTCGAACCAGCGGAGCAGATCCGCGATGGGCAGGCCGCGCTGCACGTCCATTTGCTGGTACATGCCCTCCTGCGCCTTGGTGATGGAAAAGGGGGAGATGTCGGTGCCGACGATCGACACGCGCCAGTTCCGCCACATCTCCTCCTGCCGTTTCAGGATGATGGCGAGCGAATAGACCTCCTGCCCGGTGGAGCAGCCCGCGCACCAGATGCGGAGCAGCCTCTCGGGCAGCGTCGCGTTGAGGTGCGGCAGGACCTGCCGCTCCACTGTCTCGAACACCTTGAGATCGCGGAAGAAGCTGCTTTCATGGTTGGTGATGCAATGGATCGTCGCGGCCGCGATCCGGTCGCTATGGTCCGCTTGCAGGGCGTAGAGCAGGTCCGACAGGTCCTTCAGCCCATGCTGGCGCATCACGTCGCGCAACGCGGTCTCGACGCGCCACATGCGGCTCTCGCTCAGATGCTGGCCGGTCTTCTCCTCGAAGAAGGCGGCGATGGCCTGCATGATCTGGACATTGGAGTTCATGCCGCCGGTGCCCCGCGCCATGCGTCCTGCAACGCCCGGGCCGCCAGTTCGGGCGAGACGACCAGGCTGGCAAGCCCCGCGTCCACAACGGCGCCGGGCATGCCCCAGACGACGCTGGTCGCGCTGTCCTGCGCGATGACGGACCCGCCCGCGCAGACGATGGCCTCCGCCCCCGCCAGGCCGTCGCGGCCCATGCCGGAGAAGATGATGCCGCACATCTTGTCGCCATAGACCTGCGCCAGCGACAGCATCATCGGATCGACGGCCGGGAAGGCGCCGTGGCGCGACGTGGCGCGCGACAGGCGTATCTCGACCCGGTGGCTGGGACGGCGCGTGACGGTGAGGTGCGCCTGGCCCGGCGCGACATAGAGATTGCCCCTCAGCACCGGCATGCCGTCCTGCGCGACATGCACCGGTATCCTGGCGAGGCGGCGAAGCTGTTCCGCGAAGAAGGGCAGGAAATCGGCGGGCAGGTGCTGCGTCACGAAAATGGGCGCGGGCGGCGCCTGGTCGAGCGCGGCCAGGAAGGCGGTCAGCGAATGGATGCCGCCCGTGGAGGCGCCGATGCCCACGGCGCGCGGCGCGGACGAGATGCCGGGCAGGGCGGAGACGCGGCGCTGGCCCTCTCCGGTCCAGGCCACGCGATCCTCACCGGTGTAGATGGCGCAGAGGCGGTCGGCGAGCGCGGAGGCGAAGGCGGGGCCGAAATGGCCCGCGACAGGCTTGGTCATCACGTCGCGCGCGCCCGCCGCCAGCGCGGCGATGGCGACGCTGCCGTCCTCGGCATGGTGGCCGGACAGGATGACCACCTTGGCGCCATGGCCGGTGGCGAGCAGTTCGGGGAGGCTCTCGACGCCGCTGCGCCCCGGCATTTCGAGGTCGAGCAGGATGATGTCGCAGGGCGTGACGGTCAGGGCGGCGATGGCGTCGTTGGCGCCGCTGTGGCACCCGGTGACGGCGAAGCGGCCGTCCTCGTCCAATATGCGTTGTAGGACGCGGCGGGCGACGAGTGAATCGTCGACGATCGTCACGCGGATGCGCGATGGGGTCGAACGGGGCGGTCCCGGCTTCGACGCTGTGACTCTGGCGGCTGACATGGAACCGGCTTCTCCCCCCGAAAATGCCGGATTACAGAATGCCGACGAGTTGCAGCTTGCTCTCCAATGTTTCGCGGTCGAACGGTTTCATCACATATTCGTCGGCACCCGCCTCGACGGCGGCGCGGATGTGGCCGAGGCCGTTTTCCGTGGTGCAGAAGATGATCTTGGGATGCGCGGGCAGCTTGCGGCGGGTCAGCTCGTTCAGGAATTCCAGGCCGGTCATGTGCGGCATGTTCCAGTCCAGCAGGACCACGTCCGGCATGGAGGATTCGCAATGCTGAAGCGCTTCGCGGCCGTCCACGGCTTCCTCGACGCTCAGGTCGAGCGATTCCAATATGTGGCGGGCGACTTTCCGGATGACCTTCGAGTCGTCGACGACGAGGCAATTCTTCATCTTAGCGTACCCCTGAGTGGCGGGCGATCCCACGCGCAGGTTGAACCGTAGCAAGAAGTTGTAAGCGAATGGTAAACCGGCTGATCAGGCTGCGGCGGACAGAACCGGCTGGCGCAGGAAGTCGGGGATGGACACGGCCAGGTGCAGGCGGTCCTCGAACAGGATCATGCCGCCCGCATAGGGTTCCCAGGCCGGACTGACGCGGCCGCGCACGGGCAATATGCCGCCCAGGACCGGGCAGATGTCGCTCACGGTGTCGATCAGCAGGCCATAGGCATGGCCTTCGACCTCCGCCACTATGGCGAGGGGGGCCTTGCCCATCTCGGTCGGTTCGCCCGTCACCAGCGTGCGCACGTCGATGACGGTCAGCACCCGGCTGCGCAGCGCGGCCAGGCCGCGGACCTGCGGCGCGGTGCGGGCTATGGGGACGATCTCGCCCAGGCGCACCACCGCCTCCAGCTCATGGGTCGGCATGGCGATGTCGGTGCCCGCCACGGTCGCGAAGAGGAAGAGGGAATCGTTCATGCCGCCTGCCTCCTGAGGGCGCCCTCGACCGCGGCCAGCAGGCCCTCCCGGTCGTAACGGTAGATGGATTTGTCCGCCTCGCGCGCATCGGCGTCGGCCTGCGCGCGCAGGCGGATCACCGGCACGCTGGCGGCGGCATTGTCGGGGCCATGGGCATCGCACAGCAGCACGGCGGGGCCGGGCCGGCCGGCATCGCCCGTCTGCGCGTCGCGCACGTCATAACCGGCCTGGATCAGCAGCGGCGCCAATATCGTGCGCATCCACGGATCGTCGGCCAGGCCCGCGATCAGGCAGGTGCCGGGCGCATCGATGTCCTCCCGTTCGTTCACCTCTATGCCCGCGAACAGGCTGTGGGTGTCGATGACCTCCAGATGCTGCCCCTCATGCGACACGATGCCCGCAATGCCCTGCTTGTGGACCCGCAGATGCGGCCGGACCGGCATGTCGATAATGTCCTCGACATCATGGACGATATAGCAGACCTCCTGCCCGCCAACGCGCAGGTGCAGCGTCTTCACCAGTTCGCGGTCGATGCTGGTGGGGTTGACGACGCGGACCAGCCTGTCGCCCAGCCGCACGAACTGCTGGCTGCCCGTCATGCCGAAGAGGGAGGCGGTGATGTCCTCGATCCGCTCGATCGTGTCGAGCGGGATGAGGCGCTGCTGCCCGCTCATCTCGATGAACTGGAGCGCGGGGATGGTCTGGACGCGCTTTTCCGTCCGGGCCTGCTTCATCTTGTCCGGCGCGGCCTCGTTGCGCGGCGCCTCCATGGGCAGGTCGGCCGCCTGCGCGATGCCCGCCGCGTCGAGCAGCAGCATGGGGCGGCCATTGTCGGGCAGGGTCATGCCCGCGAATATCCCCGCCGCCATCACGACCGGGGAAGCCGGGCGGATGACCAGTTCCTCGTGATTCTCGACGGCATCCACGCCCAGCGCATAGGGCACGCCGGAGGAGGAGCCGACCAGCATCAGCGTGCGCGACCCGCCCTCCGCCTGCGCCCGGTCGCGGCCGAGAAGCTGCTCCAGGTCGATCAGCGAATAGCGTTGCCCGCGAATGGTGGCGACGCGCGCGCCTGCGACATTCTCCACCGTCACCATGCCGCCATTTTCGTGCAGCAGCTCGATCACATTGCCGCGCGGTATGGCGAACAGTTCGTGACCGCATCGCAGGATCAGGCCGGGGATGATGGTGAGCGTCATCGGCACGCGCAGTTGCAGCGTCGTGCCGCGGCCGATCAGGCTTTCCAGCGTCACCACGCCGCCGATGCGCTCCACATTGGTGCGCACCACGTCCATGCCGACCCCGCGTCCGGATATGGCGGAGATCTGCTCGGCGGTGGACAGGCCGGGGTGGAAGATGAGGGCCAGCTTGTCCGCATGGCTCATGCCGGGCACGTCGGCTTCGGCAATCAGCTTGAGGCGCAGGGCCTTGGCCACGAGATTGTCGGTCGCGATGCCCCGGCCATTATCGGCCACCTCGATCACGATCTGGTTGCCGGACTGGCGCGCCGCGATGCGGATGGCGCCCGTCTCGTCCTTGCCCGCCGCCATGCGCTCGGACGGCATCTCTATGCCATGGTCCAGGGCGTTGCGCACGATATGGGTCAGGGGATCGATGACCATCTCGATCATCTCCCGGTCCATCTCGACATCGCCGCCCTCCAGCGTCAGCTCGACCTTCTTGCCCAGCTCGTGGCTCAGGTCGCGCACCATGCGGGGCAGGGCGGTGAAGAGGCGGTCGACGCGCTGCATGCGCGTCTTCGAAACCATGTCGCGCATGTCCGCGACGCAGGCGGACAGCCGCTCGAAACTGCCCTCCACGTCCGGGTCGGCATGATGGTCGCGCAGCTTGCGCGACAGCTCGTTGCGGGCCAGCACCATGTCCGACACCGCGTTCATGAGCTGGTCGATGAGCGAAAGGGAGATGCGCACGGTGCGCGGCGCGCGCTCGCGCTGCACGGGCTTGGTCGTGCCGGGCTGCGCGCCGATGACGGCATCCGCCGCCCGGGTGGCGGGTTCGTCCACGGCGGCGGGCGTGGCGACGAGCATGTCGATCAGCGCGTCGTCCTCATTCTCCGGCGGGCCAGGCTGGCCGTCGCCAAAGGCGCGCGCCATGGCCTCGATCCAGTCCATCGCGCTCAGCACGGCGGATACCGTGGCCGGATCGGGCGATCGGTCGCCGTTGCGGATCGCCGCCAGCACATCCTCGGCGGTATGGGAGACCTTCTCGACGCGCGGCAGGTTCAGGAAGCCGCAGCTTCCCTTGACCGTGTGGAAGAAGCGGAAAAACGCATCGAGCCGGTCACGATCCGACGGATCATTTTCCCACGCGACGACCTCTCCCGAAAGCGTTTCGAGAGATTCCAGTGTTTCAGCAACAAAATCGCCCAGCAAATCGTCCACGGACGCAACCCCAAGCCGCAGTTGCCGGGGTTTTGGCCCAAAGGTGGTTAAGGGGCGGTAAAGAGTCCCATGCCCTTTGGCCCATGCCCTTACGGCCCGGCAGGCAGGGGGGCTTCAGGCCGGGATATGGGCGCCGAACATGATGAAGGGCTGGTCGGTGCCGGACAGCATGATCTCGCCGCCGCGCTCGCCGACCAGTTGCCGCACCATGGCCGCCGCGACGGTGCGCGATCCGATCTCGGCCTCGGGCAATTCCCCGGCCAGAGCGCGGCGTATGTCGCCGTCCAGCGTCAGCCGCGGCCCTTCGCCCCGGATCGCGATGTCGACGGCGCCGTCCACCTGCTCCAGGCCGATCATCAGCCCGCCGCCGCGCGGCAGGGATTCTCCGGCGATCAGGGCGAGGTTCAGCAGCACCTTGGCGGGCAGCTTGGCCAATATGTCGTCCGCGACCAGCCATTCGACGGTCAGCTTGCCGGGCGAGGCGAACATGCCCTCCACGGCGGAGCGCACCTCATGCGCGGGCAGCGTCTCGCCATAGCCGCCGGCCGAACCGAAGGCGAGGCGGTAGAATTTCAGTTTCGCGGCCGATACGCGCGCGCTGTCGCCCAGCAGGCCCATGCACTGTTCGCGCATGGCGGGATCGGTCTCGTCGGCCAGCAGCTCGATGCCGTTGTTGAGCGCGCCCACGGGGTTGAGGAGGTCGTGGCAGAGGCGTGAACAGAGGAGACTTGCATAATCGATGCTGTTTGCGTCAGCCATTCCGGTCCTCACCTGCCGCGTCCGATATCCACGGCTAATGCCGGTCCCGGCGCGGGGATGCAAGGCTTATGGGTCGTCGGCCACGATCATTTGGGCCGCATCGAACCGGCCATGCGCCGCGCCGCCGCCGACCGCCCGCCATAATCGCGCGGCCCAGGGGCGGGGCGTGGCGATGAGCCAGAGCGACCCGTTCGCCTCCGCCTGCGCCGCATCCTCGGCCGATGGGGCGGCATCGCCGCCCGGATGGCTGTGATAGCAGCCCATGATGCGATGATGTCCCGCCCGTTCGGCGCGATGCGCCGCGATGAGCTGGGCGGGATCGATCTCGAATCGCCCGCGCCGGTCGGCGGCCACGTTCGCGGCGGGGAGGATGGCGTCTATATGGTCGGGCGGGGAGGCGGGCAGGGCCAGCAGCAGGCCGCAGCATTCCTCCTCGCCCGCTTTCCGTGTTTCCTCCCGGATCGCGTCGAGCGCGGCTCTTGATATGCGGACTTTCACACCCACATTTTAGGCAATGGATCAGGGGGATTCCACTGTCGATGCGATGATGACCGGCGCGCAGGCGGGCATGCGGCTGGACCGCGCCCTTGCCGACCTGTTGCCGGACCTCTCGCGCGAGCGGATCAAGGCCCTGATCCTGGAGGGGCGCGTTCGCGCGCCGGACGGCCGGACCGCAAGCAATCCGTCGATGAAGATCGGCGCGCAGGGCCGCTTCGCCGTCGCCATTCCCGCGCCCCGGCCCGCCGATGCGCGGCCGGAGGCGATACCGCTCGCCATCGTCCATGAGGACGCGCATCTGATCGTGGTGGACAAGGCGCCGGGCATGGTCGTCCACCCGGCGGCGGGCAATCCGGACGGGACGCTCGTCAATGCGCTGCTCGCCCATTGCGAGGGGCGGCTTTCGGGCATTGGCGGCGTCGCGCGGCCCGGCATCGTCCACCGGATCGACAAGGATACTTCCGGTCTCCTCGTCGTCGCCAAGACGGATCAGGCGCATGAGGGGCTTGCCCGCCAGTTCAAGGATCACTCGATCCGCCGTCTCTACCAGGCGATCGTCCACGGCCTTCCTATAAAGGACAGGGGGACGGTCGATACCTCAATTGCTGTTCTGACGCGGATCGCAAGAAAATGGCGGTGCAGCGCGAAGGACGGGGCAAGCATGCCGTCACCCATTACCGGGTGGCGGAGCGGTTGAAGGGAGCGGCACTGGTCGAATGCACGCTGGAGACGGGACGCACCCATCAGGTGCGCGTCCACATGGCGCATCTGGGTCATCCTTTGGTAGGGGATCCGGTCTATTCGCGTGGACAGTCGCGGCACCGTGATTTATTAAAGGAACTGCATTTCGGGCGGCAGGCACTGCACGCAGCACGGCTGGGTTTCATTCATCCAGTCGATGGCTCTGACCTGAATTTTCAAAGTCCTA
>JASGGS010000144.1:0-10441 GCA_047602685.1 Sphingobium sp.
ACCTGTGACCCCCGCATTACGAATGCGATGCTCTACCAACTGAGCTAAAGCGGCATGCGGGGCCGGACGGCCTGCCTGCGCAGGCGCGCCGATTATCAGCACCGCCCGGACCATGCAAGCCTTTCCCGCCAAAACGGCCCCGCCAATGCCCAGGCAGGATCGGCCGGGCAGGCGCTTTAGATCAAATTAACCAGTCCAGACCAATTAATGGCAATATTAATCAGCCAGAAGGCCGGGTCATGGACGGATTGGGTTCGCAGCATCATACGCTCGACAGCGAGCCGGAAGTCGCGATGGAGGCGCCCCCCATGGTGCGTTTCGACGAACGGCGCATGCATGTGCGCGCCTATAATTACTGGGCATCCCTCTTGGGCGACCGCAGCTATCCCAGCATAGAGGACCTGAATCCCGAGGAAATCGAGGATTTCGGTTCCCACAGCGTGCTGATCGACTTCACCGCCGGGCTGGACGACCCCGCCGTGGCGTTCCTGGGTTCCGCGCTGGTGCGCGAATGCGGCGTGGACAAGACGATCAGCCGCGTGAGCGACGTGCCGCCGCGCACCCTGCTGTCGCGACTCACCGACCATTATCTCCAGATCATCGCCAATCAGGCGCCCATCGGATTCGAGGCGGAGTTCACCAACCAGCGCGGCGCCGAAATCCTCTATCGCGGCATCATGATGCCCTTTTCCACCGACGATGACAGCATCGACTTCGTATATGGGGTCATCAACTGGAAGGAAGTGGCCAGCCCCGACCTGACGGACGACATAGAGCGGGCCATGGCCGGGCTGGGCCTGGAAATCGAATCGGCCCCGCTGCCCGGCATGGTCACGCCGATCTGGGCCGACGGTCCGTCGAGCGAAGACTTCACGGCGGACAATGATGCCGGCGGCGTGCTGGAGTTGACCGAGATCGCGGGCATATCGGGCGAAACCCCGGCAGTCCCGCGGGAGGAGGAAAGCGGCGCAGGCTATCTGTCCGACATGCTGTGCCAGTCCCTTGCCGACGCGCAGGGCGCCGCCGCCGACGCGATCACCGCCGAGGGCCGGACGCGCCAGGCGCTGTACCGTGCCATCGGCCTCGCCCACAGCTTCGCACTGGTCGCGCAGGTCCAGCCGGAGGATTATGCCGCGCTGCTGGAGGATGCGGAGATCAAGGCGCAGCCGCGCAGCCCCATGACCGCGTTGGTCAAGCTGGTCTTCGGCGCGCATTACGACAAGACCCGCCTGTCCGAATTCGCCGTCGCCATCGAGCAGGCGCTGGCCGAAGGCCTGGAACCCGGCGCCCTGACCGGGCGGCTTTCCCGGCATGAAGGCGGCCTGAAAGCCTATGTCCGCGACGCTCGCGCCACCCGGCGCGGCCCGGCCGCCCCCCGTCCCGCCCGGATGGTGGAGGCGCGCGCCACCCTTACCCGCGCGGCCGCCATCGCCCTGGAGGACATAGCGACCGATTCGGACGGCCTGGCCGTCATTGTCGTGCGCCGCTTGCCCGATGGCAGCCTGGCGCCGCTCGGCGGCCTGACCGGCGACGACAAACGCGTCGGACAGGTGCTCCAGGCGGTCGCTTCCGGAGCGTAAGGACTTAACCTGCCCGCCATAATCGGGCAGTAGGGGCAGGGCGGCGACCGCCCATTGACGGCCGCTCGCCCGGACAGAAGGGGAGAGGGCCATGGATGCCCGTCATGATGCGAGCCGCGCCGTCAGCGCGGCACTGGCCACCGCCATCGAGGATTCGCTGGCCCGGACCGAGCCGGACCTGCTGACCGGTCACCGGCTGAGGGACGCCAGCCTCTTCCTGGCCGACGCCCTTGTCCATCGCAAAGGGGGCGAGGCCGTGGTGCGCGTCGACAGCGCCTCCGACATAGCGGGCCTGGGCGACGATGTGCCGGAAACCGCCCGGCGGATGCGGATCGCCGTCATCAATCCCGACATGCCCTTTCTGGTGGACAGTATTTCCGGCGCCCTGTCGCAGGCGGGGCTGGCGATCCACATCATCGTCCATCCCGTATTGCCCGTACGCCGCGACGCGGAGGGACAGGTCGTCGCCATAGGCGAAGGCCGGGCGGCCCGGCGCGAATCGATCATCTACATGGAGGCCGAACGCGCCGATGCACGGGGGCGCCACGCGCTGGAGACGGTGCTGCTCCAGACATTGGAGCAGGTGCGCGCCGCCGTGACCGACTGGCGCGCCATGATCTCCGCCATGCTGGAGGATGCGACCCGGCTGGGCCAGAACGAATATGGCGACCTGCTGCGCTGGTTCCTCAAGGGCAATCTCACGCAGCTCGGCCATGAACGGCGCGACCGGGAAGGCAAGGCCGCCGGCGCGCTCGGCATCTGCCGGACGGACGAGGAGCCGCTGCTCGCGCAGGCCACGCTGGCCTCTGCGTTCCGCTGGTTCGACGCAGGCAATGACGTCGCGCTGATCCTGAAATCCAACCGTTGCTCGCGCGTGCATCGCCCTGTGCTGATCGACCTGTTCATCGTGCCCGTTCGCGAGCAGGCGGACGGTCCCGTCACCGCCCTGTCCATCCATGCCGGGCTGTGGACCAGCGCCGCGCTGGCGGCGGCGCCGGGGGACGTGCCCGTGCTGCGCGCCACATTGTTCCGGATGATGGAGCGCTTCGGCTATGATCCGGTGGGCCATGCGGGCAAGGGGCTGGTCCATGCCCTGACCTACCTGCCCCATGACGTGCTGCTGGGCGTGGCGTCCGGGGACCGGGAAAGGCTGGCTTTCACCGCCATGTCGCTGGGCGACCGGCCCCGACCGCAGGTGGAACTGGCGCCGGGCGCGCTGCACCGGCACTTGTTCGCCTTTGTCTGGCTCCCCCGCGACGACATGACGACGGCGCGGCGCATGGCCGTGGCGCAGATGCTGTCCCATGCCGCCAACGCACCGGTGCTGAGCTGGCAGATGGCGCTGGACGAGAGCGGCCTGGCGCTGCTGCGCTTCGTGCTGGACCTGCGCGGCGAGGGACAGTTGCCCGATGCGGAAGCGCTGGATGCCAAGCTGTCCGAGATGGTGCGCGGCTGGACGCCCGCCGTGGAGGCCGCGCTGGGCAGCCATGTCGAGGCACGCCGCGCCGCCGTGCTGGCGCGCCGGTACGCCGCTTGCTTTCCCATGGGCTATCGCGAGGGCGCGGGCGCGGCGGAGGCGGCCATCGACATATTGCGGCTCCATCGCCTGGCCCGCGCCGGCGCGCGCGATACCCGCCTCTATCGCAATGGCGACGACAGGCCCGGTCATTTGCGCCTGAAGCTCTACAGCCTCGACGCGATCACCCTGTCGGACGCGGTTCCCGCGCTCGAGAATTTCGGCTTTCGCGTGATCGAGGAGATGTCGACGCCGCTCGGACAGGAGGGCGAACTCGGCCATATCCAGCAGCTCGTCGTGGCGCTGGAGCATGAGGCGCTGGCGCGCACGACGCTGGGCCGCGCGGCCACCATCGAGCGGGTGATCGCCGCCGTGCTGGAGGGCCATGCCGAGAATGACCGGTTCAACGACCTGCTCATCAGCGCCTCCCTGACGCCGGAGGGCGTGCTGCTGCTGCGCGCCATATTCCGCTATCTGCGCCAGACGGGCAGCGCCTATGGCCTGTCCACGGTGGTCGCCGCATTGCGCAGGGCGCCCCTCATCACCGGCTCGCTCGTCGCGCTCTTCGCCGCGCTCCATGACCCCGCACGGCAGGGCAAGGACGATGCCGAGGCCGTCGACCGGGAGATAGAGGAGAAGCTGGCGGACGTTTCCGCCATCGACGACGACCGCATATTGCGCCTGATCCGCGCCATCGTCCATGCGGTGCTGCGCACCAATGCCTTTGCCCCGGCGGGCCAGGCGGCCCTCGCCTTCAAGATCGACAGCGCCCAGGTGCCGGGCCTCCCCTCCCCCGTGCCCTGGCGCGAAATCTGGGTCTATTCCCCCAGGGTCGAGGGCATCCACCTGCGCGCCGGGCCGATTGCGCGCGGCGGCCTGCGCTGGTCCGACCGGCGCGACGATTTCCGCACCGAGATATTGGGCCTGATGAAGGCGCAGCGGGTGAAGAATGCCGTCATCGTGCCCACCGGCGCCAAGGGCGGCTTCTTTCCCAAGCACCTGCCAGACCCCGCGATCAGCCGCGATGCGTGGCTGGCGGAAGGAACGGAAAGCTATCGCATCTTCATCCGCGCGCTCCTGTCCGTCACCGACAATGTGGTGAAGGGCAAGGTGAAGCATCCGCGCGGCGTCGTGATCCGCGACCAGGAAGACCCCTATTTCGTCGTGGCGGCGGATAAGGGCACGGCGACCTTCTCCGACATCGCCAATGGCATCGCCATGGAGCATGGCTTCTGGCTGGGCGATGCCTTCGCCAGCGGCGGGTCCAACGGCTATGACCACAAGGCGATGGGCATCACCGCGCGCGGCGCGTGGATCTCCGTCCAGCGGCATTTCCTCGAACTGGGCGTGGACGTGCAGTCGGAGCCGGTATCGGTGGTCGGCGTGGGCGACATGTCCGGCGACGTGTTCGGCAACGGCATGCTGTTGAGCAAGACGATCCGCCTCGTCGCGGCGTTCGACCACCGCCATGTCTTCATCGACCCCGATCCCGATCCGGCGCGAAGCTGGGAGGAGCGCCAGCGCCTGTTCCGCCTGCCGCGCTCAAGCTGGGACGATTATGACAAGAGCCTGATCTCCCAGGGCGGGGGCGTCTTCCCGCGCAGCCTGAAGTCGATTCCGCTGACCGACGAGATACGCGCCCTCATCGGCACCGGCGCATCGGCCATGGACCCGGCGCAACTCATTTCCGCGCTGCTCACCGCGCCGGTCGACCTGCTCTGGTTCGGCGGCATCGGAACCTATGTGAAGGCGGCGGCGCAGGCCCATTCGGACGTGGGCGACACCGCGAACGACCGGGTGCGCGTCGATGCGGAAGCCGTGCGGGCCCGCGTCATGGGCGAGGGCGCCAATCTGGGCGTGACGCAGGCCGCGCGCATCGCCTTCGCGCTGAACGGCGGCCGGATCAACACCGACTTCATCGACAATAGCGCGGGCGTCGACTGCTCCGACAATGAGGTGAACATCAAGATCGCGCTGGGGCGCGAAGCCGCTGAGGGCGATCTGACGCCGGAGGATCGCAACGCCCTCCTCGCCCGGATGACGGGCAGCGTCGCCGATCTGGTTCTGGAGGATAACCGGTTGCAGGCGCTGAGCCTGTCGATCGCGGAATCGGGCGGCGCGGCCGACATCCCCGCCTATGTCCGGCTGATCGACAGCCTGTCAAAGTCCGGGCGGCTCGACCGCAAGGTCGAGGGATTGCCCAACGACCAGGAACTGATGCGCCGCGCGCAGGAGGGCCAGGGCCTCACCCGGCCGGAGCTGGCGGTGCTGCTGGCGACGGCGAAGCTGAGCCTGCAAGACGCCATCGAGCAGGACGACCTGCCTGATGATCCGGTGACGAAGGCGGATCTGTTCAACGCCTTTCCGCCCGAAATGCGGGAAAGCCAGGCCGAGGGTATCGAGCAGCATCAGTTGCGGCGCGAAATCGTCGCGACCGGACTGGCCAATCGCATCGTCAATCGCATCGGCATCATCCCCCCGCTGATGCTGGGCGAGGATGAGGGCTTTACCCTGTCGGACGTCGCGGGCGCCTTCACGGTCGTGGAGGCCTTGTTCGACCTGCCGTCCATCTGGGCAAAGGCGGACGGCGCGGACATGGACGAGGCGGCGCGCATCGGCCTGTTCCGCCTTCTGGCGGACGCGGTGACCAACCATGTGCGCGAATTGTGCCGCCTGGGCGCGGGCAATCTTTCGGCCAGCGAGATGATCGAGGCCCTGCGGCCCGGCGTCTTCGCGCTGCTGCCGCTTGCGCGGGAAGCGGAGGAAGAGGCGGCGCGGACGGCGGGGGACGTTCCCGCAGAGCTTGCGGCATTGCTCGTCCGCCTGGAACGCCTGGCGGGAGCGGCGGGCATTGCCGACCTCGCGCGGCAGCGCGGCAATGATGCGGTGGCGGTCGCCGACGCGGCCATAGCGCTGGGCCGGGCGCTCGGCCTCGACTGGCTCCAGACGGCGGCAACGCAGTTCAACCCCGCCGACCCGTGGGAACGGCTGCTGGTTTCGGGCGTGGAGCGGGACATACAGGAGATGCGCCTCGCCTTTCTGGGCCGGGCCGAGGGCAGCGCGCTTACCGACCATGTGACGCAATGGCTCGAACGGCATGAGCAGGCCGTGGCGCAGTTCCGCGCTTTGGTGACCCGGGCGCAGGCAGGCACGCCCAGCGCGGCCATGCTGGCGGAAGTCGCCGCGCGGGCGCGGGCGTTGCTGCACCGGAGTTGAGCGGCGAGGGGCACCCCGCTGCCTGCGCGCTCTGTCCGACGATCGGCCGCAGCGGTCCGTCGAAACAGGACTGCGTTCGATAATGGCCGTAGCGGCGATCCCAGGAGCCGTCGGCAAGGTCCTGCGCCAGCCGTGCCGCGAAACGCTCCACGGCAGCGGGCGCGACGAGGCTACCGGCGCCGGCGCTCACATTGAGTATCGAGCGGACCGGCCCAGCGCATCCCATATCTGCCGCGCAATGGCAGGCTCCGGACGGCGATACCGGGCATAGCCGCCGCCTATGGCGCCGTAATTGCGTCGCCCGCGCCGCCGTCGCTCCGGACGGCATGGCGATGGCAGCGGCCGAAATTGCGTCCCGCACCATGACCGTCCTCCCGCGGCGCAAGCCGGGCATCGCCGCAAATGAGAGGGGCCGCCGGAGCATGGCGCTCCGGACGGCCCATCATAACATGGTCAGCGGCCGGAAGTGCCGCCTCCGGGGACTTACCCGCAGCGCCAGCCCGCAAAACGGACCTCGCGCGGCCACACCGCCTGCGTTAGCGGCAGGCTCCCCGAATGGACTTGTCCGACCTCATTGCTGAACCATGAGACATCGGATCACCTCCTTTCGCGCTGTTAAAGCCAGTGAGACTTGGCGGTGGCTGAAAGCCTTTTGCCTTATCTCTGAGGGTTAAACTGAATCATTCCCGACTCGCGATCAAGCCTTGTAAAATTCTTTTTTGGAATCATACTTGCGTGCTCGTGCCGCGATCCGGCCGGTCCCCTCACCCCCTGCAATCCTCGATCACCCGCACCGGTTCGGCCCATGTCGGCAGGACCAGCGGCGCCATGCCCGGCAATTCCACGGTGAAACGACCGCGCGAGAAAGCGATCTGATCGAGGCCCGGATCGCTGGCACCGCGCGCCGCCTCCGTCCCCGGCGGCGTACCGGCGGCACCGCGCGCCGGCCATTGCAACGCCCCGAAGGTCGTGCGGATCGTCATCATGGCCGCGCCATCGGCGCTGCCGCCGCGGCCCTGGCGCCCGACGGCGATCGTGCGCGCGGCAAGATCGCAGCGTATCCAGGCAAGCGCGTTTCCGCCCGTGCCGAAGCGCGCGACGGTGGAGCGGCTGTCACGGACATAGGTCCATGTGCCCTGCGCCGGGGGCCAGTCCTGCCAGTCCTGCGACTGCGCCACGGGCGCGACCGGCGCGGGCGTGGACGCGGGTGGCGGCGCGGGCACGGAGCGGCGTCCGCCCGGTTCGGGCACGATGGCGGGGGTGCAGGCGGCAAGGGCGGTCAGCGCGAGAAGGACCGGTGCGGAACGGCGCATCACGGGCGGGTCTGCCCCGTGCCGCGCACCAGCCACTTATAGGTGGTCAGCCCTTCGAGCGCGACCGGGCCGCGCGCATGCAGCCGCCCGGTCGAGATGCCGATCTCCGCCCCCAGGCCGAATTCCCCGCCATCGGCGAACTGGCTCGATGCGTTCCACATGACGATGGCGCTGTCCACGCGGCGCAGGAAGCTCTCCGCCGCCGCCGCATCCTCCGCGATGATCGCATCGGTGTGATGGCTGCCATGGCTGGCGATATGGCCGAGCGCGTCCTCCAACCCGTCGACGAACCGGGCCGAGGCGATGGCCTCCAGATATTCCGTGTCCCAGTCGATGTCCTCGACCGGCGCGACGCGGGGGTCGAGCGCACGGACGCCCTCATCGCCCCGCACCTCGCAACGCGCGTCGAGCAGGGCCGAAACGACCGAGGCCGCCGCCGGGAACGCCCTGTCGATCAGCAGGGTTTCGAGCGCGCCGCAAATGCCGGTCCGGCGCATCTTGGCGTTGACGACCACGCTCTTCGCCATCTCCGGATCGGCCGAGGCGTGGATATAGGTGTGGTTGATGCCGTCCAGATGGGCAAGGACGGGCACCCGCGCCTCCTCCTGCACGCGCGCGACCAGGCTCTTGCCGCCGCGCGGCACGATGATGTCGATGAGGCCCGCCGCGCGCAGCATGGCGCCCACCGCCGCGCGGTCGGCCGTGGGAACGAGTTGCACCGCGTCGGCGGGCAGGCCCGTGGACGCGATGCCTTCGGCGATGGCGGCATGGATGGCGCGATTGCTCTCCAGCGCCTCCGACCCGCCGCGCAGGATGACGGCATTGCCGGACCGCAGGCAGAGCGAGGCCGCGTCCGCGGTCACATTGGGGCGGCTTTCATAGATGATGCCGACCACGCCCAGCGGCACCCGCACGCGGCTGAGGACCAGGCCGTTGGGCCGCCGCGTCTCGTCGATCACCTGGCCCACGCTGTCGGGCAGGTCCGCCACCTGCTCCACCGCATTGGCCACCGCGTCGATCCGCGCCTCGTCCAGCTTCAGCCGGTCCAGCATGGCGGCGGTCAGGCCATTGCCCGCGCCCCGTTCCATGTCCGCCGCATTGGCGCGCAGGATCGCCGGCTTCGCCGCGCGCAGCGATGCGGCGGCGGCGCGCAGGGCGGCGGCCTTTGCCTCGTCGCCCGCATCCGCCAACAGGGCGGCGGCCTTGCGCGCGCGGGCGGCCATGGTGGCGATCAGCATTTCGGGCGTCTGGGTGAGGTCGTTCATTCTTCCGGGCCTTTCTTGCGAATAGCGCCCTTATCATGGATCGCGCCGGAGACGAAAGCCGCGAGGCGGGGCGGAGCGCGGAAAGTCGGGGAAATGCCCTGAAAATCAGCCGCGGCCGGGTGGAGGGCGCCGACCGCGATGGCTGCGGGGCGGTTCGTGAAAAGCTCACAGGCTTCCCTACCCCATCGGGAGGCGCGGCACTTTCTCCGGGCGCCATTAGAAAAGATATAACCCGTTGAATATAAATATTATTATTTGGATCACGATCCCATATGGGTGATCCGGCGACGAGTCCCCCCGCCCATGCCATTTCCGATCGCGCGGGCCGCGCGGTCAGGCCGGGGAGAGCGTGATTTCCGGCCAGCGCGCGCAGGTCCAGCGCGCGCGCGGACGGCCGCCCAAGGTGCATTGCAACCGGCCGATCCGGATCACGCCGACCTGCCCGATGACGCGCGCGCCAAGACGCCGGTGCGAAGCGATGGAGGCGGCATTATAGTCCGCGATGCTGCTGATCGTCTGGTGCAGCCCCTCCGCCTCCAGCCATTGCCGCACCCCGGCCCAAAGCGCGGGGAAGGCACGGCCGATCCGGCGCTCCTCGTCGATCCACAACCCCCCGTCCCAGGCGGACCCGGACGGCAGGCGGAAGCGGATGCGCAGCACGGTCTCCTCATGCATATCGCGCCCCAGCCAGGTGACGCCCAGCAACGCGTCGTGACGGTCGAACAGGCCGAGGCAGGTCATGCCCGCCGCGAAGCGTTCCGCCTGCGTCGCGGCATCGGCGTCGATGCGATGGCCGGCCAGTTCCTCCGGCCGCAAGGGGCGGGCGCTGTAACCACGGGGCATGGCGGGCAGATGCTCGGCGGGGACGGCGACAAGGAGATGGCGCACATAGAGGACACCCGGCAGCTTTCCGCACAGGCGGCCGAGCAGATAGGAAAGCCGTCCCGAACGGCCGATGATGATGCTGTCGGAAGCAAAGCGCTTCTTCCGGCGCCCGGAAAGCCGCGCCAGCAGGCGCCATCCGGCCGGACGGCGCGCGCATTTCCCCTCCGATGTCCCGGACAGCGCCTGCCGCACGGTATCGCTCCCCTGTTTTCGCCCTCACGGACGCCCCCAAGGAAGCATAGGGGACAGAACATTGCCCAGAATGTCGCAACCATGTCCAATGATTGCCAGACAGTCCTTCGCGACGAACAGAGAGGCGCACCCCTGTTCCACGAGAATGGAGAACCGCAAAACCGGATCGTCCAAAAAAAGGGCGCCGCCCCATCGGGGAAGCGCCGCTTTTTCCTGCTCCTCCGCCAGGAGGACAGTGCCTTCGAAGCTTATTTCGGTGCCAGAACCATCAGCATCTGGCGGCCTTCCATGCGGGGATAAGCCTCGACCTTCGCGATTTCCTGCACATTCTCGGCCACGCGCTGGAGGAGCGCCATGCCGAGTTGCTGGTGGGACAGCTCGCGCCCGCGGAAGCGCAGGGTGATCTTCACCTTGTCGCCCTCGCCGATGAAGTCATGAACCTTCTTCATCTTCGTATCATAGTCATGATCGTCG
>JASGGS010000145.1:0-10350 GCA_047602685.1 Sphingobium sp.
CAAGCACGGCCTCCAGCTCTATTCGCTCGCCACGCCCAATGGGGTGAAGGTGACGATCCTCCTGGAGGAGTTGCTGGCGGCGGGGCATCGGGGCGCGGAATATGACGCCTGGCTGATCCGCATCAATGACGGCGAGCAGTTCGGCAGCGGCTTTGTCGAGGTCAATCCCAACAGCAAGATTCCCGCCCTGCTTGACCGCAGCGGCGACAAGCCGATCCGCGTCTTCGAATCCGGTTCGATCCTCGTCTATCTGGCGGAGAAATTCGGCGCCTTCCTGCCGAAGGATGCCGGAGGCCGGGCGGAGACGCTGAACTGGCTGTTCTGGCAGATGGGCAGCGCGCCCTTTCTCGGCGGCGGCTTCGGCCATTTCTACGCCTATGCGCCGCAGAAGATCGAATATGCCATCAACCGCTACGCGATGGAGGCCAAGCGCCAGCTCGACGTGCTGGACCGCCAGCTTGCCGACCGCCGATTCATTGCGGGCGACGACTATACCATCGCCGACATCGCCATCTATCCCTGGTACGGCCAGCTCCATACCGAGAACAGCTATGGCGCGTCCGAATTCCTGGATACCGGCAGCTACAGGAACCTCGTCCGCTGGGCGGAGGAGATCAAGGCACGCCCCGCCGTGCAGCGCGGGCGCATGGTCAACCGCGCGACCGGGCCGGAGGAGCTGCAACTGCGCGAGCGCCACGACGCCTCCGATTTCGAGACGCGCACGCAGGACAAGTTGGTCAGCGGCGATTGATCCCGCCCGCTTCCGGAGGCACCCTCCTCTCGCGCCGTCTTTCCCGGTCGCGGCATGACCCACGCTAATTTCCCTTATTTGCCGCGCCGCGCCTTTCCGTCATGATTGCTTATCGCAAGTCTGCGGTTAACTAGAGCGATTTCAAGTCAGGTGGACTCGCCTGACGGCTCGGAAATCGCGAGAGGAAATCGCGGGAACGGGAAACAGAGAATTCCAGAGCGGGTTTGCTTCCATCAAAGCAAACCCGCTCTGGACCGGGCTTCGCGGCAATGAAGGGGGGGAACGGTCATTCGGGACAGTCAATGCATGACGGCACGGAAGCTCACCACCAAATATGTCGAAAAGCCGTGGGGGCGTGACAGCCTGCCTTCCCTTTTCCCTCATGGCGGGTCCGGCCGGATAGGGGAGGTCTGGTTCGACGGACCCGATGGCCGCGTCCCGCCGCTGCTTGTCAAATATATCTTCACCAGCGAACGCCTGTCCATCCAGGTCCATCCCACCGATGCCGAGGGGCGGGAGCGGGGCCTGCCCGGCGGCAAGGAGGAATGCTGGTACATATTGGACGCGGAGCCGGATGCCCGCTTGGGCATCGGCACGCGCGCGGCCTTGTCCGGCGAGGCGCTGCGCACCGCCGCGCTCGACGGTTCGGTCGAGGATCTGATGGACTGGAAACCGGTGAAGCCCGGCGATTTCTTCTTCATCCCGGCGGGCACCGTCCATGCCATCGGCGCGGGCATCAGCCTGGTCGAGGTGCAGCAGAATGTCGACGTGACCTATCGCCTCTACGACTATGGCCGCCCGCGCGAGCTGCATCTGGACGACGGCGTGGCGGTCAGCCATGCCCGGCCTTATGGCCGCGTGCCAATCAATCTGGCCGATGTGGCGGAGGCGGACCTGCTCGACCGGTCGGAGGCGCCCTTCGTGCTCAGGCTACGCAGCTTCGCGGCGGGGCGGGAGGCGCTGATCGGCACGAAGGGGGAGGGGTGGTTCGTGCCCCTTTCCGGCAGCGGACGCATCGCGGGGCAGCCATGGGCGGCGGGCGAATGCTGGCTGCTGGACGGTCCCGTGGCGCTGGCCAGCGACGAACCGGCGCGCGCGCTGATCGCCACATTGGTCTGACGGCCATGGCCGGACTTCCGCCCGGCCATGGCGTCCTGCATTTCAGCCCTGTGCGAGCAGGGCGGCGGCGATGGCCCGCCCGGCCGCCTCGTTCCACTGGTCCGCGCTGCCGCCCAGCGATGCGTTGAGCGTGGCGCGCTTCAGGAACAGATGGCACTGGTGCTCCTCGGTCAGCCCGATGCCGCCATGGAGCTGCACCGCCTCTTCCGTGACGATGTGGTAGACGCGCGCTGCATGGGCCTTGAGCGCGCCCGCCTTGACCGGCTGCGCCAGGGGCGCGGTGCGTCCGTCCGCCGCATGCGTCCACAACAGCGCCTCGGCCGCCGCGATGATCGTCTTGAGGTCGGCGCAGCGATGCTTGAGCGCCTGGAACATGGCGAGCGGCCGGTCGAACTGCCGCCTCGTCTTGAGATATTCCACCGAAATGTCGAGGATCGCCTCCGCCCCCCCGATGGAATCGGCGGACAGCGCAAACAGGAGATGCGCCTTCAGCTTCGCCTCAAGGGCCTTGGCCGCATCGCCGGTCGCCAGCGTCACGCCCGCACTCACGTCCACGCCGTCCAGCACCGCGTCGAACAGGCGGCGGCTCTTGTCCCAGAGCGGCCGTTCCGTCAGCGCGATGCCCGCCGCGTCGATGGGCAGCAGGATCAGGCGGCCATCCTCCAGGGAACTGCTATTGCCCTCGTCAAAGCTGGTCTGGCCGTCGTCGAACGCCGTCTCCAGCACGGTGGAGACCAGGATATGCGTCGCCTTGTCCGCATCCGCCACGGCCGCCAGCCTGCCGGACAGCCTGCCTTCCTCCTCCTTCACGGTGGAGAAGCGCAGGGAGGTGGTCATCAGCTCGCCCGCGACCGCCCGGTCGAGAAGGTCCTGCCGCCCCTCCGGTCCTTCGGCCCGCGCCAGTGCCTCGATCACCGTCATATGCGCGGCGACGGGGCCGGGGGCGAGGGTGCGTCCCAGCTCATAATGAATCACGCCCTGCGCTTCCGTGCCGAGGCCCAGGCCGCCCAGTTCCTCGGGCACGGTCATGCCCAGCCAGCCCATCTCCACGATCAGGTCCCAGACGCGGGCCGGGTCCTGGGTCAGGCCGCCCTCGCCAAAGGCCTTGCGCGCGGCGTCCTGCAATTCCGCCCTGTCGATGCTCATACGGCGTCTCCTGCAAGCGTCCAGTTCCTGGGCTCGCGCGGCATGCCCAGCATCCGTTCCGAGATGATGTTCCGCTGCACCTCGTCGCTGCCGCCCGCGATGGTCCAGGCATAGCTGTTCATGAAGTCGGCCATCCAGTTGCCCGTCTCCATGCCGCCGCCGAAGGTGATCGGCTGGTGATACTGGGATTCCATGTCCTCCAGCCTGAGGCCGAGCAGGGTGAATTCGCGCAGGACGCGCGAATAGGTCAGCTTGATGAGCGAGGCCTGCCCCACCTGCTCCTCGCCCGCGATGCGCCATGCCAGGAACTGGTCGGCCAGCGCGCAGGTCGCGTCCACCTTGGTCGCCAGCGCGCCGAAATCGCGCAATATGCCCGCATCGTCGAGGCGCCCCGTGTCGCGGATCAGCGCCGCGATCCGCCACAGCGCGCCGCGCATGCGCTCCGACAGTTCGAGCAGCGTCAGCCCGCGTTCGGAAGCGAGGGTGGCCTGCGCCACCTGCCAGCCCTGGCCCTCCTCGCCCAGGCGTTCGGAAACGGGGATTTCCACCTCGTCGAAGAAGACCTCGCAAAATTCCTCGTCGCCATGAATCTGGTTGATCGGGCGGATGGAGATGCCCGGCGATTTCAGGTCGCACAGCAGGAAGCTCATGCCCGCCTGCTTCACCTTCTCCTGGCTGGTGCGCACGAGGAGCAGGCATTTGTCGGCATATTGCGCGACCGTCGACCAGATTTTCTGGCCGCTGACCACATAGACGTCGCCGCGCCGTTCTGCACGGGTGCGAAGGGCGGCGAGATCGGACCCCGCGCCCGGCTCCGAAAAGCCCTGGCACCATGTCTCGCCCTTCAGGATGGCGGGCAGGTACAGCGCCTGCTGCTCCTTGCTGCCCCATTCGAGGATGGTGGCGGCGGCATGATAGGTGGAGACGAAGGAGAGGAGCAGGCGCGGGGTGTCGGCGCGGGCCATCTCCTCATAGATCACCTTCTGCTCGGCGAGGGACTTGCCGCCACCCGGCCATTCGGCGGGCCAGTGCGGCACGGCATAGCCGCCCTCCACCAGCTTCAGGAACCAGTCGCGCTGGATGCGGAAGAAGCTTTCGGAATCCACCGATTCCGCGCGCCATCCCTTCGGCGCATTGGCGTCCAGCCAGCCGCGCACCTCGGCGCGCAGCGTTTCGAGTTCGGGGGCCTCCGCCATCACTCCTCCTCATCCTCAGGCGACTTGTGGTCGCCCTAATTTACGGACAGGGGGTCTTTTGCAAGCGCATCCGCCGTCGCCCCGTCAATAAACGCCATGGCGTAGCGCTCGACAAGGGCTTCGCACACCGCGCGGGATTGCCATCCGTCCGTGCCGAGGGTGGAGAGCCAGATGGCGAGGCCATAGGCGTGGCTCTGGCGGTAGCGGTAACCCACTTCCTCCGCCGACGGAAGCTGGTCGGCGGGCAGGGACAGGGCGCGGCGATAGATGTCGAGCAATTCCCGCTCATGCGCGCGCCGGTCCTCCACGGTCAGCGCGCCGGCCAGGAAATAGCCGACATCCTGGCTCCAATTGCCGCGCCGCACCACCTGCCAGTCGAGGAAGCCCACTTCATCGCCGGGCAGCACATAGGCATTGCCGATATGCGCATCGCCATGGAGCAATGTCTGTCCGTTCCCGCCCAGCGTGCCCACATAATCGGCCCACAGGTCGACGATGCGGTCGCCGCTCATCCCCGCTATGGCGGGCGGGAGGCGGTCGCCATGGCGCGACAGGCCGATGGGCACGCGCCGCCGCAGGCCCACCTGCCAGCCTTGCGACGGCGCCCATGGCTTCACCCATTTGAGCGCGGGATGCGACTGGCCCGTCATGCCCCAATAATGGCTGTGCAGCCGGGCAAGGCCGGTCATCGCATGGGCGGCCTGCGCCACGCTCATCGGCCGGGTGGCGTCGCGGCAATCCGCGCCCCGCGCGTCGAGATCCTCCATGACCAGCAGGAAGTCGAGCCGGGGATAGTCCGGCACGGCGAGATAGACGGCCGGATGGTCGACCGGAATGGGCGCGCGGCTGGCGAAGAGGCGGGATTCGCCGAACAGGTTGCCGTTGCGGAAATGGACCCAGCGGTGGGAGGGGGCATGGGCCTTGACGAACACCGTCTCCGGCCCCGACCCCCTGGCATAGCCGAGCGCGAAGCGGGCGCGGCGATTGGTGCCGTCGTCGCGCGTCACGATGCGCACATCGTCCACCACCACGCCCGGATGACGGGACCGGATCGCCGCCGTCATCCATTCGGGCGTCACATCGTCCCAGCTTTCGGGGACGACGGGTTTGAATGACAGCCAGCGGGGTTTCATCACGCCTTCCTTTCCTCATCGATCATCCAACCGCCCCCAGCCCGTCATCCCGGCCTTCGCCGGGAGACGTCCGGGATTTTCACGCCTCCACCTCGATCTGTCCGTCCGACACGCGCACCGCGAACGTCTCTATGGGCTGCGTCGCGGGCGGGTTCATGGGGGCGCCCGTCTCCAGGTTGAAGCGCGCGCCATGGACGGGGCAGGCGATCCAGCCCGACCGCATCCGCCCGCAATCCAGCTTCTCGTCGGCATGGCTGCACTTGTTGATGACGGCGAAGATGCGGTCCTTGGTGTTGCACAGGACTATGGCCTTGCCCGCCACTTCCACCACCTTCACCGCGCCCGGCGGCACATCCTCGATCCTTGCCACCGGCACAAAAGTCTTTTCGCTCATCTGGTCTCTCAATATATGCCGATCGCGCGCCACCTTGCCCGCCCGCCCGGTCCCCGCAAGCCGCGCCGGGCCGCGCCGCGCGCCAAAGCAAGAGATTCTGCCGCGCGGGTCATTTCGCTCCGGCTTTGCCCGGCCGATATGTCGGTCCTTGAAGAGGGAGAGGCTATGAGCGAAGCTGCGGAAAGCTATGACGTCGTTGTCGTCGGGTCGGGGGCGGCCGGCGCCATGGCCGCGCTGCGGTCCGCCGACCATGGCCTGAGCGTGCTGATCGTGGAGAAGGCGCACAAGTTCGGCGGCACCTCCGCCACGTCCGGCGGCGTCATGTGGATACCCAATCACGGCCTCAATGACGAGGGCGACAGCCGCGAGCAGGTGATGGACTATCTCGCCGCCGTCACCTCCGGTCCCGTCAATCCGGACCGTCTCGGCGCCTATGTCGATCAGGCGCCGCGCATGCTCCATTATCTGAAGGACACCGGCGTCCCCGTCATCGCCGCCCAATGGCCCGATTATTTTCCCGACAAGCCCGGCGCGCGCGCCGACCGCTCCATCATCTGTCCGACCTTCGACGGGCGGGAGCTGGGCGACGACCGCTATTATCTGATGCGGGAGCAGTATAACCGCTTCAAGCTGTTCCACCGCTACACCATGGACCTCACCGAAACCTTCTCGCTGATGATGCAGCAAAAGGGGTGGCGGACGACGGCGGCGAAGATGATCTCGCGCTACTGGCTCGACCGCTCGACCCGCAGGCTGTCCAGCCGCGACCGCCGATTCACGCAGGGGGCCGCGCTCATGGGGGCGGTCTACAAGCAGGTCTTCGCGCGCGGCGTGGAATTACGGCTGGAGACGAAGCTGGAGGAGCTGGCCGTCGATGGCTCCGGCGCCGTCACCGGCATCACGGTCAGCAATAATGGACGCCGCTACGATATCGGCGCTCGGCATGGCGTCATATTGGCGGCGGGCGGTTTCGAGTGGAACCAGGAATTGCGCGACCGTTTCTTCCCCGTGCCGGGCCTCACCCGCCACAGCAGCTCGCCCGAGGACGCCAATCGCGGCGAGGCCCTGATCGCGGCGGAGAAGATCGGCGCCTCCACCGAGCATATGGAGGAGGGCTGGTGGATACCCACCATGACGCTGCCCATGCCGCAGGCGTCGAACTTCCACGAAATCCATCAGGCCGCCTTCGACGTCGGGCGCCCGTGGAGCGTTTGCGTCAACCGCAACGGCGTGCGTTTCGTGGACGAGGCGACGGGCTATGACAGCTTCGGCCAGGCCATGGTGCGCGATCATCTGGCGACGGGGGCGAACATGCCCTGCTGGCTGGTCTTCGACGCCAAGTTCCGCGCCAAGTTCAGCGCGGGCGGCCTCATGCCCACGGTCCATACCCCGGATCGCAAGATACCCGCCGACTGGTGGGACCATTATGTCTACCGCGCCGACAGCATCGACGCGCTCGCCGACAGGATCGGCGTGCCCGTGGCCGCGTTGAAGCAGACGGTCGCCAATATGAACGCCTATGCGAAGACCGGCGTCGATCCGGAATTCGGCCGCGGCGGCAATATCTACGACCGGTTCTTCGGCGACCCGACGGTGACGCCCAATCCCAATCTCGGCCCCATCGACACCGCGCCCTATTATGCGGTGCCGATCAACAATGGCGACCTCGGCACCAAGGGGGGCCTGCGCTGCGACGCGCGCGCCCGCGTGCTGGATGGGCAGGGGGAGGCGATCCCCGGCCTCTATGCGGCGGGCAATTGCTCCGGCAATCCTTTCGGCAATGTCTATCCCGGCGCGGGCGGCACCATCGGCCCGGCCATGACCTTCGGCTATGTGGCCGCCAACGACATTGCCGAGCGGACCGGCAACCAGCGTGTTTCCCAGAAGGAGAAAGTTTCGTGATCGAAGGCAAGGTTGCGATCGTCACCGGCGGCGGCGGCGGCATTGGGGAGGGGATCGTCCGTGCCCTCGGCGCGCGCGGGGCGCGGGTGGTGGCGGTCGGCCGCAATCCGGCCAAGCTCGCCGCGCTCTCCGCGTCGGTGGGCGACAGCTTCGCGCTCTCCACCTTCGCGGCGGACATCACGGCCGAGGATGCGCCGAAAGCCGTTGCCGATCATGCCGTCGCCACCTTCGGCCGTCTCGACATCCTCGTGAACAATGCCGGATCGTTCAACTTCGGCCCCGTCCATTCCACCACGGACGCGATGCTGGACGAGGTGCTGGCCATCTCCGCCCGCGCGCCCTTCCGCCTCAGCCGGGAGGCGCTGGTGCATATGGGGGAGGGGGCCTCGATCCTCTTCATCGGCTCGACCTGGGGCCTTTACGGCACGCCCGGCGGCGGCGCCTACAGCTTCGTGAAGGCGGGGCAGATCGGCCTCATGCAGACGCTGGCGGCGGAATATGGGCGCAAGGGGATACGCTCCAACTATGTCGCGCCCACGGTGGTCCGGACGGAGATGACCGACGCCTTCTGGGACACGGATTTCTTCCAGCGCACCAATCAGGAACTGACGCCAGCGCCGCGCGACTGCACCATTGCCGACGTGGCCAACATGGTCGCCTTCCTCGCCTCCGACGAGGCGGGCATGGTGAACGGCCAGACCATCGCGGTCGACGGCGGCATCTCCACCACCCGCTATCTCGCGCCCGATGCGGTGATGGCGACGCGGGCATAACGCCACGGCGCTTTGCGGTCCCGCCGATGTCGACACCCCCTGTTCAGTAGGCGCGGGCTGGTCTAACGCAGCCCGCGAGGCGAGGTGACGCAGCCTCGGGGAGCGACGACTGAGATGGACTTCGACTGGACTGAGGAGCAGCAGGCCTTCCGCCAAAGGCTGCACGACTTCCTCGCAAAGACCCTGCCGGACGATTGGGAGGAATTCTCCAAGCATGGCCCGGCCAGCCCCGCGCTGACCGAGTTCGCGCGCGGCTTCTGCCGCCGGCTTGCCGAGAACGGCATGCTCTTTCCCCATTGGCCGAAGGAGATCGGCGGCGAGGGCCTCGGCCCCTGGGAGCAGCAGATCCTGGCCGAGGTCATGTGGGAATGGGGCGAGCCGCGCGGCGGCCAGTATATGAACGTCAACTGGATCGGCCCCACGCTCGTGAAATACGGGACGGAGGAGCAGAAGGCGAAATATCTCCCCCAGATCAGCAGCGGCGAAATGCTCTGGTGCCAGGGCTTCTCCGAACCCGACAGCGGCTCCGACCTGGCCTCCCTGCGCACTCGCGCGACGCTCGCCAAAGATGAAAATGGGGGCGATGTCTACCGCGTCAACGGGCAGAAGATATGGACCAGCTATGCGGGCCTTGCCGACACCTGCTTCCTGCTGACGCGCACTAGCGACGACCGCAAGAAGGGCATCACCATCTTCCTCGTCCCCATGGACACGCCCGGCATCGTCGTGCGCCAGATACCCAGCCTCATCGGCGAGGGCGACATTCACGAGGTCTTCTTCGACGATGTGGTCGTCCCCGCCACCCAGCGCTTCGGCGAGGAGGGGCAGGCGTGGGAGATTATCGGCTTCTCCCTCAAGAATGAGCGCCTCGGCATTCCGCGCTACCATCTCGCCCGCACCGCGCTGGACCGTGCCGTCGCCATCCTCAAGGCGGCGGGCGAGTTCACCCGCGAAACCGTGCGGATCGAGGCAGGCAAGTGCGCCGCCCTGTGCGAGGCGGCCCGCACCGCCAATTACGCCATCGTGCAGCGCCGCGTCGACGGCCATGACATCGGCGGCGAGTCCAGTTCGGCCCGCTACGCCACCGTCATGGCCGAACGCGCCGTGGCGGAGTTCGTCGTCGAATTCGTGCCGGAGGCGCTGACGGAGGGGCATCCCTATCTCAAGATGCACCACCAGCGCGGCATCGTCGCGGGCATCGCCGCCGGGGCCGCCGAAATCCAGCTCAACATCATTGCCAGCGACGTGCTGCAATTGCCGAGGGAGCCGCGCTGATGCACCTCTCGCTCAACGAGGATCAGGTCCAGATACTCGACTTCATCGATAGCCTGGCCAAGCCCTATGCGGGCGTGCCCCTGCACGACACCAGCCTCGCGCTGACCAGCGACGAACTGGACGATGCGCTGGTCGAGGGCGGTTTCCTCGATGTCGCCGCCATGCCGGAACTGGGCGCCGTCACCGCCGCGCTGGTGGTGGAGAAGCTCGCTCGCCTGCCCTTCGCGGTGGAGGCCGCCGCGACCGCGCTCGTCCGTCCGCTGCTCGACCCGGAACTACCGCGTCCCCTGTGCCTCGTAGAGGAAGGGCAGCTTCGCAGGCCCGTCCGCTTCCTGAAGCCCGGCGCCACGGTGGTCGTCGTCGGCAAGGACGGCGTGCGGAGCTTCACCGCGACGCCGGACCTCGTGGGCGATGCCGGGGACGAGGTGCTCTATGCCTATCCCATGGCCTTCCTGAAGGGCATTCCCGCCGAAACCCGCGCCCATGACGTGGACGCCGCCGAAATCCGCCGCGCCTGGCGCGTGGGCCTCGCGGCGGAGGCGGCGGGCCTGCTCGGCGCGGCGCTCCAGTCCGTCACAACCTATGTGTCGGAACGCAAGCAGTTCGGCCGCTTCCTCGCCACCTTCCAGGCGATGCGCCATCGCCTGGCGGAGGCGCAGGT
>JASGGS010000146.1:0-10336 GCA_047602685.1 Sphingobium sp.
CCTCTACACGCTGCTCGGATCGGTGCTGATGCTGATCGCGATGCTGTGGATGGTGAACGAGGCCGGCACCACCGACATTCCCACGCTGATGGCCTATGACTTCCCGGTTCAGGCGCAGACCTGGCTGTGGCTGGCGTTCTTCGCCAGCTTCGCGGTGAAGATGCCGATGTGGCCGGTCCACACCTGGCTGCCCGACGCGCACGTTCAGGCGCCGACCGCCGGTTCGGTCATCCTGGCAGGCGTGCTGCTGAAGATGGGTGGCTATGGCTTCATCCGCTTCTCGCTGCCGATGTTCCCGGAAGCCTCGGCGCAGCTCGCGCCCTGGGTCTGGGGCCTGTCGATGGTCGCCGTCGTCTATACCAGCCTCATCGCGCTGGTTCAGTCGGACATGAAGAAGCTGATCGCCTATTCGTCGGTCGCGCACATGGCGATCGTCACCATCGGCCTGTTCGCCTTCAACCAGGCGGGCCTGGAAGGCGCGATGATGGTCATGCTGGGCCACGGCCTCGTCTCGGGCGCGCTGTTCCTGTGCGTGGGCGTCATCTATGACCGCCTCCACACCCGCGAGATCAGCCGCTATGGCGGCCTGGCCGAGAACATGCCGAAATATGCGCTGTTCTTCCTCCTCTTCACCATGGCGTCGGTCGGCCTGCCGGGCACGAGCAACTTCGTCGGCGAGCTGCTGGCCCTGATGGGCGTCTATCAGGCGTCGAGCTGGGTCGCGCTGGTCTGCACCACGGGCATCATCCTGGGCGCGGCCTATATGCTCTATCTCTATCGCCGGGTGGCCTATGGCCCGCTCGACAAGGACGATGTGCGGGCCATGCCCGACCTGTCGGCCCGCGAGGTGATCCTGCTCGCTCCCATCGCCGCCGCCGTGCTGTGGATGGGCGTCTATCCGGAGAGCTTCCTCGCGCCGATGCGCGCCGATGTCGCGAGCCTGGTGGCCCGCCTCGACCGCGCCAAGCCGGAAGGCGACGCCAGGCTTGCCCTCGGCAAGCCCGCAGCCAAGGAACACCACGCCGAAGGCCATGCCGCGCATGACGACCATGCAGCGCAGGGGGAGGCGCACTGATGACCGAGAGTTTCACGATGCTTCCCATCCTGCCGGAACTGGTGCTGATCGCATCGGCGCTCATCCTGCTGATCGCCGCCGCCTTTGCGGGCGATCGGGCCACGCAGCCGATAAGCTGGCTTTCCGTCCTGGCACTCGGCGCGGCGGGCCTGTCGCTCGCCTGCCCGGGCGTGCTGGCGGGCAGCGTGATGGGCGGCCTGTTCCGCGCCGATGCCTTCTCCGCCTATGCCAAGGTGCTGATCTATGCCGCGGCGGCGGCGAGCATCATCATCGCCCCGCGCTTCTTCAACCGGGCCGCCACCGGACAGACCGGCGCGCGCGCGGAATATCCGGTGCTGATCCTGCTGGCCTGCATCGGCATGAGCATCATGGTGTCGGCGGGCGATTTCCTGACGCTCTATGTCGGTCTCGAACTCAACAGCCTCGCGGCCTATGTGCTGGCGAGCTTCATGCGGCAGGATGAGCGGTCGGCCGAAGCGGGTCTCAAATATTTCGTGCTGGGCGCGCTGGCGAGCGGCATATTGCTCTACGGCATCTCGCTGCTCTACGGCTTCTCCGGCAGCACCAGTTTCGAGGGCGTGGCCGCCGCGGTCGCCGACGGCCTCGACAAGGGCGAGCTGTTCGGTCTGGTCTTCGTGCTGGCGGGCCTGGCCTTCAAGATGAGCGCCGTGCCGTTCCATATGTGGACGCCGGACGTCTATGAGGGCGCGCCGACCCCGGTCACGGCCTTTTTCGCCAGCGCGCCGAAGGTCGCGGCGCTGGGTCTGACCATCCGCGTCGCCATAGAGGCGCTGGGTCCGGCGGGCACGGCCTGGCAGCAGGTGGTGATCTTCATCGCGCTCGCCTCCATCCTGCTCGGCGCCGTGGCCGCCATCGGCCAGACGAACATCAAGCGCCTGCTGGCCTATAGCTCGATCAACAATGTGGGCTTCGCGCTCATCGGTCTGGCCGCGGGCACGCAGGAGGGCGTCGCGGCGGTGCTGAGCTATCTCACCATCTATGTGGTCATGACCGTGGGCAGCTTCCTGTGCGTCCTCCAGATGCGCGACGAGCAGGGCAATCCGGTGGAGAGCATCGCCAGCCTGTCCGGCCTGTCGCAGACCCGTCCGGGCCTGGCGGCGGCCTTTGCGATCTTCATGTTCAGCCTCGCCGGCATTCCGCCGCTCTTCGGCTTCTGGGCGAAGTTCCTGGTGTTCGATGCCGCCGTCGCGGCGGGCCTCACGGCGCTCGCGGCCATTGGTATCGCGGCCTCCGTCATCGGGGCCTATTATTATCTGAAGATCATCAAGACGATCTATTTCGATGCCCCCGCCGACCCCTATGACCGTTCGCGCAGCGGCCTCGAATATGGGTTGCTGACCGTCTCGGCGGCGGTGATCGTCCTCGGCTATCTGTTCAATCCGCTGCTCGACCGCGCGAGCGCGGCCGCGGCGGCGGCCCTGTTCTGAACGGACGCGTCCTGACGGGCAGGATCATCGTCCTCGCGGAGACGGGATCGACCAATAGCGACATGATCGCCTTGGCCGGGACCGGCGCGGAGGAGGGGCTGTGGCTGCGCGCCGAGCGCCAGACGGGCGGGCGGGGCAGGTCGGGACGATCCTGGTCGAGCGACACGGGCAACCTCCATATCTCGACGCTGGTGCGGCTGAGGCCCGGCGATCCGGCCGCGCACAGCCTGGCGCTGGTCTGCGCGGTCGCGGTCCATTCCGCGCTGGCCGCCCTGGCGCCCGCGATCCCGGTGACGATCAAATGGCCGAACGACCTGCTGGTCCGTGACGCGAAGCTGTGCGGCATGCTGCTGGAGCGGACGGGGGACGCGGTGGTGGCCGGGTTCGGCATGAATATCACGCATGCCCCGGAAATAGCGGGCAGGGACACGACGAGCCTTGCCTCCGAAGGCGCGGCATCCGATATCAGCGCAACCCGCGTGGCGGAGACGCTGGCGGAGCATTTCGCGCACTGGCTGGACCGCTGGCGCCGGGAGGGGCTGGCCCCATTGCGGGAGGCATGGCTGGCGGGCGCGCATGCGCCGGGCACGCCGCTGCGCGCCTGCCTGCCGGACGGCACGGAAGTGACGGGGCGCTTTGCGGGCCTCGCGGCGGACGGCGCGCTGCTGCTGGGGCGTGAGGACGGCTCGCAGGCCGTCATCCATGCGGGCGATGTGTTCGCCCTGTAGGAAGGCAGGCCGGAAAGGCCGTCGAAGGAAGGATTGTCTGATGTTGCTCGCCGTGGACGCCGGCAATACCAATATCGTCTTCGCCCTGGTCTCGAACGGAGAGATCGTGGCGCGCTGGCGCGTGGCGACCGACCCGCGCCGCACGGCGGACGAATATGCGGTCTGGCTGAACCAGCTTCTGGGCCTGGAAGGCTATGCGATCGGTGACGTGAAGGCGGTGATCATCGCGACAGTCGTGCCGCGCGCGCTGCACAATCTGGAAGTCCTGTCCTCCAAATATTTCAAGGTCGCGCCGCTGATCGCCGGGGAAGGGGCCGCGCCCTGGGGCATCGTGCTGGACGTGCCGGCGCCGCATACGGTGGGCGCGGACCGGGTGGTCAATGCCATCGCCGCGCATGAGACGCACAAGAGCGACCTCATCATCGTCGATTTCGGCACGGCGACGACATTCGACGTGGTGGACTATAATGGCGCCTATAAGGGCGGGATCATCGCGCCGGGCATCAACCTGTCGCTGGACGCGCTGGTGAGCGCCGCCGCGAAACTGCCGCGCATCGCCATAGAGGCGCCCGCCAGCCGGTCCGTCATCGGCACGACGACGGAGGACCAGATGCTGATCGGCGTCTTCTGGGGCTATGTGGCGATGATGGAAGGGCTGGTCGCGCGCATGCGCACGGAGATCGGCCGCCCTGCGAAGGTCATAGCGACGGGCGGCCTGTCGGTGCTGTTCGACGCCCATACGGAAATATTCGACGCGATAGAGCCGGATCTTACCATTCGCGGCCTTTCCATCCTGTACCAACGGAGCACGCCACGCGCATGACGCCTGCCAATGAACTGATCTTCCTCGCACTTGGCGGGTCTGGCGAAATCGGGATGAACCTCAACCTCTATGGGTGCGAGGGAAAATGGCTGATGGTCGACCTGGGCCTGACCTTCGCCGATCCCGGCTATCCGGGCATCGACCTGATCCTGCCCGACACGCGCTTCATCGAGGAGCGGCGCGACGACCTGCTCGGCATCGTGCTGACCCATGGGCATGAGGATCATATCGGCGCGATCCCCTATCTCGCCGCCGATCTGGACGTGCCCCTCTATGCCACGCCCTTCACCGCCGGGCTGATCCACGCCAAGCTGGTGGAGGAGGGGCTGACCGACAAGGTGAAGGTCCGTGTCGTCAGCGATTTCCAGCCGGTGGAGCTGGCCCCCTTCCGCTTTCGTTACGTGCCGCTGGCCCATTCGATACCGGAGGGCAATGCGCTGCTGATCGAGACGCCCCATGGCCGCATCTTCCACACCGGCGACTGGAAGCTGGACGAGGACCCGCAGATCGGCGTGCCCGCCACGCCCGATGAACTGACGGCCATTGGCGACGAGGGTGTGCTGGCGCTGGTCTGCGACAGCACCAATGTCTTCAATCCGCAGCCGAGCGGTTCGGAGGGGAGCGTGCGCGCGGGCCTGATCGAGGCGATCGCGGGCGCCACGGGGCGCGTGGTGGTGACGACCTTCGCCTCCAACGCGGCCCGGCTCAAGACATTGGGCGATGTCGCGAAGGCGACGGATCGGACGCTCTGCGTCGCCGGGCGGTCGCTCGACCGCATATTGGGCACCGCCAGGGGCTGCGGCTATCTGACCGACTTCCCGCCGGTGGTGGATTTCGACGGCATCATGGACGTGCCCCGCGACAAGGCGATGATCATCGCCACGGGCGGACAGGGCGAGGCGCGCGCCGCGCTGGCCCGCATCGCGGGCGACACGCATCCGATCAAGCTGGAGAGCGGCGACCTGGTTGTCTTCTCCTCCAAGCAGATACCGGGCAATGAGATCGCCATCGGCCGCATCCAGAACCAGCTGGCGGCAAAGGGCGTGAAGATGGTCACGGACCGCGAGTCGGCCGTCCATGTCTCCGGCCATCCGGGACGGCCCGAACTGGAAGCCATGTATCGCTGGATACGGCCCGAAATCCTCGTCCCCGTCCATGGCGAGATCCGCCATATGGCGGAGCAGGCGCGGCTGGGCACGGCAACGGGCATAGCGCGCACCATCGTCCAGACCAATGGCGACGTCATCCGCCTCGCGCCTGATGGCCCGCGCAAGATCGGCGAGGAGGCGACGGGGCGGCTGGTGCTGGACGGCGACGTGATCCTGCCGTCCGATGGCGGCACGATCAACGAGCGCCGCAAGCTCAGCCTCTATGGCCATGTCAGCGTCGGTGTCGCCCTGGCCAGGGGCGGAGCGGTGGCGGGCGATCCCGATGTGCGGGTGATGGGCGTGCCGGTCGAGGAGGACAAGGACGCGTTCATCGAGGAGGCCTGCGATGCCGCCCGCGCCGCCGTGGCGAAGGCGCGCTCGACCGATGTCGAGGCGGTGCGGGAATCGGTACGTCTGGCCGTACGCCGCGTGGCGACAAGCTGGACGGGCAAGAAGCCGCTCGTGGATGTGACGGTGATCCGGGTCTAGGGCGTTTCCCCATCGAGCGGAACCGCTCTTGTCTTTCGATGCCGCATTCCTTTCCCCGGACTCCTGCTTCAGCGGGAGCATGCAACAGGGTTCGCGTGACGGGCGGGAGCGCAAATCGCTTCCACGCCGGGGGATCAGGCTCTAAGGACGAGCCATGCCCATCCCGTCCATGATCGCCATCTATTTCCTGTTCTTCTTCCTGTGCCTGTTCCTGGTGCTGCCATTCGGCGTGCGCACGGCCGACGAGGCGGGGATCGCGAAGATCAAGGGACAGGCCGACAGCGCGCCCGCATATTTCAGCCTATGGCGCACCGCGCTCAAGACAGGGCTGATCGCGCTGATCCCAACCACCCTGTTCGTCCTCAACTACCATCATGGCTGGGTGACGCGCGGCGTCTTCGACGGCCTGCTCCACTGGCTCGGCGCGCCCAGCACGCCCGGATAAGGAACTGGCCGGGACCGAGCCGAGGAATCAGTCGACGCGAATCCGCTCGATCGCCTGCGCCAGCGCGACATAAAGGCGGCCGAGGTCGGAGGACAGCAGCGCTATGGCCAGGCTGTGGCCGCGCTTCGCCTCCAATATGTCGGCCAGCATCGCCTCGAAATCCTCGACATAGCGGTTCACATGCTCACGGAACTGCTCGTCCTCGTCATAGCGCGCGAGGACCTGCTTCACGTCGCCGCCGCTCAGCAGGCGGACGGCGCGGCGCGCGAACAGGGTCTTGTCGCCGTTCAGATAGGACGCCCATTCGCGCTGGCCGATATCCTGGCTGAACCATTTCGTGACGTCGATGGCGCTGTCGTTCAGCGTCGCGATGATCTGCGCCGAGCGTTCGGCCACATGATCCCGGCCACGCTCGTCCTCGATCTGGCGGGCGCGGGCCATGCGCTGTTCGAGGTCGGTCGCGGTGTCGGTGATGGTCATCATCTCGCGCATCAGATGGTCGGTCGCGCGATGAGCGGACTTCACCGCATTATCCGCGATTTCGGCAATCTGCGCGATCTGGGCGTTCACCCGGTCGCGGATGGCGGCGTCGAGCGCATCCCCGCCCGCCTGCGACAGGGCATCGGCCGCGCGCGCCACGATGCCGCTGATCGCTTCCTCCGCATGGCGGGTCGCGGCGTCGGCCTCTGCACGGACCGACTGGATGGCGGTGACGAGGCGGGGAGCGCCCGTCTCGACCAGCCCGGCCATGAGGCTGGCGCTCTCGTCCAGTGCGGCGCGCATGCCCGCGATTTCCGCCGTCTGGCGCGCGATGGTCGAATCGCCCGCGCTGATGCTGGCCTCCACGGCCTGCGTCTGCGCCATCAGCGTCTCGCTGGCCTGCTCCATGTGGCGGGCGGCCGAATCGGCGGTGCCTGCCATGGTTTCGGCAAGGGCCACTGTCTCGGTCAGCCTGGCCTCCGTCGCGGCGAGACGCGAATCGAACCGGCCCAGCGCGGCAGGCAGGCTCTCGTCGATCTCGCGTATGTTGGAATCGAGCGCGAGGAGGAGCGTCTCGACCCTTTCGATCAGATGGGCCGCGCCCGTATTGCTGAGCTGAAGCGCGCCGCCTACCCGTTCCGCCTGCGCGCCCAGCGAGGCGAGATGCGCGCAAATGCGGGCCTGCTCGCCCTCGCTGTCCGTTTCCAGCGCGCCCAGCCTGCGGCCGACATTCTCGACCGCCTCGCTGAGGGAGTGGACATGGGCGACGCTGCGTTCGCTCTGGTCGCTGAGCGCGGAAAGCGCGGACATATGATCCTGTAGCCCGTCGCGGGCCAATGCCATGGCGGTGCGCGCCCGTTCGAGGATCAATTCCACCCGTGCGGAGGCAAGCTCGGCCATGGCGGTCAGTTCATCGCCCGTCTGGCGGCCCGCGTCGCGCAGGCTCGCCATCTGGGACACGGCGCTGTCATGCGCGTTGCCGAGCTGGATGCGGGCCTCCTCCGCGACCAAGGCGGCGCTGCGCAACTGTTCCTCCAACGCGGTCCCGCGCGAGGACAGGTCCGCGCTCTGGCTCGAAAGGGAACGGGACAGGCCGGTCAGACGGTTGTCCAGCGCGGGCACATTATCCTCTATGGCCTTGACGAGGGCCAGCGCCTCCGCAGCGGCGGCGCCGGAGGATCGCAGCGCGCCCTCGGCCATGACGGACTGGCTCTCGATCCGGTGCGCGGTGGCGAGAAGCGCGCTGGCGCTGCCCTCCGCCAGGTTGCTGGCATCCTGCGCCTGCCGTTCCAGCGCGGCATAAGCCTGCTTCAGGCGGGTTTCGGCGGCGGCCAGATATTCGAGCGAACGGTCGGCCTGGGCGGAGACGTTGCGGGCATAGTCGTTCCATTGCCGCGCCGGATCGGGCGCGCGGCGGGACAGACCCACCCAGAGGGCGGCGAGCAGGAGGAGCGGGGTGACGACCGCCGCGACCGTGAGGAGGAGGGCCGGAGCGCCGGCGGGCGCCAGGCCGGGCAGGAAGGTCCAGGCCGCGAACAACGCCCATAGCAGGGCAAGCCCGCCAATGGCCCATGCCGCGCTCCGGTTGCCCCGGCGGTTCTCCTGAGCGGCCGCGTCATCCTCATAGATCAGATAGGCGGTATCGCTGACGTCCAGCGGCGGGGCGTCGGAAACGGGCTGCGATTCGGGAGGCGGCATGGCGGTCCGTTCCTCGCTTCTTGCCTCCAGCGGATCGGACTGGCGCATGGCCTTGACCAGATCGACCCATTTCGCGTCATTCTGCCCGTCCTGGGGGACACGACCATCATCGCCCGTGAATCTCGGCTTGTTCATAGTCTGCCCCATATTCCCTTCATGCGTTCCGGTCGGGCCGGGCGCATCCTGTCCTGTGTTCGCGGCCTTGCCGGACCATGTGCGATGGCCTGGGGAAACCGCCCGTAATCCATACCATTTCGCCGCCGCATCGGCGATGACCGGCTGGCGGCGAATTGCGCCATGCCTCCCTGTCAAGCGCCCATGCGCTCGACCCTGCCCTGATCGGGTCGGCAACCGTGCCTGAATGGCACATGCCCGCATGAAGCTTCAAGGGACTTTGCGTCCCCTGCGGTTTGTCCCAATGCCTTGATATGACAGAGCGGGCGAACGTTACGGCGAAGGGTTTCCCACCGGCGATACGAAACCGAAATGACCTTGCCCGGCAGCTTCCTTGCATTCGGGCCGGGGCGCGGTAAACAAGTGATCCATCGCAATCCGGTCGGATAATTTCCCAGAATGGCTTTTGTTGCCATACTCAGCGCACGCGGCATGACCGAATCCGGCCGGGGCGGCTCGGGGCCGCGCCGCCGCGCGGAGCTGCTTTTCGCGGGACAGACTCTCGCCGAATATCAGGCACGGCAGGCATATGCGGCGGGGGCGGGCCATATATTGGCGCTGGTCGACGACATCAGTCCCGCCCTGACGGCGATGGTCGATCATCTGGCGGCGGACGGCATCCATGCGACCCTGATCCGCGACATGCCGACGCTGGGCCGGATGATCGGCGCCTCCGACCGGATCGTCCTGATCGGCGATGGCCATATCCTGCCCAGTACCCTTGTCGACCTGCTGGCCGGGGGGGAGGGGAACCGGCTGCTCGTCCTGCCCACCGGGCCTGCCACGCAGGGGTTCGAGCGGATAGACGCCGAGCATGTGTGGGCCGGGGGGCTGATCGCGCAAGCCCCGGTGCTGCTCGGGATATTGGACATGCTGGGCGATTGGGACGTCGCGCTGACATTGGTGCGGCAGATGGTGCAGGACGGGGCGGAGCGAGTCCCGTGCGACATGGCCGATGTCTTCGACGGGCGGATCGCCATCGCCGCGGAACAGGCGACGGCGGATGCGGCGACACAGGCGCTGGCCCGGACGCATGACCGCACCATCGCCCCCGCCAGCGACAGCGACGACTGGCCGGTGGGCAAGCCCGCCGCGCTTTTCGCGCCGTTCGCCATACGGCATGGCATCGCGCCGGCCATGTTGCGCAATCTCGGCATCGGGCTGGGTCTGCTGGGGCTAGTCGCCATATTGGGCGGGCTGGTCATGCTGGGATGCCTGCTCTGCTATGCGGGGCTGGTGAGCGACCGGGTGGGCGCGCAGCTCGACCGCCTGCTGCGCCTCGCATCGGGAACGCGGCCCATCGATCATGTGATGCGGGCGATCGCGCTGGCCGCCATATTGGCGACGGGCGTGATCCATGGCGGCGGCGGCGCACTGGCGGCGGCGGGCGCGGCGCTCTCCACCGGCCTCCTCGCCCTTACTCCCGTGATCCGGGCCAAGGGGATCGGGCAGGATGTGCCCGCCTTCCTCAAATTCGCGCCGGGGACCGCGCTGCTGATGCTGGCCGTGGGCGGCTTGCTCGGCGCGACGGCGACGATGCTCACGATCTGCGCGCTCCTCGCCTTTGCGAGCCACGCGAACCAGCTCCTGCGGGGCTGAGCGGGGTTTAGCGGCTATTATCTAGAAATCCCCGCTTTTCCGGGCTTTTTACCGCATTTGCGCTGGAAAACTTTTAACGGATTTCTGCGGCTATCCCGGATTTGCGGAAAACCAAAATGCGGCCTATGCACCTGACATCCTATCCTCAGATGTCGCAATACTCGTCGCGCGGCGGGGGAGGGGGCCAGTCCGGTCGCTTCCTTGAGCGGGCGCTCTGCTTTGATGGAAT
>JASGGS010000147.1:0-10192 GCA_047602685.1 Sphingobium sp.
ATCCACAACGAAAAAGGGCGGCCCCTAAGGACCGCCCTCTTCTTGTCAGGCCATGAGAATAGCCGACCGGATCAGTGCTTCTTGCCCGCCCAGATGGTCTGGTAGGACATATAGGCCAGCACGGTCGCCACCAGCAGGAAGAACACAACGGCGAGGCCAGCGCTCTTGCGAGCTTCCAGCTTCGGCTCGGCGGTCCAGGTCAGGAAGGCCGAAACGTCCTTCGACATCTGGTCGACCGTCGGCTGGGGCTGGCCCTCGCCATAGGTCACCTGGCCCTCGGCCGAAAGCGGCGGCGCCATGGCAAGGTTCAGGTTGGCGAAATAGGGGTTGTAGTGCAGCCCCTCCGGCGTCTTCGCATCCGGGAAATGCTCGAGCAATTCCTTGGGCTGCGCGGTGAAGCCGGTCAGCAGCGAATAGACATAGTTGCTGCCGTCATGACGCGCCTTGGTCATGAGCGAGAGATCCGGCGGGATCGCATTGTTGTTCGCCGCGCGCGCCGCCACGTCATTGGCGAACGGCATGGGGAAATGATCCGCCGGGACGGGCGGACGGGTGGTCGGCTCGCCGGTCTTGGGATCGACGTCCGGCGCCTTGATGGCCCAGTTCTTGGCGATCGCCTTTATCTCGGCCTCATTATAGCCGATGCCCTTCAAGTCGCGGAAGGCGACGAGACGGAGCGAGTGGCAGGCCGAGCAGACTTCCTTGAAGACCTGGAAGCCGCGCTGGAGCTGCGCCTGGTCGAACTTGCCCAGAGGGCCGTTGAAGCTCCAGTCCACCTTCTTGGGGTGGAGGTGGAACTCATGCTCGACCGTCTTGGCCGGAGGCTCGCTGATATACGCGACGGCACCGGAGCCGAAGGAATAGAGCAGCATACCCGAGAAGAAGATGCCGACGAGCGCGGCGATAAGACGAACCATTGGTTTCCAGCCCCCTTATTCAGCCGCGACCGCAGCCGGCTCATGACCCAGCACCGATTCGGTGATCGAGTTGGGCAGCGGCGTCGGACGCTCGATGCGCGACACGATCGGCAGGATGATGAGGAAATGCGCGAAGTAATAAGCAGCCGCGATCTGGCTGATCATCACATAGGGTTCCTCGGCCGGGGCGCCGCCGCAATAGCCCAGGATCAGCACGTCGAGGACGAGCAGCCAGAAGAACTTCTTGAACAGCGGGCGATAGCTGCCCGAACGGACCGGCGAGGTGTCGAGCCACGGCATGAAGAACCACACCAATATGGCGGCGAACATCGCGAGGACGCCCAGCAGCTTTGCGGGAACGAAGAAGAAGTCGAAGGTGAAGGCGCGCAGGATCGCGTAGAACGGCCAGAAATACCATTCGGGAACGATGTGCGCCGGCGTCGACATCGGGTTGGCCGGAATATAATTGTCCGGATGGCCCAGCAGGTTCGGCGCGTAGAACACCGCCAGCGAGAAGAGGATCAGGAAGACGCCCAGCCCGAAGCCGTCCTTCGCCGTATAATAGGGATGGAAAGGCACGGTGTCCTGCGGACCCTTCACCTCGACGCCGGTCGGGTTCGACGAACCCGGAATATGCAGCGCCCAGATGTGCAGCACGATGACGGCCGCGATCACGAAGGGCAGCAGATAGTGCAGCGAGAAGAAGCGGTTCAGCGAGGCGTTGCCGGGAGCGAAGCCGCCGAGCAGCCAGGTCTGGATCGGCTCGCCCACCACCGGGATGGCGCCGAACAGGCCGGTGATCACCTTCGCGCCCCAGAAGCTCATCTGACCCCAGGGAAGGACATAGCCCATGAAGGCGGTGGCCATCATGAGGAGGAAGATCACGACGCCGAGCAGCCAGACCATCTCGCGCGGCGCCTTGTACGAGCCGTAGAAGAAGCCGCGCAGGATATGGGTATAGACCACGATGAAGAAGAAGGAGGCGCCATTGGCATGCGCATAGCGCAGCAGCCAGCCGCCGTTCACGTCGCGCATGATGTGCTCAACGCTGTCGAAGGCAACGCCCGCATTGGCCGCATAATGCATGGCCAGGATGATGCCGGTGACGATCTGGATGGTCAGCGCGAAGCCCGAAAGCACGCCGAAATTCCAGAAATAATTGAGGTTACGCGGAACCGGATAACCGGCGCCGACCGCATTATAGACAAAGCGCGGAAGAGGCAGACGGTCGTCGACCCACTTCGTCAGCGGGTGCTTCGGGGTGTAATGCTCAGCCCAGGGAAAACTCATCTTTTCTTCCTCAGCCTACGAGAATTGCGGTGTCGGAGGTGAACTTGTACGCGGGCACCTCGAGGTTCTTCGGCGCCGGACCCTTACGGATGCGGGCCGCCGTGTCGTAGGAGGAACCGTGGCAGGGGCAGAAATAGCCGCCGAACTCGCCGCGAACCTCGCCCTCGCCCGCGCCCAGCGGCACGCAGCCGAGATGGGTGCAGACGCCCATGGTCACCAGCCACTGCTTCTTGCCCGGCTGCGTGCGCTCCTCCAGCGACTGGGGATCGCGCAGGCTGCCCACCGGCACCGCGTCGGCTTCCGAGATTTCCTTCGGCGTCAGATGACGCACGAACAGCGGCTGTGAGCGGAAGATCGCCTTCACCGCCTGCCCCGGCTGGATCGCGGACAGGTCGACCTCGGTGGTCGCCGCCGCGAGCACGTCGGCGCTCGGGTTCATCTGGTTGATGAGAGTCGGCAGCGTGGCGACAGCGCCCACGCCGGCGAACGCGACAGCGGCGACATTGATGAAGTCGCGGCGGCGAACGCCCTCGCCTTCTGCCGCCGGCGCGCCAGTTTCACTCGTTTCGACCGTTGCCATGCACCTGCCCTTGTCTCGTCCCGTACATATATCTTTGCGCGGATAGGACGCTTCCCCTGCTCGTTTCGCAATTCCCCCCGGAAAGGCGGCTGCGGCGCACAATGGATGCGACTATCCGCCCGCGCATGGTCCCCCGGCGCGGTTCGGGGGCCTGATAGCGCCGTTAAGCGCCATTTGCCAACAGCAATTTGGGCACTCTATGACAAAGGCGGGAACGCGGCTATGCGCGCGCCATGCAGCTTGCCCTTTTTCAACCGGACATCGCGGGAAATGTCGGTGCGATCATGCGCCTGGCCGCCTGCTGGGACACCCCCCTCCACATCATATTGCCTTGCGGCTTCGCATGGTCGGACAAGCATCTGAAGCGCGCGGCCATGGATTATGGGGCCGCCGCCGCGGTGCATCGCCACGCCGATTTCGCGCGCTTCGCCGAGGCGGTGCTGGACGGGAACAGGCGCCTGGTCGCGCTCACGGCCAGGGGGGACACGCGGCTGCATCATGTCGGCTTCACGCCGGGCGACATTTTGCTACTGGGACAGGAGAGCGCGGGCCTGCCCGATTTCGTCCTGGACCGCGCACGGATTCGCGCCCGCATACCGATGGCGCCCGGCTTTCGCTCCTTGAACCTGGGCATGGCCGCTGGCATCGCGCTGGGCGAGGCACTGAGACAGACGGAAGGCTTTCCATAAGATGCTCGAACCCGACACACAGCAGCAGGCGGCACGGACCTGGTTCGAATCGCTGCGCGACCGGATCTGCGCGGAGTTCGAGGCGATCGAACGCGAGGCGGGGAGCGACGCGCGCTTCGAATACACCGCCTGGAACCGGGAGAACGACCCGGAAGCCAGGGGCGGCGGCGGCGTGCGCGGCGTCATGAAGGGCAAGGTGTTCGAGAAGGTGGGCGTCAACGTCTCCACCGTCGGCGGAGACCTGACCGGCGAATTCGCGGGGACCATTCACGGGGCGGACGAGAATCCCGCCTTCTTCGCCACGGGCATCAGCCTGGTCGCGCACATGGCCAATCCGCATGTGCCCGCCGTCCATATGAACACGCGCTTCCTGACCACCACCAGGCGCTGGTTCGGCGGCGGCGCGGACCTGAACCCGCCCTTGCCCTATGAGGAGGACAGCCGGGCCTTCCATGCCGCGTTCAAGGCAGCCTGCGATGCACATGATCCGGAGCATTATCCCCGCTTCAAGGCATGGGCCGACGACTATTTCTTCATTCCCCATCGCGGCGTCCATCGCGGCGTGGGCGGCATTTTCTATGACCATCTGGAGGGCGATTTCGATGCGAACTTCGCCTTCACGCGCGCGGTGGGCGACGCCTTCCTCGCCGCCTATCCCCCGATCGTGCGGGCGCGCATGAACCAGGGCTTCACCCCCGCCGAGGAAGAGCGGATGCTGGAATGGCGCGGCCGCTATGTCGAGTTCAACCTCGTCCACGACCGGGGCACGCTCTTCGGCCTCAAGACCGGCGGCAATATCGACGCGATCCTGATGAGCTTGCCACCCCGCGCGACGTGGAGTTGAAGGACCGGGGAGCTGAAGGATCAGAAGGCGAGCGGCCGCGCCGGGCCGCCGTCGCGCGTCTGGCGGTAGATGGACGCGCTGACCAGCGTCACCGACACCGCCAGGCCCGCCTCGATCGCGGCGCCCACGAATATGGCGAGGAAGCGCGCCAGGTCGGGCGGCAGGAGCAACGCCCCCGCAATGCCCGCGACGAGGCTGACCGCGGTCGAGACGATCACGGCGACGAACAGGATCACCACCAGCAGCAGCAGGATGCGCCAGCCATTGCCCCGCGTGAGCTGGAAACTGCGCGCGGCGATGGCGACGGGACCGTGGCGCCCCTCCACCACCGCCACCGGCGCGATGCACAGGAAGCGCGCGACCAGATAGATGCCGGGCAGGATGAACAGGAACAGGCCGCCCATCACGACCATGGTCTGGAGGAGGCTGGCCAGCATGTAGAAAGGCAGGGCGGCGAGGCCGATCCGCATCGCGTTCGCCACGGTGGGACGCGCGGGATGGATGAGGAGGGCGAGCAGCGTCAGCGACCCGAAAGCCACGAGCAGCGCATTGCCCGATATGACCGGCCAGTGCGCGGCCATATAGTCGGAATTGGCATTGAGCATGTCGGCCAGCGTAGCCTTGTCCGACGGCGGCGGACGATCCGGCAATATCCAGGCGGACAGAATGCCGGGCAACAGGATGAACATGCCCGCAATGGCGGAGACGGCATCGATGTTCGCGCGCATCAGGGCGCTCGCGTCCGCCCATGTCCGCCCCAGATCCAACCGCACCAATGCCACGTTCCTGCCGCTCCCTTGTGAGAGGCCCCGTCTCCGCCATGCAGCCTCCCCTTGTCAATTGCGCGCGGGCGTACCATCGAAGGGATATGAGTGAGAGTTGGACATCGCCTCGCGCGTTGGGGCCCCGCGCGTCCGACGGGCATCCCGCCCTGCCCGCGCCGGAATGGCGCGTCGACCGCACCCATGTCGACTATGGCACGGCCCTGGCCGACATGGAGGCGCGCGCCGCCGCCATCGCCGCCGGGGAAGCGGGCGAGCGGCTGTGGCTGCTGGAACATCCGCCGGTCTACACCGCCGGCACCAGCGCCGACCCGGCCGAGATGCTGGACGCGCGCTTTCCCGTTCATGTCGCGGGGCGCGGGGGGCGCTACACCTATCACGGCCCCGGCCAGCGCATCGTCTATTGCAACATCAACCTGGGCGAGCGGGGACGGGACGTGCGCAATTTCGTCCACCGGCTGGAGGGATGGGCGATAGCCGCGCTGGGCGAGCTGGGCGTCGAATGCTTCCGGGCGGACGGCCGGATCGGCATATGGACGCTGGACGCGGCCGGACGCGAGGCCAAGATCGGCGCGATCGGCGTGCGCGTGCGCCGCTGGGTCACGCTGCACGGCGCGGCGATCAACGTCGATCCCGACCTCAGCCACTTCACCGGCATCGTGCCCTGCGGAATCAGCGAATATGGCGTGGCAAGCCTGGCCAGCCTGGGCAATCCGGCGCGCATGCCGGAACTGGACGCGGCGCTGGAAAAGCATCGCGACAGCTTCCTGGACGCGATCAGCCGCTGTCCTGCCTCTTGAGGCGCGGGGGGAGCCGTTCTAAACCCCCTGGCATGATGCGCCTTCCTGCCCTGCCGCTCTGCCTTGCGACGGCCCTGCTTTCCCTGTCCGCTTGCAACGGGTCGAAGCCCAGCGGCGGCGGCAATGTCGCGATGCGCGACATGGAGGTGGTGGACGGCACCGCGAACGATTCGATGGCCGACCTCGACAATGCGACGGCGGACGGAACGCCGCTATCCAATGCGGGCGGCCTGCCGGGCGCCGTGCCCATGGGCGGCAAGAGCGGCGGCGCGCCCTCCGGCGCCCCTGCCGACAGTGGCGGCGAAACCGCCAGCCCCGACAAAGCCAGCCCCGACAAAAGCGCCAATGCCGGCGCGCCCGAATAGGCCAGGCAGCCGTTATCCGGCTTCCGACCGCCAAGCGATCCAGTGGAGAGAGACAGGTTCATGAGATTTTCCGCCCAGCTTCATCGCCAGTTCCGCCGCATGCCGGCCCTTCTTGCCGGTGCGGCGTTCCTCGCCGCGGCGCCTGCACAGGCGCAGCTCTTCTGGCAGCCGCCCGACGTCTCCACCCCGCCGCTGACGGGCGCGGAACCGGGCTTCGGCACCGCCCTGCCGGGCGCCACCCCCGCCGAATTGCAGGCGGCCCTCGTCTGGCACCTGCGCGCCGCGCTCAATGTCGCGGCGCTCCAATGCGATTTCGAGCCGACATTGCTGTCCACGTCCAATTATAACAGCATGATCAACCACCACCGCGCGGAACTGGCGGGGTCGTTCAAGACGCTGGCGGATTATTTCAAGCGCGCCAACGGCACGGTCGCGGGACAGAAGCTGTTCGACCAATATGGCACGCGCGTCTATTCCTCCTATTCGGCGGTGCAGGGCCAGATCGATTTCTGCCAAGTAGCGGGCAAGGTGGGCCGGGAGGCGATCTTCGCCCCGCGCGGATCGCTTTACAAGGTCGCGCAGCAGCGCCTGGGCGAGTTGCGCGGCGCGCTCGTGGCCAAGGGCGACACGGTATATGGCAATCCCGCTTACGGTTTCACCGCGACCCTGCCGCCGCTGGACAATAAATGCTGGAAGAAGGGCGAGCTGGTCAAGAAATGCGCCGCGACCTGGGCCAAGACCATCTCGCAATGATCATCTGAGACCCAGCAGCTTGTGCGTCTGGAGCGACAGGCGCCAGGCGGGCCTTTCCAGCACGAAATCGACGCAGGCCGCCATCGTCTCCCGATTGGCGGCCTCCGCGCCCAGGTCCATGGGCTGGAGCAGGCGATTGGCGAAGGCCCAGCCCTCCAGCTCGACCGGATCGATCCCCGCCTGCGGCCAGACCAGCTTCAGCTCGTCGCCGCGCGTCTGCACCACCGCGCTTCCCGCCTTGGGACTGATGCAGACCCAATCGATCGCGGGATGCGCGGCGATGGTGCCGTTGCTTTCCATCGCCACGGTGAAACCGGCGCCGTGCAAGGCGTCCAGCAGCGCATCGTCGATCTGGAGCATCGGCTCTCCGCCGGTCAGCACGACGAAGCGGCCGTCCCTTCCCGCGCCCCAATGCGCCTCCACGGACGCGCCCAGCGCCGCCGCATCGGCAAAGCGCCCGCCGCCGTCCCCGTCCGTGCCGACGAAATCCGTATCGCAGAAACGGCATAGCGCCGTTTCCCGGTCCTGCTCGCGCCCCGACCAGAGATTGCAGCCCGCGAAGCGCACGAACACGGCGCGGCGCCCGCTATTCACCCCTTCCCCTTGCAGGGTCAGGAACATTTCTTTCACCGCATAGCCCATCGTCTAGCGGGTTGTGTCGGGGACGACGGCATAGCTGGTGGGGTCGGGCAGGCCCGCCTCCACGAAGCCCCGCGCGCGCAGGCGGCAACTGTCGCACTCGCCGCAATGGAGCATGACGGGGGACATATAGCCCGCCGGTGCCGGATCATAGCAGGACCAGCTCATCCCCGCATCGAGGCCCAGCCGCGCCGCCTCCGCCGCGATGTCGGCCTTGCTCATATATTGAAGCGGGGTGCGGATATGGATGCGGCGCCCCTCCACCCCCTCCCGCGTGGCGAGCGCGGCCATGTCCTCGAAGGCGCCGATGAATTCCGGACGGCAGTCGGGATAGCCGGAATAGTCGAGCGCGTTGACGCCGATATAGATGTCGCGCGCACCGCTCGCCTCGGCAAGGCCCAGGCAGAGCGCCAGGAAGATGGTGTTGCGCGCGGGGACATAGGTGACCGGAATGCCCTCGGGCTGCACGCCATCCTTCGGCACGGCGATGTCGGCGGTGAGCGCCGAGCCGCCAAAGGCGCCGAGATCGAGCGGGAGGACGATATGCCTGCGGGCGCCAAGCATGGCCGCGATGGCGCGGGCCCGCTCAAGCTCGATCCGGTGGCGCTGGTTATAGTCGATCGTCAGGGCAACGATATCCTGCCCCGCCTCGCGCGCGAGCGCGCCCGCGACCATCGAATCGAGGCCGCCGGAGATCAGGACGACGGCGGTTGGGGAAAGAGGTTCAGACATGGCACGACTCATCGGCGCGCAAGATCATGATCGGCGCGCCCTGTCCAGTCCGGGCCACGGAAAAGGCGGCCGGGAAACGGCTCAGGCATGCTCCAGCGTCAATTGAAGCGGATGCTGGTTCTGGCGGGCGAAGTCCATGACCTGATTGACCTTGGTCTCCGCGACTTCATAGCTGAACACGCCGCAAACGCCCACGCCGCGCTGATGGACATGAAGCATGACCCGCGTCGCCTCTTCCATGTCCATGCGGAAGAAACGCTGAAGGACATGCACGACGAACTCCATCGGCGTGTAGTCGTCATTCAGCATCAGCACCTTGTAAGGCGTCGGCTTCTTGGTGCGGGCACGCGCGCGGGTCGCTACGCCGAGGCCCGGCGAGCCGGGACCTTCCTCGTCCCCTCGGCCCGCCATGGACCGGATGATGGTCACTTGGTCGCTGATCATGGTGCCGCAGAATATGGCAATCGAGGACCGCAAAGCAAGGGGGACTTCCCGCAGATGGCCGCGACCCGCCCGGAGAGCGGCCGAAGCGGGACAAGGCAAAGGGAGCGGAACGCTCCCACTCCCTTGCACGAATGTCGTCAAGGCGACCGGCCGAGCCGGTCCCGCCCGAAATCAGGCGGCAAGCGCCTTCAGCTTGTCCGACACGACCGCATAGCGATTGCTGAGCGGCTGCGAAATCTCGCCCACCAGCTTGAGGACGGCCTCGCTGGTCTTGGCGGTCTCGGCGGCGAGCGTGTCGAAGGTCGAGGTCACCAGTTCGCTGTGAAGCTGGAAGAATTCGGTCGGCGACTTGACCGACGCGAAGCTCTTCAGGGTGGCGCTGGTCTTCTCGAACGACTGGCGGCCATATTCAGCGGCGTTCTGGCCCAGGGACTCGAAGCCCTTGGCTGCGATCTTGGACGACTCGACCAAAGCCTCCAGATTGCCCTTGGCGATGTCGCCAAGCTCCTCGGCGGTCTTGGAGGACTTCTCCACCGCGACCTTCGCCTTTTCGTTGAAATCGGTCACGATTGTCTGAAAGCGCGACTTGGCGTCTTCGGCGAACTTCTTGCTGGTCTCGATCGCTTCGTTCATGATGTAATGTCCTTCCAGTGCGTTCGGGGCCTGCCACTGGGCAGCCTGTTCCATCGCAGCGACCATTTTCTCCGCGACGGCCGGCTGCGACGGCAACGACGCTTTAATATCGTCCTTTATCTCTTTCTTCACGGCCACCGGCGGCGCAGCGGCAGGCACGTCCCGTGCCGATGCCCCTATGTCCGGCTTGGCTGCGTCCGGCTTGGCCGCCTCCACGACCGGCTCGGCCGGTTTGGGCGCGGGAGCCGCCTTCACCGCGGCGACCTTGAGGGGCGCCGCGGGTTCCGGTTTCGCATCCGCCTTGGCCACGACAGGTTCAGGCGCGGGCTGGGCCACCGGCTTGGCGGACGGCAGCGTCGAATCGCTCTTGTCCACGAAGGACGAGAGATTCTCCGACTCGATGACGAACGGTACGGCGTCACCCTTCGCCACGTTCGACGCGGGCTTCGGCCGCGATGCCGGTTTTGCGCCCGCCTTGGCCGGAACCGCCACTTTCTTGACGGCCGGCTTACGCGGCGTGGGCTTGGGTGGTGTTGCCATGACGACGCCTCTTCCCATTTGCTGCATTGCACAATAGCCCGTCCCGCAAGAAAATCAAATGATTTTTTGCACTGCAACAAAAGCGCAATTTCGGGCCTTCGCCAACGGGAAATCAGCAAGTTCTAAAAGGTTCCGTGGCGATGAGGAAAAAGGGCGCGTTCGTTTCCGGATCGTTTCTATCGCA
>JASGGS010000148.1:0-10140 GCA_047602685.1 Sphingobium sp.
TGACGCCCTCCGTCCGCTGGCGGGCAGGCGCGCGCTTGACGTGGGATGCGGCGCCGGATTGCTGAGCGAGCCGCTCGCCCGCCTCGGCGCGGAGGTGACCGGCGTCGACGCCACCCCCGCCAATATCGAGGTGGCGAGGGCGCATGCAAAGATCACTGGCTTCCCTATTCAATATCAGGAGGGAAGCGCGGAAATGCTGGACGCACCGCCCTTCGACCTCGTGACCTGCATGGAGGTGATCGAGCATGTGGAGGACCCCGCCCTCTTCGTCTCCCACCTCGCCCGGCTGGTCCGGCCGGACGGGCTGTTGGTCCTGTCAACCCCCAATCGCACCGCCCTGTCCCGCCTCGCCATGATCACCATAGGCGAGGGATTGAAGCTGGTGCCGCGCGGCACGCATGACTGGAGCCGCTTCCTGCGGCCGGAGGAACTGGAGGCGCATCTGGCCGCGTCGGGCATGAGGGTGACGGACAAGGCGGGCATCGCCTTCCGCCCCGACAAGGGCTTTTTCCGCAGCGAGGACATGGGCATCAACTATCTGATGACCGCGCGCCGCGCCGACTGACCGCGCCGGCCGCGGTCACGCAGCGGAGGGCGAGTGGCGGGCAGCGGAGAAACCATTTCGCCCCCGGTCCGTTATGCCCTGACAGAAGGCCCGCCAGAAAACAGGAAAACCCCCTGCCCATGCCGTCCAAAAGCCCCGCCGCCGGCGCGCAGCAGCAGCCGCTTGTCGACACGGACATCGTTCCCGACATCCAGTCCCCCGTGAAGGCGGCGAGCGACGTGGCCCATTGGCTGGAACGGCACTGGCCGGACATCGCCATCGCCGTGGGCGCGGCGATCCTGATCTATTTCGCGCTCGGCCTCATCAAGAGCTTTTGCAGACGCCTGGCCCGCAAGCATGACAGCAGCGCCTTCGCGGTGGTGCTGGGCCGGGCGGCGGCGCGCACGTCCCATCTCTTCATGGGCCTGGTCGCCGCGCGGCTGGTCGTGCGCTTCGCCAGCCCGCCCGCATGGCTGCACGACATCGTTCACTTCCTCTTCACCATCGTCGCGGTGTTCCAGGTCGCCATGTGGGTGCGCGAGGTCGTGCTGGGCCTGATCGAGCGGCGCTCCGACCCGACGGGCAGCGACACGCTGGCCAATGCCATGGGTCTGATCCGCATCCTGGTGACGGTGGCCCTGTTCGCCATCGCCGTCATCGTCGTCCTCGACAATATGGGCGTCAATGTGACCGGCCTCGTCGCGGGCCTCGGCATTGGCGGCATCGCCATCGGCTTGGCCGCGCAGGGCATATTCTCCGACCTGTTCGCCGCCCTCTCCATCATCTTCGACCGGCCGTTCAAGCAGGGCGAGGTCATCACCTATGACCACACGACCGCGCGGGTCGAGCGGATCGGCCTCAAGAGCACGCGCCTGCGCGCCGTGTCGGGCGAGCGCAAGGTCATCTCCAACGCGAACCTGCTCCAGAAGGAGATAACGGGGCTCCAGCATCTGGCGATGAAGCGCGTCACCTTCGCGCTCGGCCTCGTCTATCATACGCCGCCTGATCTGGCGGAGCGCGTGCCCGCGCTGCTGGAGGAGATCGTCAAGGCGGAGAATCTGATCTTCGTGCAGGCGGGCTTTACCGGATTCGGGCAGAGCACGCTCGACTATCAACTGGATTTCGACGTGCCGGACCCGGACAGCGCCAATTATTTCATGACGCGCCACCGCATCGGCCTCGCCATATTGCGGCGCTTCGCGGAGGAAGGGATAGAATTCGCCTTCCCGACGCAGATCACCATGACGGCGGCGCCGGACGGACGGCTGGTCATGCCCTATCCGGAGGGGTGATGGGGCAGCCTCTACCTACCTCCCCCACCTTTCGGGGCATTTCAACAGAGGCATGCGTCTGTTGAAGGGGTGGATTGAGCTTTAATCGGGTTGGGCCGGCTCATGCCTTCCGTTCCACAGGGCGTAGCCGGGCTGGAGCAGGTTCCCGCCCCCGTTACCCGTTGCCCCACAACGCGCCCGGCCTGAGCACGCCCCCCTCGGCCGTCAGCGCGCCCTCGCGATCCTCCGCCAGCAGCAGCGCGCCGTCCAGATCGACCCAATGCGCGCCTTGCGCGGCGAGGAAGGCGGGCGCGATGCCGAGAGAAGTGCCGAGCATGCAACCGACCATGACCGCCTGTCCGCGCGCCCTTGCGCCCTCCGCCAGTTTCAGCGCCTCGGTGAGGCCGCCCGCCTTATCCAGCTTGATGTTGATCGCCCGATACATGGAAAGGCAGTCAAGGTCGGCAGCCGTCTGGCAACTTTCGTCCGCGCAGAAGGGAATGGGCGAGACGATATCGCGCAGACGGTCATCCTCCCCCCGCGGCACCGGCTGTTCGACCAGCTCGACGCCGAGCGCCGCCATAGCCGCCGCCTCCGCCGCTATGTCGAGCGCGCCCCAGCTTTCATTGGCATCGACGATCAGGCGGGCATCGGGCGCGCCGCGACGGACCGCCCCGACACGGGCGCCGTCGCCCTTCCCGGTCAGCTTGCATTTGAGGAGGCCGTAGCCCGAGGCGGCCGCCCTTCGCGCGGCGGCTTCCATGGTATCCGGCTCGCCGAGGCTGATGGTGAAGGCGGTCGCCATGGCCCGTGGCCGCGCCAGCCCGGCCAGTTCCCAGACGGGGCGCCCGGCGACCCGCGCCTCCCATTCCCAGAGCGCGCAGTCCAGCGCGTTGCGCGCCGCGCCCGCCTTCATCCCGGCATTGACTGACGCCCGATCGAAAGAGCCGCGCGCGGCAAAGGCCCTGATGGCCTCCGCGCACCCCTCGGCATCCTCGCCCTTATAATAAATGGGCGTGCCTTCGCCCCGGCCCCGATGCCTGTCGTCCCCCACGACGCAGGTAACGACATCGACATGGGTTTTCGCGCCGCGGCTGATGACGAAGCTGCCCGCGACCGGCCAGCGTTCGATATCCACGGAAATCAGATCGACCATCCGCCGACGCACCCGTCAGCGATCAGCCATCATGCTCCGCGATCCACTTTTCCAGCACCGGCGCGATCTTGTTGCGCCATTTGGAGCCGTTGAAGATGCCATAATGGCCGACATCCCGGCACATGAAATATTTCTTTCTCGATTCGGGCAGGTTGACCGCGATGTCGAGCGCCGCCCTGGTCTGGCCGAGGCCGGAGATATCGTCCTTCTCGCCTTCGACCGCGAGCAGCGCCACATCCGTGATCGCACCGGGATCGACGCGCACGCCGCGATGCATCAGCTCGCCCTTGGGCAGGGCATGCTTCTGGAACACCTGCTCCACCGTCTGGAGATAGAATTCGGAGGTCATGTCGCAGACCGAGCGATATTCCTCATAGAATTTCTTCGTGGATTCCGCGCTTTCGTCGTCACCCTGCACCAGATGCTTGAACATGCCCCAATGGCTCATCAGGTGGTTGCCGAGGTTCATCGACATGAAGCCCGCAAGCTGGAGGAAGCCCGGATAGACCTCCCGCCCCGCGCCCGGATAGTTGAACGGCACGGTGGCGATCACATTCTGGCGGAACCAGCTCAAAGGACGCTCGACCGCCAACGTGTTGACCACGGTGGGCGCGCGGCGCGTGTCGATGGGACCGCCCATCATGGTCAGCGTGCGCGGCAGGGCCGGGTGCCCGTTGGCGGACATGAGGCAAAGCGCCGCATAGGTGGGCACGGACGGCTGGCACACCGCCAGCATGTGCGCGCCGGGGCCGATATGGTCCAGCCAGTCGATCACATAGTCCACATAGTCGTCGAGATCGAAGCGGCCTTCGGACAGGGGAACGTTGCGGGCATCGCGCCAGTCCGTGATATAGACGTCATGGCCCGGCAGCATGCGCGCGACCGTGCCGCGCAGCAGCGTGGCGAAGTGGCCGGACATGGGGGCGACGATCAGCAGCTTCGGATCGCCCGGCTTCACGCCGTCGCGCACGAAATGCTTGAGCTGACCGAAGGGCTTGCGCGCCTCTATCTCCTCCATGACGGGAACGGTCCTGCCGCCGATCTCAACGGAATCCAGCCCGAATATCGGCTTGCCGCGCGGCGCGGCCGCATGGGCGAACACATCGAGCGCCGAGGCGAGCAGCGGGCCGCCGCCGAAATAGGCGAAGGGGTTGGCGGGGTTCTGGAGAAGCTCGGCACCCGCCGTCGCCATCGCGCTGGCGCTGGCAAGGAAGTTCCGCTGAATTTCATAGGCATTGTAGAGCATCAAATAATCCTCTGGGCATGCCGGCCTGCCCTCTCCCCGGCAGCGGCGCCTGTTCCATAACCATATAAGGTTTCAATTGACGGCTTACCAAGAACACCCTTCTGGATGCTTTCGCAACGGCAAAAGTTCCCGTCCACGCGGTCACGGGACAGCATGGATCGATGAATGCCCCGGCGGACGGTGCCGGATGGCGGCGTAATTTCCGCCCGCTTCCAAATCCGGTTCTACAGGCCAAATCCTGTTTTACAGGAGAAGCGTCCCCGACTAAAGCCCCGCAATGGCCCGACGCCCCAAGACCCGAAACGCCCCGACGGAGCAAGGGCGCAACCGCAGCCTAGGCGATCTGAAGCTCGTCTGGCAGTTCGCCCGCCGCTATCGCTGGACGATCGCGGGCGCCGTCCTTGCCCTCATCCTCACTTCCGCCGCGACGCTGGCCATACCGAGCGGGTTCCGGCTGGTGATCGACCGTGGCTTTGCGGGCGGGACGCCCGGTCCCGATATAGGACATTGGTTCCGCTACCTGCTGGGCATCGTCGTGCTGCTGGCGCTGGCGACGGCCGCCCGCTTCTACTGCGTGTCATGGCTGGGCGAGCGGGTCGTCGCGGACATGCGCGTGGCGGTGCAGGGACGGCTGCTGAGCCTCGCCCCCAGCTTCTTCGAGGTGAACCGCCCCTCGGAGATCGCGTCGCGCATGACCAGCGACACCGCCATCATCGAGCAGGTGGTGGGATCGACCGTCTCGGTCGCGCTGCGCAACCTCGTCACCGGGGTGGGCGGCATCGTCTATCTCTTCACCCTGGCGCCGCGCCTGACGGGCATGCTGCTGATCGGCATCCCGGTGATCCTGGTGCCGATCATCGCCATGGGGCGCCGCCTGCGCGGCCTGTCGCGCACCAGCCAGGACCGGCTCGCCTCCATCGGCAGCATCACCAGCGAGGTGCTGGGCGCGATGAAGATCGTGCAGGCCTTCGGGCAGGAAGGGCGAGAGGGCGAGCGCTTCACCGCCGCCGTGGAGGACGGGTTCCACGCCGCGAAACGGCGCATCGCCCTGCGCGCGGTCATGACGGCGATGGTCATCGGCCTGATCTTCGGCGCGATCACCCTGCTGATGTGGCAGGGCGCGCTGGACGTGGCAAGCGGGCGGATGTCGGGCGGCAGCATCTTCGCCTTCGTGGTGACGGGCGGCTTGGTCGCGGGCGCCTTCGGATCGCTCAGCGAGACCTATGGCGACCTTCTGCGCGCATCAGGCGCGGCGGGCCGCATGGGCGAATTGCTGGCGGAGCGGCCCGGCATCACCGCGCCAGCCGCGCCCGTGCCGGTTCCGGGAGACAGCCCGGCGAGCCTGCGTTTCGAGGGGGTGAGCTTCCATTATCCCACGCGGCGCGACACGGCCGCGCTCCACGACTTCACGCTGGACGTGCGACCGGGCGAGACGGTGGCGCTGGTCGGCCCGTCCGGCGCGGGCAAGTCCACCGTGCTGCAACTCGCCTCGCGCTTCTACGACCCGGATGCGGGGACGGTTCTGTTCAACGGCGTGCCCCTGCCGACCATGTCGCCCCTTGACGTGCGCTCCATGATGGCGGTCGTGCCGCAGGAGACGGTGATCTTCGCCGCCTCCGCCCGCGACAATCTGCGCTACGGGCGCTGGGACGCGGATGACGAGGCGCTATGGGCAGCGGCCCGCGCGGCCAATGCGGAGGGCTTCCTGCGCGCCCTGCCGCAGGGGCTGGACACCTATCTGGGCGAAGGCGGCGCGCGCCTTTCCGGCGGGCAGCGCCAGCGCATCGCCATTGCGCGGGCGCTGCTGCGCGATGCGCCTCTCCTGCTGCTGGACGAGGCCACATCGGCGCTGGACGCGGAATCGGAGCGGGAGATACAGACCGCCCTCACCGCCCTGATGGGATCGCGCACGACCATCGTCATCGCCCACCGCCTCGCCACCGTGCGCGCGGCGGACCGCATCGTTGTGATGGACGGCGGCCGGATCGTGGAGGCGGGAAGCCATGCGGAACTGTCCACGCGCTCCGGCCTCTATGCGCGCCTTGCCAGCCTCCAGTTCGCGACGGCGGACCAGCATTGATGCGCCATGCGGAAGGCGGCGACCCCGCCTTTCGACGAGCGGCATGGAGCGCCCGGCGGCGCGTCAAGAGCGCCGGGCGCGGCACGCCCGGCGACGGCAGCGTCATTCGATAGCGGCGCGGAAGGCCGGCTTCATCCCCTGGCGGAAGGGTCGGACATGCGGATAATATAGTCCAATATGGCGGAGGGCATGGGCCTTTCGAAGAGACAGCCCGCCCGGTCCCCCTCCGTCCAGACGATGCGTGCGCCGCGCCCCGCGAAACCGGGAAACATGATCCGCACCGCCATGCCGGGATGGAGCGAACCGGCAGCCATGGCCAGACGGCATCCGTCGCGCGAGATATCCGTCACGCGCCCGGCGATCCAGCCTTCCTCCCCGGCGCGCAGATCGATGGCGATCAGGACGGACTGACGTTCCACGAGACGGGAATTGTGATGCGCGCGCCCGGCGGGCAAATCCAGCCGGGCAAGGATGTCATCGGGACGAACAGGAACGGCATCGCGCATTGCGCGCCCTTATCACAGAGGCGCTTATCCGAAGTTTAACGGCGATGCCCCTGCGAGAAATGCGCGGCGATATGCCATGCCGGTTCGCGCCATGAGGAGCGGCCGCGAACCGCCACGGCGGCGAGACGTGGCAGTCCAGCCTCCCGATCATCGCCTCCCAAAGCTCGGATGATACGTCCCCATGCGCGCGTTGCCGGATATGGACGCCCGCCGCGCCACGATCCGCCTGCATCAGGTGGAAGCGGGGGTATGGTACGATGCAATTCGATGGCGCCTACGGGTAGATCCGCCGGATATGCCGAAACTCGGCACCGGAGAGGCCAGGAGATTTGCAGGTCCTGAAAGGGGCAGGCGTGGCCCCAGGACGGATCGACATTCAGATGATGACGAGCCGAAAATGGTGGTTTTCCGCGATCCTTCAAGCGAGTCACGTGCTTCGCTCGGCATACTGAAGCTATGCGAGCATAGGAAGCGCGGGCAACCGCCATTTGCAGGCGGTCAGCGCCGAATGTCGATCCGTCCCGGACTTCTGGCCGAGTTCCGGCTCCCGCTACGACAGGAGGGCCGCGCCCTGCTCCGGATCAGGATCGAAAGGTAATGCGGCGGATAGGGAGCCGTCATTTCAATGACCATTCAGGAGCTGCAAGCGGCGGCATGGCTCTGGAAGAAGCCAAAGAAAAAGGGGCCGAAAGGCCCCCTCCCCCCATCTTCTCTTTCGAGAGGACGCTATGGCAGGATAAAAATTAGAAATTGCCGTAACGCTCGTTACCGACAAAGCCCATCTTGGTCACGCCGGAGCGCTTGATCACCGCGAGCACATTGTCGACGACCACATAGCGGGTCTGTGCATCCGGCTCGAACTGCAATTCCGGCTCGGGCGTCATGCGCTTGGTCTGGTCGAGATACTGGCGCAGCGTCACGATATCGATTGCCGAACCGTTCCACAGGATCGTGCCCGACGGATCGGTGGTGAGCTTGTTCTTCACCGGATCGATCACCTGGGTGTTGTCAGGCGGCGTGTTGGTCGGCAGGTCGATCTTGACCGCATGGGTCTGGATCGGGATCGTGATGATGAACATGATGAGAAGCACGAGCATGACGTCGATGAGCGGCGTCGTGTTCATCTCCATCATCGGTTCGCCGTCGTCCTTGCCTCCGCTTATTGCCATGGCAAATGTCTCCTAAGTTGAGGCCGCCTTAAAGGCGCTGGACCTTGATGGAACCCGGCTCGGGCTGCGAGATGAAGCCGACCTTCGGATAACCGGCAAGCTGCATGGTGAAGATGGTGCCACCAATGCACTTGTAGGGCGTGTTGATGTCGCCGCGGATATGCACTTCGGGCAGATCCTCCGGGTTCATATTCTCGACGCCACCGGCTTTCTCGATATCGGCCTTCAACTTCGCGACCGCGCGGTCGAGCAGCTCCTTGGAGTCGACGCGGGTGAGGTTCCAGTAAACCTCGCAGCTTCCATCGCTGCCGCCCTTGACGGAGAGCGACACATTTTCCGGCTTCGTCGTCGTCGGTTCGAAGGGCACGTTGGGCAGCTTCACATCGACGGTCTGGATCACGACCGGAACCGCGATCAGGAAGATGATGAGGAGCACCAGCATGACGTCCACGAGGGGCGTCGTGTTGATGTCCGACATCGGCTTTTCGTCGCCGCCTTCCGATCCAACACTCATTGCCATTGATCAATATCCTATCAAACGCATCCTAACCCGATAAGGCGGCGGGAGGGGACCGGCGGCAGGGCAGCCGCCGGTCCTTCCAAACCGGCCTCGATCAGGCCTTGGCGCCAGCCGGAGCAGCCGCGGGCTTGGCAGCCGGGGCAGCGGCGACCGTGGTCGGACGAACGGCGCCGTTCGACACGAAATAGCCGAGCAGGTCGTTGTTGAAGCCCGACAGGTCCTCGGCGATCGACTTGTTGCGGCGCTGCAGCCAGTTATAGGCGAGCACGGCGGGAACGGCGACGACCAGACCCAGGGCGGTCATGATGAGAGCCTCACCGACCGGACCGGCAACAGCGTCGATCGAAGCCTGGCCCGACGAGCCGATCTTGATGAGCGCGCGGTAGATACCGATAACCGTACCGAACAGACCGATGAAGGGCGCGGTCGCGCCGACGGTGGCGAGGAAGGCCAGGCCGCCGTTGAGCTTCGAGTTGATCGCCGCTTCCGAACGGGCGAGCGAGGCGTGCAGCCAGTCATGCGCCTCGACCGGATCGGTCAGCTTGGAATGCGCTTCCTGCGCGGCGACGCCATCATCGACCAGCTGCTTGTAGGCGCTGTTCTTCTCCAGCTTCGCGGAACCTTCCTTGATGCTGGCCGCGCGCCAGAAGGTCTGGCGGATCTTCTTGCCCTGGCTGATGACCTTCTGCTGCTCGATCAGCTTCGAGAACAGGATGAAGAAGGAGAAGACCGAGAAGCCGACGAGGATGATGAACACCGCCCAGGAAATGACACCGCCCTGCTCGAGCGCTTCCCACAGGCCGTAAGGGTTTTCGCCAGCGGCAGGCGCAGCGGCCGCAGTAATCTGAATGAACATTGCTCTGCTTTCCTCTTCAAACCAAATCAGGTTGCCGGGACGGCGCGCGACGGCGCGCCGTCCAAATTACTTCGGAAGTTTCCAGGACACCGTACGCGAACCGGACGAACGCACCGGATTGCCATCCTGATCGAGCGCGGGCGAATAACGCCCCTTGCGCAGCACGACCTTGCAGGTCGCATCGTCCAGGGATGCATTGCCGCTCGACGATGTTACGCGGCAGTTTTCGGCACGCCCCTGCTCGTTGATGTCCCAGGAGACGCTCACACGACCTTCAGCCTCGTCGCGCAACGCCGCCGCGGGATAGTCGTCCTGCGAGAACCAGGTGCGCGGATCGCCCTTGGGCGCTGCGGCCTTGTTCACCGTCGGAGGCGGCGGCGGAGCCGGCGGCGCGGTAGGCGCAGGCGGCAACGGCGGCGGCAGGACGGGGGTCGAAGGGAGGACCGGCGCCGCGGGAGGCGGAGTCAGAGCGACCTTCGGCGGCGGCACGTAGACCGGCGGCGGCGGAACAGGCTGGTCCGGCGGCGGCGGTGGCGGTGGCTCTTCCGGTGGCGGCGGTTCTTCCGCCACGTCGATAACGTTCAGCTGTTCTGCAGCCTTTTTGACGTACTTGATGCCAAGTCCGCTAACGAAGGCATAGCCGAGAACAGCATGAATGAGGGCCACGATGATGATCGAGACCGTTCGGCTCGAACCTTGCGAGTGGTCAGCATAGGCCATTCGGCAACGACACTCCTTAACTCATAATGCTAGTCATTATCATGGCATTGGGAGGAAAGGAACGCCAGAGAC
>JASGGS010000149.1:0-10114 GCA_047602685.1 Sphingobium sp.
GCCGCCCAGCGCGACGCGGCCCGTGCCGTCCCGCCGCAGCACCACGCCCACGGAGACGAGCGCGAAGGCATAGGAGGCGCGGTCGCGCACCTTGCGATAGACATGGGTGCCGCCCAGGGGGCGCGGCAGGGTGACGGCGGTGATGAGTTCCCCCGGTTCCAGCGCATGCTCGACATGGGGGCTGTCGCCCGGCAGGCGATGGAAGTCGGCGAGGGGAATGGCGCGGGCGGCGCCGTCCGGCCGCACCGTCTCCACCACCGCGTCGAGGGCGCGCATGGCCACCGCCATGTCGCCGGGATGGGTGGCGATGCAGGCGCCGCTGCCGCCGATCACGGCCAACTGGCGGCTGACCCCGCCAATGGCCGCGCAGCCGCTCCCCGGCCGGCGTTTGTTGCACGCCTGGTTGGTGTCGTAGAAATAGGGGCAGCGCGTCCTCTGGAGGAGGTTGCCCGCCGTCGTCGCCTTGTTGCGCAATTGCCCGGACGCCCCCGCGAGCAGGGCGCGGGACAGGAGGGCATAGTCGCGCCGCACCCTCTTGTCGGCGGCGAGATCGGTGTTGCGCACCAGCGCGCCGATGCGCAGGCCGCCCTCCGCCGTCTCCTCGATCCGGTCCAGCCCCAGGGCGTTTATGTCGATGAGATGCCCCGGCGTCTCGATCTCCAGCTTCATGAGGTCGAGGAGGTTCGTGCCGCCCGCGATGAAGCGCGCGCCGGGCGTGCGCGCCGCCAGCGCGGCCGCCTCCGCCGGGGAGGTCGCGCGAGCATAGTCGAACGGCCTCATGCCTTTATCCCCGCGACGTCGGCTATGGCGTCGATGATGTTGGAATAGGCGCCGCAGCGGCAGATATTGCCGCTCATCCGCTCGCGCACCTCCTCCACCACCAGCTTCGGCGCGGCGGCGATATCGGGGCTGGCATGGCTGGGTATGCCGGCGCCGATCTCGTCCAGCACGGCCACGGCGGAGCAGATCTGGCCGGGCGTGCAATAGCCGCATTGATAGCCGTCATGACGGATGAAGGCGGCCTGCATCGGGTGCAGGTCCCGCGGGGAGCCAAGCCCCTCGATCGTGGTGATCGCGTCGCCTTCGTGCATCACGGCCAGCGTCAGGCAGCTATTGATGCGCCGCCCCTCCACGATGACCGTGCAGGCGCCGCATTGGCCATGGTCGCATCCCTTCTTGGCCCCCGTCAGCCGCAGATGCTCGCGCAGGGCGTCGAGCAGCGTGGTCCGGTTGTCCAGTTCCAGCGACCGGGGCTTGCCATTGACGGTGAATGCTATTGTGCTTCGCACGGAGGGTCTGCCTTGTCTCGGAGGGTCGGCCTGCGTCGTCGCGTCGGCCGGCAGGGCAATGACCGCCAGGGAAGCGGCACTGCCCGCGAGGATGCCGCGACGCGATACGTCATAATCGCCGGAGCTGTCCATGTGGTCCGTCATCCGCTGGCTGGATGATCGCATAATCGGTGGCAGGTCGAAACGGTTCCGTCAGCCGCCCTCGCCGCGCTCCAGCAGGAACTGGTCGAAGGCGCGGGTCAGGCGATTGCGCCAGATCGCCTTTGGCCGGGCGAGGCTCAGGGCGCGGGTCAGCCTGAATTCCGGTATGTCCAGCCGGACGAGGCGCCCCACATCGACATCATTGCCCACCATGGTCCGCGACAGGCAGGCAATGCCGCCGCCCGCTATGGCCGCGAGGCGCACCGCCCAGTTGCTGGTCGATTCGAACGCCACGGGGAACTGGCCCAGTTGCTCGTGAAGCAGATAACGCACCCGCCCGGCAATGTTCGACGTCGCCTCGCGCGCGCACCAGGCCATGCCGGCCAGGTCGGCAATGGCGAGTTGCCCCCGGTCCGCGAGCGGATGGCCGGGCGCCACCACCAGCCACATCTCGTCCGTGCGCCACTTGATGAGTTCCAGCCCCTCCACATCGGGGAATATCTCGATCACCGCCGTCTCCAGCTCGAAACGGGAGAGGCGGTCGAAGAGGATGGCGGCGCTGTCCGCCTCTATCTTGATCTCGACGCCGGGATGCTCGCGCATGAACTCGACGCAGATGGTGGGCAGCATGGTTTCCGCGACCATGGCCGTGGCGCCGATGACCAGCCGCCCCTCCAGCGGGGCGGATTCCGCGCTCTCTATGTCGCGCACCTCGGCCAGCAGGGAGCGGACCATGGGGAAGAGGCGCTTGCCCTCGTCCGTGATCTGGAGGGGGCGGCCCTTGGCATGGGCGAAGAGGGGGCGTTTCAGGATGATCTGAAGGTCGGTGAGCGCGCTGGACGCGGCGCTCTGGCTCATGCCCAGACGGTCGGCGGCGGCGGTGACGCTGCCCAGCGTCGCCACGGCATCGAACACCTCAAGCTGCCGCAGCGTGACCTTCATGCCGTCCCCGTCCTCCCTCGACGGGGCGCATCATAGGGAGAATGCGGGGCGGACGCCAAGAGGCATGGACGATCAGGCCGTTCGTCCGGCGTAGATGAGGCGCCCCTCGCCCAGCCGGTCGAGCAGCGGACCAATATCCTCCTGCGACACGGCGAAGCATCCTTCGCTGCGGCCCAGCTTGCCATGGGCGCGCAGCAATGCGGGATCGGCATACCAGGCGCCATGCACCACGATGGCGCGGGCATAGGCATTGTCATTGCTGGATTCGAGACCGGCGAGGCGGCGGGAGGCGCCATGCTTGCCGGCATAGATACGGCCCGTGCGGAACGCGCCGGAGGAGGTCGCGGCCGAGCCCATCTCGTTCGAGAACTGGCGCAGATAGCCGCTATAGGCAGGGTCGGAGCCGCGGCCATGGGTGACGAGCAGGCTGTCCGTCCGCCCGCTTTCCAGATTGACCATGTGGAAGCGCGGATCGGCGGAAGCGCGGGAGAAGTCCGCGATGAAGATGCGGTCGCCCTTGAGGCCGGGATAGCGGTCCAGAGCGCGGCGGGCGCGCTCCATGAGGAGCGGCGGGACGATGCGGCCCGCATCGGTGGCGGCGAGGACGCGGGCGGGCATGGCCGCGGCGACGGCTCCCGCCAGCCCCGCCTTCAGAAGGCGTCGGCGATCGATCTGATAGGACATTGTTTCAGCTACGTTTCCTGAGCGGCCAATCCCGCATCCCCACGTCGCCCTTCTATGCCATGGCAAGTCTTAACACTTGCATAGGAAAGAGGCGGGGTTCCTCGCCCCGCCGCTTCCTCGGCCCGTCATGTCGAAACGCTCACACATCGATGCGATAGAGCCGGGCCGCGTTGAGGCTCAGCACCTTCGCCTTCTCCTCATGGGTGAGGTCGCCCAGGCGCCCCTCCAGATTCTCGATGGGGAAGAGGCTGGTGGGGTGCGGGAAGTCGGTTTCGAACAGCACATTGTCGATGCCGACCTTGCGCAGCGTCTCCGCCACATCCTCCCGCTCGAACCAGAAGCAGGCGTAGAAATTGCTGCGGAAATATTCCGACGGCTTCTTGTTGAAGCTGCGATTGCCCGCGATTTCGTAAAGCTGGTAGTCGAGCGCCTCCATCAGGAAGGGCACCCAGCCCGCGCCGCTTTCGACCGACACGAACTGGAGTTCGGGATTGCGGTCGAGCATGCCCGAATAGATGAGGTTGGAGACGACCCGGCCATTGCCGAAGAACAGCATGGCGCCGCTGATCCCCGAACGCAGCTCGCGCGGGAGAGACGGCCAGCCCTGCTGCCCCATCCAGTCGATGGAGGTGTCGGACGCGCCGATATGGAAATTGACCGGCAGCTTCTTGTCGACGCACACCTCCCACAGCGGGTCCCAATGCGGGTGGCCGAGATCGGGCAGCCTGTTGCCGTCGGCATCCTTGTGCTCATGGGGATCGGAATTGATGTTGATGCCGCGCAGGCCCATGGCCGCGCACCGCTCCATCTCCTTCACCGCCGCCTTCACATCCCACCAGGGCAGGAGCGCCATCGGGAACATGCGGTTGCCGGACTCCGCCTGAAGCTCCGCCATGGCGTCGTTATAGATCTCGACGCAGACCTGGCGCAGGTCGAAATCGACCTTGCCCGTCGCCTGCCCGCCGAAGCCGAGTATGTTGGGATAGACGATCTGGGCATGGATGCCCGCCGCGTCCATGATCTTCAGCCGCTCCTTCACGTCGGACGAGGCATCATGCACATCCGCGAATTTCAGCTTCAGGAAATCGTCGAGGACGCGGACCTTCGTGCCGTCCTTGAGGATGGAGCTGTTGGGATGGGCGCCGGTGCCGATGGACAGGCGGTCGTCGATGATCCAGCTCATCTGCCCGTCGAACATCTTCACCTGCGGCACCCGGTTCTTCCATTTGGCGGGCGCGCGCTTGACCCACATGTCATGGGGTTCGGTATAATGGGTGTCGGCGTCGATCACCTTGATGGTCGACTTCGCGTCGCGGCGTTCCAGTGTCTGCGTGGCCATAAGACCTCCTTCTCTCCTCATGCCTGTTCAGGACGCATCGCGGCGTCCCGTTGCGGTCGTTTCTATGCCTGCTCCGGTATTCGAAGAACCCGGATAGTTCAGAAGGGAGGGTATCGACCTTGCCGATGACCTTTCGCCGGTCCCGGCGCGCGGCTACAAGCGGGGCGTGCTGCATGTCGTCCATCATCCCGCCTATGTCGGACCGGCCCCGTCCGGCGGCACATTTCCGCACGACAAATATGGGCTGGTCATGGACGCCCTGGCGGAAAGCGGGGCCGCCCATGCCGTCCACCGGCCCGACCCCATGCCGGAACGGTGGATCGCCGCCGTCCACCATCCCGGCTATGTGCGCGAGGTGCTGAGCTGTACGGTCCCGCGCGAGAAGGAGCGGCGCATCGGCTTTCCGGTCACGCCGCATATAGCGCGCCGCTCGCAGCTTTCGGCGGGCGGCACATGGCTTGCCGCGCGGCTCGCCCTCGCCCATGGCTTCGCGGCCAATGCGGCGGGCGGCAGCCATCATGCGCTGGCGGATACGGGCGCGGGCTATTGCACCTTCAACGACCTCGCCATCGCGGCGCACCGGTTGATCGCGGAGGAGGACGCGCGGCGCATATTGATCCTGGACCTCGACGTGCACCAGGGCGACGGCACGGCCAGCCTGACGGAGGGGCGGGACGATATCTTCACCCTCTCCCTCCATGCCGAAAAGAATTTCCCGGTGCGCAAGGCGCGGTCGGACATCGACATCGCCCTGCCCGACGGCACGGGCGACGCGGCCTATATGGCGGCTCTGGCCGATGTCCTGCCCCGCGCGCTGGACGGGTACGCGCCCGACCTGATTCTCTATCAGGCGGGCGTCGACGCGCATGGCGAGGATGCGCTGGGCCGCCTGTCGCTGAGCGATGCGGGACTGGACGCGCGCGACCGCCATGTCGCGCAGGAAGCGCGGCGGCGCGGCATAGCACTCGCCAGCACATTGGGCGGCGGCTACGGACCCGACCGAATGGCCGTGGCCCGGCGTCATGCCGGCACGATGCGGATTTTGGCCGGACATCTTGCCGGCTAGAAAATCTATCCGCAGGACAAGCAGTTATGCCTCCTGTTTTTCTCTATTAACTCTATAGAGAATGCCGAGACACCATCGGGGAACCTGTAGCACGCCTCCGTGTTCCTGCCCTCGTCTTCGGGAGGACAGAATGACGCCACATCAACGCCAGCCGGACGGCAAGCGCGGAACCGTCCGCGCGCCCGCGCGCGCGCCGCAGCAGGCGTCCACCGACAAACGCGACGCGGGCGCGATCGACGCGGCGGAATTCTGGCGCAGGCTGGGCCTGTGAGTTCAGGCGAGGCGCGTCCGCGGGCGGCGGACGGTTATTGGGACCTGGACGATGTGGCGGCGGAACTGGGCGCTGTCCGCCGGGACTGGCGCAGCCGGAGCTGGCACCATGCCGAACATGGGACCGAAGGCTTCCCCTCGCGCGGCGACCTGTCGCGCATCCTCCAGGCGCTGTCGGGCGCGCTCTATCCCCTGCGCCTCGGCCCGGAATGGGTGCGCAAGCATAATGAGGACGCCTTCGTCGCGGAGACATTGCAGACGGTGCTGTCCCGCCTGTACGGCCAGATCCGCCTCGAACTGCTCTACGCCCTGCCCGGCAGCCCGCGCGAGGAGATAGACGCGCGCGCGGCGGAGGCCATTGCCGCCTTCGCCCATGGCCTGCCCGCGCTCCGCCGGACGCTCGACACGGATGTGGACGCGGCCTTTCGCGGCGACCCGGCGGCGCGCAGCGTGGACGAGGTGCTGATCTGCTATCCTTCGCTGACGGCGATCATCCATCACCGCATCGCGCATCGCCTGCATGAGCTGGGCGCGCCGCTGGTCGCGCGCATCATCTCCGAGATCGCGCACAGCCGCACCGGCATCGACATCCATCCGGGCGCCAGCATCGGCGATTATTTCTTCATCGATCATGGCACCGGCGTGGTGATCGGCGAAACCACCGTGATCGGACGCGACGTGCGCCTCTATCAGGGCGTCACGCTGGGCGCGCATGCCCGTTCGCTGCATGATGACGCGGACCGCCGCCCCGTCGGCCCGCGCCATCCGATCGTGGAGGATGATGTGGTGATCTATGCGGGCACGACCATACTCGGCCCCGTGACCATAGGGCGGGGTTCCGTGATCGGCGGCAATCTGTGGATCGTGAAGGACGTGGCGCGGGAGAGCAGGCTGGCGCAGGAAGCCTCCTGAGACCGTCCAATCCGCGCCATGCCGGAGCGGCCGTGCGCCGCTCCCCGGCTGGCGCGGATGTGCCTTGATGGCGGCAAATCCCGTCCTTCACCAGCGCAAGCCGCGCTCCTCCTCCGCCTTCAGGCGCGCGACACCGACGAGTTGCAGATAATATATCGCATCCTTCAAGCTCTCCCTTACGGAGAAAACCGGCATGTCCAGTCAAGCGGCGACAAACTCGCGCAGGACAAAAGTGGAGGCGGCGATCCCGTCTAGTCCCGCCGTCATGCCATCATTGCGCCAATGCAACGGAAACGGAACGGCTGGAACGGTCAATTCCGTCCAGCCAGTCGGCGATCATGCGCCGACCGGCCTCGACGGCGACGGGGCCGAGCGTGTCGTGGGTCGCGCGGAAGCTCTCCTCGTCCTGTCCCGCCTCGACCACCGATTCGGGCCATTGGCGCACCCATTCGTGGAAGCGCGGGTCCTCGCCCATCTCCGCATGGAACTGGAGCGCGAGGAGGTTGCTGCCCCGGCGGAAGGCCTGATGCTCGTAGACATGGCTGGAGGCGAGCAACTCCACCCCCTCCGGCAGGGTGAAGGTGTCGCCATGCCAGTGCAGCACCGGCACGTCGACCAGATGGTTGAGCGGACTGCCCGCCGCCGTCTCGTGCAGGAGGACGGGGTGAAAGCCCACTTCCTTGCGCGGCCCGGCATAGACCTCCGCGCCGAGAGCCGCCGCGATCATCTGCGCCCCGAAGCACACGCCCAATGTCGGCCGGTCGGCATCCAGCCGCTGGCGCAGGCGCTTCATCTGGCAGGCTATCCACGGATAGCGATCCTGCTCATAGACGCCCATGGGGCCGCCCATCATGATGAGGAGGTCCGGCTCGCGCAAGTCGAGCGACGAAAATTCGGGGTCAGCGACGTCGATCCGGTCAAGGGCATAGCCGGCAGCTTCGATCGGCGCACGATAGCCCGCGACGCCTTCATAGGGGACGTGGCGGATAATGAGCGCGGTCTTCATGCAACTCTGATGCACTGATTGGACAAAAGATGGAAGGAAGAGCTTCTTGGCACGATCCAAGCGCTATTGTCTACCGCCCTGCTCAACTATTCATATAATATTCAGTGGTGCTTGATAAGAGCGCGGCGCGGCGGCATCCGGCCGCAAAACATGAAATGCCGTTGCGCCACGGGCGGACCCTTTTCGGCCTCGCCTTCGGCATCCTCTCCCGGGATCGGCTCGCCGACGCCATCGGCCAGGGTCAGCGGGGACGCCATATCGAGCGCTCTTATCTTCTCATGGCGCATCGTGCTGGCATCCCCTCCGCATGGCTCTCATTGTCCAAGGGAAGACTATCCACCGGGCGGGATGTTCCATCGGCTCGTCGCATCGGTGGCGGGGCGGTCACGGCCCCTCATGGAAAGGATCGGTGCCGGGTTCCGGCGGATCATAGGGCGCGGGAGCGGGCGGCCGGGGTGTGCCGAGGGCCGCGGCGATCATCCGTTCCCAAACGGCCACGTCGCCCGCCGCCGCCATCCGCGCATCCGGCTCCCGCAGGGTCCGCAGCACGGCCAGCGCGCTGTCCACGCAGTCGGTCCATTCCATCTCCACGGCCTTGCTGGCGTGCCGATCCTCGCCATCGGCATTGCTGCTGAGCTTGCGTCCGGCAAGGACGCGCGCGACGCGCTCCACGGCGGGGGTGGCGGCAACCGGCATGGTCAGTCTCCCACAGGCTATGGGAGGATCAATCCCGCCGGTGCGAAAGCGTTCCCTGTCAGGCCGCCTCCGACCGGACGACCGGATCGAAATCCCCGGCCCAGGCAAAGGCCGCGTCGCTTTCGTCCGGCGCGAACACCTTCACGGCGACAAAGGGGATGAACGGCCCGGCAAGGCCCACCAGCGTCCTGATCCACTGCTTGTCGGTGATCACCGCCTCGCGCGGGAAACGGTTCCATTCCAGCAGCTTGCCGAAGGAATAGCGCAGGTCCTTGAGGCCCGCGCGAAGGCCCATGTCGTGAAAGGCGGTCAGGTCCGCGACGATGCCAACCTTGTCATGGCGTTTCAGCCGCGCCTCGACATCCGCGATCACGACATCGAGGTCTTCCTCGATCAGCGTGCCGCTCAGCTTGAACGCCGCAACATGGTCGGCGGCGGGCAATATCTCGATCATCGGCCTGCTCCTATCCCTTGGCGACTTTCTTGCGGCGCGTCACCCAGCCCTTGCGCGCGGCGGCGGAGCGCTGCTCGAAAGAACCGGACTCATGCGCCTTGCCGCCGCGCGAGGAGGAGACGTGGCTGTCCTTGCGGCCCCGGCCGGAACCGGACTTGTTGCCGCCGCCCGATTCCTTGTTGACCGTGGCCCAGGCGCGGGCCGCGGCCTCCTTCGCCGGGACGCCGCGATCCTCATAGCTTTCCTCTATATGCTCCGCCTTGCGCTTCTGCTTGTCGGTATAGCTGCTCTTGTCACCTCTGGGCATGATCCATCTCCGATCATTTCCGATCAGGGGATAACGCATGGGGACACAGGGGTTTCCGCCCTGCCCCACCCTTGGGAGAGAGACCGGTCCGCGCGCGGAATCCCGCCGCCCTCCAGGGTTCAGGCGCCCTTGCCGACCTGTGCGAAAAGGGCGATCGCCGCCGCCTCGCTCACCACTTCGGCCATCTTGGCCTGCATGTCGAACAGGTTCTGCTCGTGCGGGCGCGGGTCGCGGTCGCCGCAGGCCTCGCGCACCACGAAGGGCGCGAAACCGTGGCACAGCGCATCGAGCGCGGAGGCGCGCACGCAGCCGGAGGTGGAATAGCCCGTCAGGAATACCGTATCGACGCCCGCCGCATGGAGGGTGGAGGCCAGATGCGTGGCGAAGAAGGCGGAGGGATATTGCTTGGTCACGACCAGTTCGCCCGGCCGGGGCTGGAGCGTCGGGGGAAAGGCGGCGAAGGGCGAGCCAGGCTCGAAGGCGCGGAGCGCCGGCACCTTGCGGAAGAACTGGCCGCCGTCCATGCCTCCCTTCGCATAGGCGACATTGGTGAAGATGACCGGCACGCCCGCATCGCGCGCCGCCGCCGCCAGACGTTCATTGGCGGTCAGCGCCTGCTCGCACAGGGTGCCTGCATAGAGATGGCAGGCCGGGTCGATATAGGCCATGACGACATCGACGATGACAAGCGCGGCCTTGCGCCCCACCGCCAGCCTGCCGCCGAACCCGGCGTCCGCATAATCCCCGTCCAGATCGTCCTTCATATGCGACCCCCTTCCCTCATTTTCCGCATGATGCGCCTTTCCCCTTCCTCGAAGGGGGAGTCCACGGCCGGCAAGGAGAGGGAGGAACCGGCCGTGGACGGGTGCCTTGGCCGCTTATTCGGCGGCTTCGGCGAAGTTGGTCCATCGGGGCGCGCGGGGCGCGGGCAGGCCCGTCTCCGCCTCGCACCGGGCGCGCAGGGTTTCGATGTCGGGGCCGAAGTCGAATACCCGCACAGCGCCGCGC